>JAVEEA010000134.1 GCA_030840675.1 Pyrinomonadaceae bacterium
GTGATCGAAGCCCACTGGCTCTTCGGGTTCGCGCCGGATCAAATCGCGATTGTGGTCCATCCGGAGTCAGTGGTTCATTCAATGATTGAGTTGGTGGATGGTTCGGTGATCGCGCAACTAGGCGTCACCGACATGCGTCACGCGATTCAATACGCACTCACATTTCCCGAACGGCAGGGATCACAATTGCCGCCGCTTGATCTAACGGCCCTCTCGGCGCTGCACTTTGAACCGCCTGACTCGGATCGTTTTCCCTGCATCGCGCTTGCTTACCGGGCTCTGCGAGCAGGCGGCACTCTCCCTGCCGCCATGAATGCCGCAAACGAAGTTGCGGTGCAGGCATTCATCGAAGAGCGCATCAGCCTCACCGACATACCGCTGGTGATTGAGGCGGTGATGAATGAACATCAGACGCTGCCTGCGACCGAGCTCGAGACGATCCTCGCGGCCGATTCATCAGCACGTTTTAACGCGGCGCAGGAAATCGAGAAACTGAGCAGGACCGCGCCGTCGCTTGCCTGACACCTCATTGTTATTCCCGGCCGATGCTCCCAACCTGGCAGTTTAGTCCGCCAAAATCGCAGTTAAGTTGTTTGACGTCCCCGAGGTCGCCGCGTAAACTCAAATGCGGCAACTGGTCCGGGAGCGCGGGCGTCGATGCCTATTACCGGCTTAGTGTCGGCGAGCTAATTGTTAAGAAAGAGACTTGGGTTTGATGACTATTGTTACCGGGATTTTCGCTTTCATCTTCATTTTGGGCGCAGCTGTAGTTTTGCACGAGTTTGGCCACTTCATTGTGGCTAAGCTTTTCAAGATTCGTGTAGAGACGTTTTCGGTCGGCTTCGGACCGCGCCTGTTTGGAAAGAAGTGGGGACACACTGACTATCGCGTGTCGGCCATCCCGCTCGGCGGTTACGTTAAGCTCGGCGGCGACGAGTCGAATGCGCCGATTGAGGGCGAGGGTGCGGCAGACATTCCGGCCCACGAACGGTTTGATTTGCGACCGCGTTGGCAGCGAGTGTTGGTAGCCATCGCCGGTCCGGTAATGAACGTAATCACTGCCATCTCGATACCGCTGGCTGGCGCCTTAATGTACGGCATCCCCGCGACGCCCGCTCCCATTGTCAGCAGTATCGCGGCCGGCGGCGCTTCCGAGAAAGCCGGTTTGCAACGCGGCGATCGCATCGTTGCTTTCAATGGCATTGAGCATCCGAAGTGGGACACGATTCGCGGAGACGCGTTGTTGTCCCCGGGGCAGCCTTTGCCGGTGGTCGTCGAGCGCAACGGCCAACGCGTGCCGTTGCAAATTACTCCGGTGCCGCGCACCGAGGACGGCGAGACGGCCGGCCTGCTGGATTTTCTGCCGGACTATGGCGACCTTCCGGTGGTCGTTCGTGAAGTGACTCCCAATTCGCCAGCGGCTGAAGCCGGCATGCAACCGGGCGATCAAGTGCTTACGATTGCCGGCCAAAAAGTTCGCAGCGCTGAACAGGTGACGCAATACATTGCTGAACACAAAGGCGAACCCATTACGCTGCGTTTGCAACGCCAGGGACAGCAGCGGGATCTCACGGCGACTGCCCGTAAGTTGTCTGACGGTAAAGAGCGGCTGGGGTTCGGACCCGCGGAAGACGTACCGTTTGTGCCGGTCGGAATTGGCGCGGGACTGCGTTACGCGGTTGATACGAATCTGGAAATTTTGCGTTTGACCGGCAAGGCGTTGGGCCAATTTTTTACGGGCCAACGCTCGGCCCGCAACACGTTGTCCGGTCCCGTGGGAATCTACAAGGCCGCCTCGAGTTCCGTGGAACGTTATGGCTGGGGCGGGCTGTTTACCACGCTCGCTTTTCTAAGTTTGAATCTGGGCATCTTCAATCTGCTGCCGATTCCCGTGCTTGACGGCGGCGCCATCTTCCTGCTGCTGATCGAGGGGGCGCTGGCAACAATCGGCATGACGCTTTCCCTGCGGGTACGCGATCGGATCCAGCAAGTGGGCTTCGTGATGGTGCTGCTGCTGATGGTTTTTGTCATCACTAACGATGTGCTGAAGACCTTTACCCGCGGTTCCGACAACAGCGCGCCCGCGGCCACCACGCCCGGGAAGTGAGATTAGTTTTGAGTTTCGAGTTCGAAGTTTCGAGTTTCGAGTTTTCGCGTTTCAGAGTTTGAATCTAGAATTTGGAACTCAAGAAGTTGAACGAAACTCGGAACGCGACACTCGAAACCCGAAACCCGAAACTCCGAACTCGGAACTCGAAACTCGAAACTCGATCACTACGAACCCATGCGACAGACCAGAGCAGTAAAAGTTAAGCACCTTCAAATCGGCGGCGGCGCGCCGGTCGTTATCCAGTCCATGACC
Organism: Pyrinomonadaceae bacterium; assembly: GCA_030840675.1. GTDB lineage: Bacteria > Acidobacteriota > Blastocatellia > Pyrinomonadales > Pyrinomonadaceae > PSRF01. The sequence continues at coordinate 2,363 of JAVEEA010000134.1, forward strand.
AAGACGGATACCGCCGACGTGGGGGCGACCGTGGCGCAGATTGAGGAAATGGTTCGTGCCGGTTGTGAAATTGTGCGACTCGCAGTGCCCGACAACGACGCCGCCATCGCGTTGAAGGAAATTCGCAAACGCGTGCCCGACGTGCCGCTGGTAGCTGACATTCACTTTCATTACAAGCTCGCGCTGTTGGCGCTCGAGGCCGGCATCGATAAGTTGCGACTCAATCCCGGCAACATCGGCAAACACGAACGGATCGTCGAGGTCGTCCGTGCCGCGCAGGCGCAACAGGTACCGATTCGCATCGGCGTTAATGGTGGCTCGCTGGAAAAGGATCTGTTGGCGAAGTATGGCACTGCCACGCCGCAGGCAATGGTGGAGTCGGCCATGCGCCACATAGGAATTCTTGAGGACCTCGGTTTCACCGACACCATCATCTCGCTCAAGGCCTCGGACGTGCATCGCACCGTGGCCGCGTATCGCCTGTTGGCCGAGAAGGTCGACTACCCGTTCCATCTGGGCGTAACCGAAGCTGGTACTGCTTTCGGCGGCACGATCAAGTCGGCGATCGGGTTGGGGATTTTGCTGCACGAGGGCATTGGCGACACGATTCGCGTTTCGCTCGCCGCCGAACCACAGGAGGAAGTCCGGGTCGCCTGGGAGATTGTGAAGTCGCTGGGACTACGTTCGCGCGGTGTGACCGTGGTCGCGTGCCCCACCTGCGGTCGTCTCGACGTCGATAACTTCGTTGAGATTGTGACCGAGATCGAACGCCGCCTGGCCCACGTCGAAGAGCCGCTGCATCTTTCCATCATGGGTTGCGCCGTCAATGGACCAGGCGAAGCCCACGATTCCCAACTCGGCGTAACCTTCGGTCGCGGTGTCGGGATGATTTTTAAGGACGGTGTGCCGATGCGCAAGGTCGCAGGCGAGGACATAGTCGAAGCTTTTGTGATGGAAACTGAAAAACTGCTCGCCGAAATCGAAGCGAAGAAACTGACAGTGGCCGAGCCGGAACTGATCAGCATCAGCTAACACAAAACACAAACTTCACCTGCATTATCAGGCCGCGCGAGTGAGATGTTCGCGCGGCCTTTATTGTCGCGCATCCCGCCAGTAATCTTGCGTGGCAGTTATCGCGGATTAGGGACGAAGCGCTTCTTTTCGAGCGGCGGCGCGGCGGCGGCCATGGTGAGAAACAACGCATCGGTCGCCGGCTTGCGATTGATGTTCACGATAAACTGTTCGCGCACTTCTTCAATCAGCGCCAGCCAGCCCGCGGCACGTGGGCCGTCGAGGTGGGCGCTTATCTTCTGCAGCTGTGGCAGCAGATCTTCGTTGACGACGTTTTCGGCCGGCACGCCCAGGCGCAGCAACCATGCGTCGCGAATCAACGCCTCCAGCACGTCCAGTCGTGACTCGTATTCATCCTTGACCTTCGCCTCATTCAATTCCTCCGCCGCACGAAGCAGTTGCATGCGATCATCAGTCACGCTTAGCGCCTGCAGCACGCGCAGCATCGCCTGACGTTGCTCGTTAAAATCTTCCATGTCCTGCGCCAATGCCCGGCCCAGACTGCCGCGCGCGACGCGTGCACGAATACCCGCTTCCGGCGCGCTCGCGATTTTGTTTCTTACCAGATAGCCTGCGATTTCCTCCACCGTCAACGGCGCGAAGCGAACCATCTGGCAACGCGAACGGATGGTCGGCAGCAGAAAGTCAGGGCGCGCTGTCAAGAGCACGATATGAGACGTGGGCGGTGGTTCCTCGAGAATTTTCAGCAGCGCATTGGCGGCCTGGTCGTTAAACTTCTCGGCGTCTTCGATCAGAAAGACGCGCGCGTTTCCCTCGAAGGGCCGATAGTTTGCTTCGCGTTCAACTAGCCGCATCTGTTCCACGAGCAGGACTCGTTTGGGCGCGACGACTAGTCCCACGTCGGGGTGATCGGTGCGGAGAATTTCCTTCCACTCGTCTCCTTCAGCGCTTTGCGGATAGTTGATCCGGTCAGTACGTTTGCATGCGCCACAGGTACCGCAACCTTCCACGCCCCGCGGGCTGCGACAGTTGAGTGCTTTCGCTAACTCGAGCGCGAACAGTTTCTTGCCGATGCCTTCTTCACCGGTAAAGAGCAACGCCCCCGGTATGCGCCGCGCTGCCAGCATGCGACGCAGCAGATTTTTGACACGCTCGTTTCCAACTAGTTGGTCCAGCATAGATTCTTAGCCGCCGCAGGCGTGTCCCCGGCTCCGCAAAAACGGCAACACGATCTCCTTCACTCGTGCGTGAGTTACTTCGGAGGGGCGGTTGGTTGCCACCACCTTTATGCGTGCGGGGTTGGCGCGTGCAATCTCCAAATAGGCGTCGCGGACGCGCACGTGAAAATCGGGCGCCTCTGCGTCCAACCGGTCGCTCTGTTGTTTGGCATCGGCGCGGCGGCGCGTACGCGCAGCCGAATCCTCAACCGAGAGATCGAAGAGCAGCGTCAAGTCCGGTTGCAGTCCTTCAGTCGCCAGGCCGATGATCTCCGCGATCAACTTCGGACTGAAACCCCGGCCCGCACCCTGGTAAGCCGCGGTTGCATCAGCATAGCGATCGGAAAACACAATTTGTCCGGCAGCCAACGCCGGCCGCAGCACGCGGCGCACGTGTTGCGCGCGGTCTGCGGCAAATACCAGCAGTTCGGTCAGCGGGTCCACTTCTTCATCCGCGTCCAGCAGTGCCGCGCGCAACCGGTTGCCTACCGGCGTGCCGCCGGGCTCACGGGTGACCAGAACCATGCAACCGCTCTCCTCCAGAAAACTAGCGAGCAACTTTAACTGCGTCGATTTGCCGCTGCCGTCGATGCCTTCGAAGGTTATGAAAGTCCCTGCCACGAATTCCCCTTGCCGCGTTTCAAATTTGCCCGCAAGAGTTTAATGGAATGTCAGGATTCGGGCGAGTCGGCAGGTTGACTAACTGAACGGCCAGGCGACTGACTACTGGTTTGATTTCCCAACGGCTGCAAAGGGTGGTGAGTCTGATCAGCGTGAGCTTCAGTTCCCGCGTGCGGACGCAAGTCTCCACTGCTGCGGCGCGCTTGTGAGATGGTCGAGATGGCGTGTTTGAAAACCAGCTGCTCGTGCGCCCCCGTTTCCAGCAGCACTGAGAACTTATCAAAACTTCGGATGCGTCCGGTCAGCTTGGCGCCGTTAACCAGGTAGACCATCACGGTCGTCTTTTCGCGGCGTACGGTGTTTAGAAATGCGTCCTGAATATTCTGCGCCGCGGGTCTTCCGTCTGACATGGGTCACGTCCTGGAATGCGAAAATGCGGGAAGGGGGTACCGCCAGATTATAACAGCGCCCTGAGGAGTTACAAGAAGATCGACATCACGGAATGTCCTATTTTTGTCGCGAAAAGGGTCAGCTACTCCGAAGCCGATCGCAGCTGAGCAGCATCTCTAAAACCTCTCGTTGGATTTGCACCTCGGTTCCGAAACCGGCAAACCACTCGGCGCCCGGCTCGCGGCGAAACCAGGTCAACTGGCGCTTGGCGTAATGGCGGACGTCGAGTTTCGTTTGTGCCAACGCGCTCGCGAGTGGGCGCTTTCCTTCCAGATATTCGACCGTGCGCCGGTAACCGTGGGCGCCAAGCGCATTGGAGTTTGGTGGCACACCCTGGTCAAGCAACGTCCTGACCTCGGCAATTAACCCGGCCGCAAAATGTTTTTCCGTGCGCTCGTTAATGCGCTCGTAAAGTTCAGAGCGCGGAGGATTCAAGACTATCAAGCGCATGTCTCGCGCATTCTCAGACGGCTTGGCCCGCGTGGTCTTTTGTTGCGACATGGCCGCGCCGGTTTGCAGGCGCACTTCGATGGCGCGTTGCACGCGCGGCCAGTCGCGCGGGTAGAGTTCGAGAGCGCTGTCCGGATCGAGACGCTGTAGCAGACGATGGAGATGTTCGGCGCCGCGTCTTGCGCGCAATTGGTTGAGACGTACCCGCAACTTCACTTCGGTTTGCGGACTGGGAAAAAAGGGATTACGCAAGGCGCGCAGGTAGAGACCGGTTCCGCCCACGAGAATCGGCACGCGTCCGCGTTGCTGCACCTCGGCAATAGTCGCAACGGCAGCGCGGGCCCAGTCCCCGGCGGTGTAGTTTATATGTGGGGAGACGAAATCGATCAGATGATGCGGGACGCCGCGGCGCTCGGCGATTGGCACTTTGGCGGTGGCGATTTCGATGCCGCTGTAAACCTGGACCGAGTCGCAATTGATCACTTCGCCGTTTAGACGCAACGCGAGTTCGATTCCCAAATCGCTCTTGCCCGAAGCAGTTGGCCCAACCACCGCGACGACTCCGGGTGGGCGGGTATCCGGCCCGCTCTTCGGTTCGTCCTGCGGGCCTGCCGATTCAGATGCCACTTCGGAGTTTGGTTGTGGTGCGTTGCTGCTCACGCGCCAGAGAATAACACGCGATAGAGAATGACAATCCAGATGACGGCGAGCAGCAGCAACGCACCGATGATTTGGTTTCGCGAGAAGCGCATACTGATACCGCAAGGCAAGGTTCAGAGTTGAACTTAGTTTGTCTGTCCTGAGCAGTTAACAAACTAAAGTTTGAACTCTGAACTGCTTGAGCTTAGCCAAGCCACGCCGCCAACTCTTCGTCAGTGGGTCGCACGAGAACGCGTTCAGCGGCGACGAACACAGGCACCAGGCCCTGCCGCGTCAATTTATACATAGCACGCAACGCGCTGAAGTCGGCGGCAACATCCCGCTCTGAGTACGCGACGCCGTGTTGCTGCAACCAGTCGCGCGCCTGGGCGCACAGCGGACAATTGGGCACTACGAATAACGTCACCATACTAGACATTGAAGCTGCCACTAGCTTGCTGTCAGGATTTTTCTAAAAGTTGTCGGACGCTAGTACATTCTCGTCAACTCAATGCCAGTGTAATAGGCCTTGAGAATCTGGTCGTAGGTAAAACCCTGCTTCGCGAGACCGTACGCGCCCACCTGGCACATCCCCACACCGTGTCCCCAGCCGCGACCGATGAACGCGAACCCAATTGTTCGCCCGCTCTCGTCATACTTGCGTTCGATCACAAACAGTTGTTCGCGCAAACCGAGGGCGGAACGGATGCGACCGCCGAGCACGTGACGAGTGTTATCCGAGCCGACGACCTCGAGGTCGGTTACGCGACGGGA
>JAVEEA010000003.1 GCA_030840675.1 Pyrinomonadaceae bacterium
GCTTCCCGAGTAAGAAAATCCACGAAGACACACGAAGCGGAACTGGATTTGTTCGTGCCGTTTAGTGTGATTTCGTGGATCGATGTTGTCCGATCGGAAGAACGACAAAATCTGTTGGGAGGTTAGGATGCTGCCCGGTGCAATCAGAAATGGAAAGGGCCGGCGTGTTGCCGGCCCCGTTTCTTTCTTTTATTGTCATCTCGAACCCGGTCACTGCACGCTCTTGTCGTGCCTGGTTTCGGAATCAGACTTAAACACCTTCTCAGTTACCGCTTTCTTTTCAGTAGTCGCCGTACTCGATGGCTGACCTTCGCCGCGAGTTAGTCGCACATTGCCGTTGATGCCGGCCAAGGTGATCGGCGCGCCCCCGCTGCCGATATGGGCCGAATACCCGTGACCAAATTCTTCTTTGTCGACAGTAACCTCCGGGATCTCTGAACGAACACTACCGTTCATTCCTTTGGCAGTTAGATCGGCATTGAGGCCGTTGGCCAGACGCAACTCGATGCCGCCGTTGATGCCGTTGAGGCGCGCGCCGCGTTCGCCGAGCTGCTTCAAGCTTACGACGACCCTGCCGTTGATGCCGTTAATCTCAGCCGACTCGCTCGCCTGGCCTAGCTCGACGTTGCCGTTGATTCCCTTCGCTTCAATCGTGCCTTCAATCTCTCCGGTCGTGACCCGTCCGTTGATGCCCTTAAGGGCCAGGGCGATTTGGCGCGGCGCTTTGATGGTCAGCTCTTCCTTCGGATTGCTGCCAAACAGATGGTCCCAAATTCCTACGTGACGCGTCTCTCTTCCGCGCACAACCAAACCGGTCGCGGTCTGCTCGATCGTTACCTGGCGGCGAGAAAGCGACTCGCTGTTCTTCCCGGTGCGCAGTAGATAGACTTCCGCGGTTTTGGTGTCTGAAGTTTGAATGTCGACCTTGCCGTTTATGCCCTCAACCTCCAGGCGTGCGCCGGGTTGCAGCACAAAGGTCTTGCGAACCTCGTCGTGAGCTTCGCCCTGCGAATCGCCTTCGGACATGCCCACGGCTTTGCTCAAACCCGCACGAACGCCGCCGTGCGATCGCCACAGACCGAGGCTCGCCGCTCCCACCACCAGCATCACCACGATTAGTACACGTTTCATTGAATTTCTCCTGAAGAGTTTTTCCGCGCGTGTGCGCGAGCTTTGCTTGCTGAACGAAGTTGGCAGCTGACAGGTTCCTTCAATGTTTGCGTGGACCGTTCCACACCCGCCTTAATTATGGTTTCTTATTTTCTGCGATGTACTTTTCGAGCTTCTTTCGATCCAGATAATCGGGCCGCTGCTTCAGAAATGCTTCATACTCAAGCGCCGCTTTGTCTTTTAGACCGGCGCCGTGATAAAGCGCCGCCAGGCGCAAGTGAACGTCCGCCATTCGCTGTGGATCGAGGAGGATTGCCTGGTTTAGGTATCCAACTGCTTTCGATCCTTTCTTATTCTGCAGATAGGCTTCACCAAGAAAGTAGTTTGCATCCGCCGACTTTGGCTGAACGGCTACCGCCTGCTCCAGCGCGGCGATAGCGCTGACATAAAGCGTTTGCGTCAGGCGAACGCGACCGAGATTCAAAAGCGCCAGAAAGAACCTGGGCCGGATCTCGGTCGCACGCAAGTATGCCTTCTCAGCCTCAGCCAAGTTCTTCTCGGCAAGATGGACGGTGCCGAGTTCAGCCCATGCGGGAAAGTCCTGCGGATCAGCAGCCACAATTTCGCGAAGGAGGGCTGCAGCTTTGTCGTATTCTTTTCTGTCAAACGCGGTGCGTGCGTTCTCGAATCGATCCCGGTTAGGGGACTTGCGGTCGTAAACATCATCGGCTGAGACCACCGCTGCCCGGGCGGGCTTTGGTGAAGGACTCTCTCGCCACTCTAAGGCGATGTCCTGTCGAAAGTCTGTCGGGATTCCGGTGAGCCGAACCGGAGAGCGTGCAACCTCAGAATTTTCAAACTCGATCACAAGATCAAAATCTCCTTGCGGAACATTGATAAAGCGGTAACGGCCTTTGCTTCCGACCTTTTGTCGATCTATCAAAACGCCGCTGCGCGTATAGAGGAGCAAATCGAACGCTAGCGGCTTGACCTCGGTGGCGCTGGCCTGGGTAACCTCGAGATCCCCGAATAGAGTGAAACCAGTCCCTCTTGAAGCCGGCACGCCGCGCTGGGCCATACAGACAACAAAACTTGCGACCCACAAAATGATCAGCGAGGACAGCGAAAATGTCTTGCCGGCAACCTTCATAAACCCTCGTCACAGCCGTAATGGGCTGTCGCGATCTCTTCTTAAGCCATTTCATCTTTCATGAAGCATTGGCCATGCGAGCCGCGAGTAAGCAAAACGGGTTGGAGATTGAGTCTCCAACCCGCTTAAGAGTGTCAACGACACAAGGACAGTTAGAAGGAGTAGCGAAGTCCAAACTGCATTACTCGCGGTGTTCCCTGAATGGCTGTGAAATTCGACCAATTGGTGGGCGGCGTAGCTTGGGTTCCGTCACCTGTTCCATCCTGAGGCACGCAGGCAGCACCCACGCAACCGTATGGTCTGCCACCGGGATCCGCAGTGATTCCGTAACCGGTCCGGCTGGCGTCGACACTGCCCAGCCTCTGGGTATTAGTTACGTTGAAAACCTCCCAACGAAGCTGCAGCTTATGGTTCTCGCCCCAGGGCATCTTGAACTCTTTGCTGAGACCCAAATCGAGACTTACGTATCCTGGCAACCTGAAGGGAGCGCGATCACCCGACTCTCCGGGCCTGGCGTTTCGAAAACTCCTGTATGCCGCAGTCGTATTGCACCCGAAGAGCTTTGGAGAGTCCACGCCGCCACGAGTTGGACACGTGTCAATTGGTCCGACCCTGACGTTATAGCTTTGCGCGTTCCAATTCGTCGCCCAGCGGGCGTCGTCATAGGGTGCTGAATACGGCAGCCCCGAATTCCATCGGTAAATGCCCGACAACTGCCAACCGCCGATGAAACCATTGACCCACTTGTTAGCATCATTGAACAGCCAACGACCGCGACCAACCGGCAGCTGCCAGATCGCATTCATGTTGATAATATGCCGATAATCGAAATCAGAATCGGCATACCAATCGTGCTGCCGCAGTGGATTGAGAATAAACGCCGCGCCGTATCCGCCGCTGGTTTGCAAACCCGAGGCATCATCCAGCGAGTGTGACAGCGTGTAGTTAAAGTCAAAGCTAAGCGAGTTATTCAGCCGCTCGCGAACCGTTAGAGTACCCCCGTGATACCACGAGTGGCCAATGCTGCTGAAGGTGGCGAGCGCCCCATATTGGGGCTGGAAGAACATGTTGGGAAAGATTCCCTGATCATCGATCTCAAACTGCGTGTCCGTCCAGTCATTGCCAAAAAAATCGGTGGCAATTTTGTAGACAGCCTGAGTGGCACTCAAACTCGGATCGCCCCATTCGGATGCTCCCAGACCTGGCCAAAGATTCTCGAAATAAGGGATCGGGGCAACGGCGGAGATATCTGTGCCGTTGGCGCGCAGAAGTTCCAGTTTAGTAGCCGCCGTGTACCAATCCATGCCCGATTTTTTGTCGACCAGGTTGTTCAGGGCCATGACGTCGCGTGTTGCGATGAGATGTTTCGCGTAGCGACCAACGTAGGAGGCCGTAATGTGCAAACCCTTGGGCAACTGACGTTCATAGGTAAAGTTCCAGCTATAGTTAATTGGCGCCACGAGTCTGGAATCGAGCGATGACTCGATGCGCGGGGCCTCATCGGCCGGTTGTTGGTTGGGGAATGTCACCTTCGCCGGAATCGAGATGCAGAACCTGGGCGAGCAAGGGAAGGTTCGCACCGCTTGGCCGAAACCGGTAAACAAAGGACCTTGCCGGCTGGTGAGGTTGAAGGTATTGGCGGCAGTGGTTTGGCTCGACACGAACCCGATCGTGTTGTTTAGATCGAAGCTCACCGCCAATTGCTCGCCATAGTAATCGTTCGTGATTGAAAATGCGCCGCGAAAAACGGATTGCTCGTCTTTGCCGAGAACACTTGCGAGCAGACCGTGCTTGAACCTTGGAGACCAGGCAACGGCGATGCGCGGTTGAAAGTTGTTCTTGTCCCAGTTATACAGAGGCGATTTATGATTAGCCTTGCCGGAGAGCTCGACGGTAAGCGGGTCGTTGAAGGCCGAGCCGGCAGCGGCTGCCGCGACTCTCTTGTCAAAGTAATCGCCGAGTGGGATGTTGGTCTTTACCTCAAACCCCTGGGTTTCGTAAACTGGGTGACTGAGGCTATAACGAAGCCCGCCGGTTATGGTTAGATTTCGTTTTACCTTCCAAACGTCCTGCACGTAGCCGTCATATTCTTCGGTGGCGAAGTTGCGAATATTCGGCTGGCCCAACTGCTTAAGGCTTCCATCAATATTAAATGAGAAGACTCCCGAGTATTGAGAAAAACGGCCGATCAGCGCTGTAACAGCGTTTTGCACGGTCGAGGTGTATCCAGTCCCAATCGGAGAAAAGGCATTTACCGCATTTGATTGAGCTGCACCCGCGCCGCCGGCATAGAACGAAGGATTAGCACTCGCATTGTCGAACGAACTGCTGAAGTCTACTGAGTGATTGCGAATAATCCTTACGTTCGCACCAAACTGCAAAGTGTGACTGCCGCGAACCCAGGACAAATCATCGGTCAGATTCTGCACCGGAGTCGTGCGGCTGCGAGTCCGGCTAAAATTGAGAGGCTGGAAAACGAAACGGAAACTTATAGAGTTTTGCGTTGAGTCCCCTGGGTTAGTGAAGGCCTCTCGAGTGAAGCCATAGCGAAAGTTGTTCACCACGCTATTGCTTAGCGCCCAGGTATGGCCAGCCACAAAACCCCAGGGGTGGGACCAATCCTGTACGGCGGGCGTGTCCGGAAAGCGCGGGGCTACACCAGTCTTGTCATAGATTACGTTAGCGCGAAGAAAGAGAGTGTGCTTTTCATTAAGCTTGAGGTCGAAACGCGCGGTATGCGAGTTCAAGGCCACCGGAGTATTGGCATTGAAGCGAAAGCCGGCCGTGTTCAACTGTGTCGCCAGCGTGCTATCACCAACCGTGAAGTCGTTAGCGGGGTACTTTGCCGCGGCCTGTGACAAGGCAGCGAACGCCGTCGGATTCACTCCCACCGTGTTGCCATTGCTCGTAAAAATTGTTTGCAACTGGGCAGCATTTAGCGTCGTAATTCCGCCGCTGGGATTTACGTATCGCAGTTCGCCACGTCCCAAGCTCGCCAGCGGGACCACTCGCACCACCGTGGATTGGGCAGCATCACGACGTGCTTCAAAGCTGTAGAAGAAGAAAAACTTGTCCTTGATGATCGGCCCGCCGAGGGCTCCACCGAAGGTATTGCGGAGCAATTTTGGCCTCGGGTTTCTGAGATCACCAACTTTGGCGGTTCCCAGGATTACCGCCGCATCCGTGGCCACATATCTTCCGTTACGATTATTAAAGAAATCATTGGCCGTGAAAATAGTATTACGATGGGCCTCAAAGAGGGCGCCATGCCAGTCATTGGTGCCGCTCTTGGTAATCAGCGAGATTTGTGCTCCGGAAGAGCGACCCTGATCGGCGTTGGGATTTGATGTCGTGACGCGAAACTCCTCAATGGCTTCAGAGTTGAGCCGCAGCACCGGCGAGTCAATCGAGTTTGACTGCGCTTCATTAATGTCAATTCCGTCCAGCGTGATGTTTGACTGGTCGCTGCGGGCTCCCGTGACATAGCCGTCCGGAGTAACTCCGGGCTGTAATGTAACCAGCGACAAGACGTTGCGTGCTTCAAGTGGCAGCTGTGTAATCTGCTGGTTTACGAAATTATTCCCCAATGAGCCATCGTCGCGATTTACCAGCGCCTCGCCGGCGCCGGTAGTTACCACAACTGTCTCAGTTACATTTCCGATCTCAAGCTGTATATCAACCGGGGTTACTTTCGACACGAGCGCGTGGACCTCGGTAGTCACCGCCTTCTTGAAACCTTTCGCTGTAGCCTCAATCCGATAGTCGCCAACCGGAACTTGCTCAAAAGTGAAAACACCATCACCGCTGGTTGAGGTCGTGCGAGATGCATTGGTTCCAGGGTTAATCAGCGTAACCGTGGCCCCCGCAACAACATTGCCCTGTGGGTCTCTTACCACGCCCCTGACGGCAGAGGTCGATGACTGTCCCAAAGCGCTTAGTGATGTAACGCTTATGATAAAGAGCACGCAGAGCGATAGTGAAGTATTACTCGTGAGAAAACTTCGTTTCTTCATGGGTTCCTCCAGTCGTTCAAGCAGGCAACTTAGAAACCATCGGCTTATGGTGAAAGCCGACGGATCCAAACCAAGTGAAAGTAGCATCGCTCGTCAGGACACGAACAAAACCGATTGCTGCCGAGTTTTGAAAGTAGCAGGTCCCGAAGTAATCAAAATGATCGGACCTGCACGCTAGTTTTGGAACGTGAATTTGAACAGGCACTTAGCGTTCCGTCTGGCGGGCGGCGGTTGGATTTTCAAAAACTGGCGCTTTTCGCTTAGCCTTCAAATCCCAGAGGTTGGTTGCGGCCACTTCTTGATCCGAAACTCTGGGCGCCTATACGATTTTTTGGATGACAGGTCTCCCTAAATACTTTAGAACGGGAAAGGCTTTGCTATTGAGGAGACTTGAGACCCTTGACCAGAACCAACGAGAGGCGGTTCATCAGGAGATATCCCGGATTGTCCACGGACCAAATGACCTCGGGCATATCATCGACCGTAATTGCCATCGCGATCCGGCCATGCTTTGAGTAGACGAGGGCAACACAGCTGCGCAGGCTGTCGAGTGCTCCATATTTGCTGGCCATCGGAAGATCCCAAGCCGTACGACCGATCGCATATCGCGCTTGTTCGCGCTTCATCAGATCGATCATTTCCTTTGACGCCGCCTTATTCACAATCTCGCCAGCGTCGAGCTTTTCAACGATTCGCACCATCTCGTGAGGCGTGGTCGCTCCCAAGCCAAAGCGCTTATTGCCTGGCTCCTTCCCTTCCTTGCTTTCGCCGCCGCCACCAATCCTGCGCATGATGCGGGTGTCCTTGAAACCGAGAGCGTTCATTCGCATGTTGACCGCATCGGTGGTCAGGTAGTCAAGCACCATATTGGTGGCAGTGTTGTCACTCACCACCATCATTAGATTGACGCAGTCGCGCAAGGTCTGTCGCAGGCCGTCGGCGAGTTCCGGCAACACTCCCGACCCGCCGTATCGTGCGGCTTTCGTCAGCACCAACTCGTCTGTCCATTTCGCCCGTCCCTCGGACACGCGGCTGAAGGCTTCAATCATAACCGCGACTTTGATCGTGCTAGCGGTACGGACCCGTTCGTCGCCATTGAAGGAATAGGTGAGACCGGTGTCCAGGTTCTTTGCGAATAGAAAGACTTTGCCTTTGAAGGGAGTGATTTCCGCGCGCACGAGCGCGTCAAGTGATGCAGGAGGCGCCGGTGTTTGAGCTATTATGAGATTAGTCGCCAGCACTCCAACCATCAAACAAGTCGCGATCCGGGCTCGGCAGTTGATCGATGTCATTCGTGTCCTCTTTGAAATTGCCGGAATTGAACGCCAGCGATCTAACTTGGGAGCACAAGCGATGTCAATAAGAATATGGCGCAAGCCCGCAAAGGTTTGCGCCCTAAGACTTGTCCAATCTGTAGCCGGCCTAGTAGCGAACGCGCACGCGATAGGACAGCGTGGCCTCTCCGTCCTTTGCCACGGGTACGTTGAATTGCGCAGCGAAGGCCGCTGTCTTCCGAGTCTCGAACGTCGACGAAACCATTTCCCAGTCGCCGCCGATGGGTTCGTTTACAACTACTGTGACGGGTCCGTCTTTGTGATTGCGAATCTTTATTTCATATGCATATTCATAGAGGTGACCTGATACGATAACCTTATAGTCGGTCTGCTTTCGCTCCGCCACTATGTCGAAAGCGTCGCCGACTTTTACCCGCACGTCTTCATCTTTCGGCGAGTGGTCAATCTTATCTTCTCCGATGAATTGTTGATTCCCCTTGTCGTCGTTTTTGTACAGTCGGACTGTACCGGCGGGCAGAGGCATGCCGAGCTTGTTCTGCTGAGAATTACGAAACTGCACATACACTCCCACCTTTTCTTTAATCGGCTGGCCTGGGTTATTGTAACTCGTGTAGTAATAATGCTGGCCGTTCAGTACGAACTCCTTCTTCACTTCGAAACCTGTGGCTTCTAACAACGAAACTTGTTTCGTTTCGTTATCGCGAATACTCGTCGGTCGCTGCAGTGTGTACAGGTGATATTCGAAGAAGCCCTGCTCCTTGAAATCGGAGGCATCGATCATTGATTTTCGTTTCATGGCGCCGGCCAGAGCATACTCGCGTTCCTCCGATACTCGGTTGACGTCGCCTGCGACTAGTTGCAAGCGCGCATCCTCAAAAGTCGCTCCGCTCGCATTTGTGAGTGTGACCCATCCCTGTAAA
>JAVEEA010000028.1 GCA_030840675.1 Pyrinomonadaceae bacterium
AAACCGAAGCGATGAAGGACGGTTCCGACGCGGTCGCTGATTGGCCTATCCTTAACGCGCTGCTAAACACTGCGAGCGGCGCTAGTTGGGTTTCGTTTCATCACGGCGGCGGCGTCGGCATCGGGTATTCGTTACACGCGGGCCAGGTTTCAGTCGCTGATGGAACAGCGGAAGCAGCCAAGCGACTCAATCGCGTGCTCACAAACGATCCGGGGTTGGGCGTCGCGCGCCACGTCGATGCCGGTTACGAAGAAGCGGAGAATACCGCACGCGAGAAGGGTGTACAGATCCCAATGCTGAAATAGCTAGGGTCAGCCCTAATGTCCGACGACTTCGAAGAACTCGAACTGGTAGAATGCAGGTTCGCCGGTCTTGTCTTCTGCGTCGGATCGTTCGTCATCCAGCGCATCAGCAAAACCGTCCCGCCGACAGTTTGATGCGCGCGCTTCATTCTCTTTAGTCTAGCAACGAAACAATGTGCCTCAATGGGCGCAACTTGTAATGACCTACTACTGCAAGACGATTGCAGCAAATTCTTGGCGCGATGTTAGAATGATGACATGACAGTCACCCTCGAACTCAAGCCGGAAATTGAAGAAAGAATCGTCGCCGAAGCGAAAGCGTGCGGCTTGTCGGTTGAGACATACATCCTCAATATGTTGGAAAGAGAGACCAGGCATGGCGAAGCGAGTTTCGCGTTGACAGCTACTCCCGCAGAGTGGAAAACGGCATTCCTCGAATGGGTAAATACCGAGAGGACGGCACACCCACCGCTATCAGATGAAGCGATCAGCCGCGAAAGCATTTATCGCGAGAGAGAAGATGCTCAGTTGTGAGTTTCGCGGTCGATACCAACGTACTGCCGCGCAGCATTGAGCACGGGCACGTTGCTCAGCTAATTGCCAAAAACGGATTGCTTGCGCTTCGAGGATGAAGAGATTCACAGCAGCGCTGCTCCTTATCGCTTTCGTCGTTGCGCTCAGTTGCGCCCGGACGACCCCGGTTCAGTCGTCGGTATCGGTCACATTCCATCCGACTGCGACTCAGGCGAGCACGAAACAAACCGACGCTCGGATTCAAACCGTTGCCTTCGAAAGTAAGCTGGTGGGCCGGACGCTGCCTTACAACGTCCTGCTGCCGGTCGACTACGAACAGCCGTCCGCTCGCACGAAGCGTTATCCGGTCCTTTATTTGTTGCACGGGTTGTCCGGTCACTACACTAACTGGCTGGAAAAAACGCGCCTTGCCGAATACGCGCGCTCCTATGATTTGATCATTGTCATGCCGGAAGGAAATAATTCCTGGTACACAGACAGCGCGACCGTTGCGCGCGACAAGTATGAATCCTATCTGTTGGACGAAGTTTTTCCTGACGTCGAACGCCGCTACCGCACGAACGCAACTCGCGACGGGCGCGCCATCGCGGGACTCTCGATGGGTGGATACGGCGCCCTTAAGTTTGGTGTCAAGCACCCTGAGCTGTTTTCGTTTGCCGGCTCAATGAGCGGCGCGCTGGGCGCGGCGTCGACCACCGCAACGGAACTGAAGGGACTCGACTCCATCTGGCGCAGCCTCGCTGAAGTTTTCGGACCGGAGAACAGTCCCACGCGCGCGGCTAACGACGTGAATAAATTATTTCGCGAACTGCCCGCCGCGAGCAGCACCGCTCTGCCTTTTGTTTATCTCGACTGTGGCACTGAAGATCCACTATTGTCAGGCAGTCGGAATCTGGCGGCAGTTTTGGTCGAAAAGAAAATCGCGCATGAGTACCGCGAACTGCCCGGTACGCACACATGGTCTTACTGGGACGCGCAGGTGCAGGAAGTCCTGCGAGTTGCCAGCCGGAAAATGCGATAGCCGCCCGCAGCGAACTGAGCCGCGGATTTGCGCGGATAAAAACGCAGAGCCAGCAGCAGGTTTTCTTCAAGATTCGCGTTCGTCCGCGTTAATCCGCGGCTAAGCTAGACTGATCGGAACGAGTGAGGAACGTTATGACTACGCCCGCGTCTGCCAAACATCGCCACGTTTCCCGCAAGGCGAGTCTCTTTACGGAATCGGTCATTCGCGAGATGACGCGCGAGGCGCTCAAGCACGGCGCGGTAAATCTTTCGCAGGGCTTTCCCGATTTTGCCGCGCCTGATGACATCAAGCGCGTGGCGATGGAGGCCATCGCCGGCGACATCAATCAGTATGCAATCACCTGGGGCGCGCGCGACTTCCGTGAAGCGATCGCTCATAAAACAAAATGGCACCTCGGGCTGGAGGTTGATCCGGAAACGGAATTGACCGTGACGTGTGGTTCGACCGAGAGCATGATTGCGGCGATGATGGCTACGGTTGATCCGGGCGAGGAAGTGGTCGTATTCGAACCCTTCTACGAAAACTACGCGCCTGACGCGATCCTCAGTGACGCGACGCCGCGTTACGTTTCGTTGCGCGCGCCGGACTGGAGTTTCGACCGTGACGAATTGCGTTCGGTCTTCAACGCCAACACAAAAGCCATCATTCTTTGTAACCCCAACAACCCGACAGGCAAAGTTTTCACGCGCTCGGAGATGGACTTTATCGCCGGACTCTGCCAGGAGTTTGACGCGCTCTGCTTCACTGACGAGATCTACGAACACATTCTTTACCCGCGCGACGATGCCGAGATTGCGCACATCTCGATGGCCCAGCTTTCCGGCATGCGCGAACGCACCGTTATCGTTAACTCGATGTCAAAGACTTATTCAGTTACCGGTTGGCGCGTGGGTTACTGCATCGCGCCGCCGGAGATAACTACTGCGATTCGCAAGGTGCACGACTTCCTGACCGTGGGGGCTGCCGCACCGCTGCAGGCTGCCGGCGCTTACGCGCTGTCGCTGCCGGCGGAATATTACGAGCGGCTGCAGCACGAATATCGTACGCGACGCGATCTGTTGTTACCGGTGTTGGTGGCGGCGGGTTTCAAGACCTTTCGTCCCGACGGCGCTTACTACATCATGACTGACATTTCCGCATTTGGTTTCGCGGACGACGTCGAGTTTACGCGTCATCTGATCCGCGAGGTCGGCGTCGCGTGTGTGCCGGGTTCGAGTTTCTACAGCCTTCCCGAGCGCGGCCGCCAGCAGGTCAGGTTTTGTTTCTGCAAGAAAGATGAGACGCTGCAACTGGCAGCCGAGCGTCTGGAGAAACTCCGCTCCAAACTTTAGAGAATTGGAAGTCGGCAAGCCGGACAACGGATATGACCAGTAGCTTCTTCGCTAGCTGCGCGATATTAGTCGCGCTCTGCGCCACTGCCGTGGCCCAGCAGATTGCCGATCCGCATTTCAACGCGCGGGTTGAGACGCCTGCGTTCACTAAAAACTTTCCCCGCGTTCTCTTCGACGAAGCGCATAACAATTCCGAGACCACCAGTGGCCGTTACAAACCTTTCGCCGACCTGCTCTTCAACGATGGCTTTCACCTTGCCGTAAATCGCCAACCGTTTACCAAAGCCTCGCTGCAAACTTTCAAGATCCTCGTGATCGTGAACCCACTCGGCGCTGAAGACGCGGATGAAACAGGCGCGGAGGATCCGGCGTTCACGCCAGCAGAGATTGAGGTGGTAAGCGATTGGATACGCGGCGGCGGCGCGTTACTGTTCGTCGTCGATCAGTCGCCCTTCGCAGCGGCGGCGGACGCGCTCGCGAAGAAACTCGGCATCGAACTGGGCAAGGGCCAGGCGCTGGATCCAACCAACGCGGATAAGGATATGAACGATCCTGGCATCATCGCTTACTCGCGTGCCAACCATCTGCTTGCCGACCACGCTATCACGAACGGCCGTAGTGATGCCGAGCGCGTCAACCGAGTGTTGGTTTTTTCCGGAGAGTCGTTGAAGGGACCGGAAGCCGCCGAGCCGCTTTTGAAACTCAGCGATACCGCCGTAGACAAGTTTGAACCGCCGGCGAAAAATGTTGCGAGCGTGGGCCGATCCCAGGGCCTGGCGTTGCGGGTGGGAAAAGGACGAGTGGTCGCGCTCGGTGATGCGGCGATGCTGTCGGCGCAACTGACGGGCAGTGACAATCAACCCTTCGGCATGAACGTTCCGAACACCGACAATCGTCAGTTTACGCTAAACATCATTCACTGGCTGTCAGGCTTGCTGAAATAGCAAAGAGTAAGCCGCAGACAGCAAGAAACCAGCTGAGCGGCCTAGGTCCGTTCCACTTGCCCTGGTCGTTCGCCCGTCTACTGTTTACTGCCTACTGTCTACTTCTTTATGTGGGACGCGAAACGACAATTCATTTGGTTGACGGCGGGACTCGTGCTGGGGACCCTGGTTGCCTATTCGGATGCGCACGACGACGACGGTATTTTCATCCCGAGTTTTTTCGTCTTCATGGAAAGTTTGGTGTTGGGGATCATCGCGTTGCTGTTTTATCTCTACTCCAGAAAACAGTGAAGCGGAAGGGTGAAGAGTGAAGGGTGAAAAGTAAAGGCAGGAGCCAATCAGAATTCCTGCTTTTCATCCTTCACCTGTCACTCCTTACTATTAGTTGGGTTGTTGCGCTGTTTTCGCGCGCACCGTGATGCCTTCGTCGCCGAGCACCAGCAGACTCCGAGGTTCACCAAACGGCGCGCTCGACGGCAGGTAGGAAACGAGGTAACGGTTTTTCCTGAGTTCGTCGCAAATGCTCTTCGCCGCCACGCCTGGTTCATCGATTGAGAAAATGACTCCGCCGGTTCCTTCCACCAATTTGTCGATTACCTGTTTGGGTTTCGGCACATCGCGCCGGATAGCGCCGCGCGTGCGGTCCTGCGCCTGCACGGCGTAGACCGTGACATCCTGCTTTTGCAACTCCGCGAGAATACTTTCGAACGGCGTCTTGCTGCCTCGATCCAACCCGTCGCTGATAACCACGATCACGTGCTTCTGGCCCGGCGCCGCGCGTAGTGATTGCTCGATGACGGCGCTCGCCGCGTCAAACAAGTGTGGCTGACCTTTTTTCCGGAACAGCTTCAACGACGATTCGATCGACTTGGCGTCGTCAGTCCAATCGGAAACGATCTCCGCCTCTTCGTCGTAGCCCACGATCAGCAACTTATCGCCTTCAAAAATTTCGTAGGCAAACTCGCGCGCCGCCTGCTCCAGTTTTTCCACGTCCGCCCGAATCGTTAACGAGTTGTCGACTAACAACACGATGTGCGCCGGGGAGGGATCCGGGGTGAAGTTGCGGATGGTTTGCTCGATACCGTTATCGTAAACGGAAAGTTGTTTAGCGGTAATCTGCGCCGGCGAATTGCCAGTGCGTCGGGCCACGACGCTGACCAACACGCCGCCTTCACTTGAGGGCGCGGGCCGTCGTCCGGCCTGGGCCATCAGCGCGACCGCAATGCCCAACAACAAAATGATGCTGGTAGCAAAACGCAAGCGCACGCGCCGCCGCAAGGCATTCGCATGCCTGCCACCCGCCTGGTCGGATCGTGCTTGATACATCGGCTTAACGCTGAGGGCGCTCGGGCTTCAGTCACCGCTCGGGGCTTTAGTTGTGGAAGCCTTTTCGGAAGTTTTCCTGGCTGGGGAGCTCTCTTTGGTTTTCTTGTCAGACTTCTTTTCGTCGGAGACTGTCGGAGTGGCGCTGCTGTCCTTGTCCGCTTTCTCGGCCGCCTTGCGGCCCTTGCCGGCGTAGTCCGTCACGTACCAGCCTGAGCCTTTAAACTGAAATGCCGAAGCGGAAATCAACTTTTCCAACTTCCCGCCACACTTGCCACATTTGACCGGCGGCTTGTCGTTCATCTTCTGAAAGACTTCGAGCTTCGCCTTACACTTGCGGCATTCAAATTCGTAGATCGGCATAAACTCGTTAACTCCGGACTGACAAAAGAACCTGGCAAATTATACGGGCCATGCGACAGTGTTGCAAAGACATGCTCGCTTTCGTTTGCGTCACTTGCGGAACCGTTGCGTGCTTCGCGGTGAATAAAACGTAACGTTGAGACTTATTGCAAATACGCCGAGTACTCGCAAAGGACGCAAAGGAACTGGGAGCTTTGCAAGTTAATCTCCGGTTCGTTATGATCCCGAGCCGAACCACACGCCGATGTCAGACACCGCAAAATCTCTCTCGCTCGAACGCAAGATCAAAATGCAGGAAGCGCGCGAAGGCATTATCAATCGCCTCGCGTTGACGCTCCCCACCACCATCAACCTGGACCGTTTTCTCAACGTCATCGTTTCCGAGTTGGGCCGCATGATGAACGTCGATCGCTGCGACGTGATTCAGCTCACGTCTCCCAGCGAGTTGCGCATCAGCCATGAATGGCGGGCTACTGACGACGTGCCTGCCAGCGTGGGTACGGCCATTCCGCTCGACTTAGTTCAACTCGCCGAACACGTCGATATCACCAAACCCATCCGGCTTGACGACACGTCGGCGCCCGGGCTCGATCATAAAGTGCGTTTTCTGGCGAAGAGTTTGGGCACGCGATCGCTGTTGGTCGTGCCGGTTATCCTCGGCGCCGATGTGCTGGGACTGGTGGGCCTGCACATGACGCGCACGCTGCGTGAGTGGCTCGACGATGAAGTTTCCTTTCTGGAATCAATCGCCCGGCAGATTGCGGTTGGTTATGAATACACGCGTCTTTACAGTGACAAGGAACGCGAGGCGGAAACCAAACGCGCATTGCTGGAAATCGCGAATGCGCTGAACGCGCGTTCCGACTTTCGCGAAGTTTCCTCGCTGGTGTTGGAACGTGCGATCGCTTTGGTCGGCGCGGACTATTCCGCACTCGGCGTACTCGATCCCAAAGGCGGTCGCATCAGTCTGGTCGCGTTTCGGGCTGCACCACACGCCAGCACCGACGGCGTCCAGGGACTGATCGACGAACATGGGCAGTCGCTGGACGTGACTGAGTTTCCTGCCGCGATGGAAGTCCTGGCAGCGGGAAAAACTCTGCGCCTGCTCGATCGTGAGTTGCCGTTTCCATTTCGTCTGATGTTCAACTCCATACTCGGTGGGCGGGCCGCTCTGGTTGCGCCTGTGCGCGTTGCCGGTCAGGTGTTTGGGTTTCTCGGGTTGGTCTGGAGCGAGGCGCGCCAGGGATTCCAGGACCACGAGGTCGCGCTCGTTGAAGGTATCGCCGATCAATGCGGCACCGCGCTCGAACGCGATCAGCTTTCGGCGGAAGTGATGCACTTGCGTAGTGCGCTGCACGAGCGTTACGGCGAAGACCGCATCATTGGCCAGACCGCTGCGATTCGACGGGCCATCGAACTCGCGCTGAGCGTTGCCGACACGCAAACCACCGTGTTGATTCAGGGAGAGTCAGGCACCGGCAAGGAGTTGCTGGCGAACTTGATTCATTACAACTCCGGTCGCGAAGATCGCCCGTATGTGAAACTAAACTGCGGCGCAATTCCTGAGACACTGCTGGAGTCGGAACTGTTTGGCCACGAGAAAGGCGCCTTCACGGATGCGCGCTCGCGACGTCTGGGGAGATTCGAGGAAGCAACCGGCGGCACATTGTTTCTCGACGAAGTTGGCGAGATGAGCTTGTCCGCGCAGGTGCGTCTGTTGCGCGTGTTGCAGGACGGCGAGTTTACGCGCGTCGGCGGTAATGAAGTTTTGAAAGCGGACGTGCGGGTGATCGCGGCGTCGAATGTCGACCTCGAGCAGGCGACCGAGTCAGGCACGTTTCGTCGCGACCTCTATTATCGTCTCTCGGTATTTCCCATTGTGCTGCCGCCGCTGCGCGAGCGCCCCGAAGACATCCATCCGCTGGTCATTCATTTCCTCGAACACTACAAACAAAAGACCGGCCGGTTTATTTCCGGCATCTCGAAAGACGCGCTGCAGGCGCTGATCACTTACGAATGGCTGGGCAACGTACGCGAGCTGGAAAACGCGATCGAGCGCGCCGTCATCATCGCCTCGGGACGGCAAATCGAGTTGGAAGATTTGCCGGTGAGTATTAGTCGCGTGGCGCTGCAGGAACAGGATCGCATCAAGGTGGAGCGTGCGCGTGCGGCGAGTGAGGGACGGACGACTACGTTTGAAGTCACCGTGCCTTCATCAATGGATGAAATTGAACGGCAGGCGATTGAAGCCACGCTCGACTACACGAAGGGCGACAAGACTCACGCCGCCCGCGCCCTCGGCATCGGCCGCAAAACCCTCTACCGCAAACTCGATCAATACAATAGCGACTAAATCTGAACCGGGCGTGGTAGCGACCGGCTAGCGCCAAAGCGCACCACGATGGCCCATCTTGTTGCGCTCCCTCTCGGGCCAGCGGATAATAATGCCTGACTAGCGAGGCCAGGTACCAATGGGAACCTTTTACACCAAATGCAAGCTTGAGAACGTGGCCGATCGAACCAAGTCGATAGTCTTGCCGCGGCTACTGGTAGACACTGGGAGCGAGTATACCTGGGCCCCGGCTCAGAGTCTGGAAAAGATCGGAATTGACAGAGAAAAGAAGGACGTCTTGTTTGTGATGGCCAATGGCCAACAAGTCACCCGCAGCGTTGGTTTCGCCATCATCCGGCTCGACAAACATTTCACGATCGATGAGGTCGTCTTTGCCGAACGGGGCGACTTGCTCTTGCTCGGTGCGAGAAGTTTGGAGGGTTTGAACCTCACCGTCGATTCCCGCCGCAAGAAACTCGTCGCGGCCGGGCCTCTGCCGGTCGCTGCCACGCTATCCAGAGTTAATTCATAATAGTCGGTTACCGCGCGTGGCCCATCTTGTTGCGCGGCTTCGCGGGCTTTTGTTATAGTCGCCTCCTGAAAACCTACATCATGCATTAACCAGCAAAGCCCGGGGCTTGCTTCTCAGGAAAGGATTCTCTTATGGGAAACGATGATTATCGACGCGACTCTGGCGACAACATTTCCACTCGGCTCACTTACCTGCTTATCGGCGGCGGCATTGGGGCGGTGATTGCCCTGTTGTTTGCGCCGAAATCCGGGCAGGAGTTGCGTGGCGACCTCGCCGATGCGACGCGTAAAGGAATCGACAAGTCGCGCGAAACGGCTCAGCAAATTGGCGAGCGCGCGGGCGAGTATTACGAGTCAACACGCGATCGCGCCGGTGAACTCTACACACAGGCCGCAACCAAAGCTTCCGACATTTACTCGCAGGCTTCGGAAAAGGTTGGCGAAGTAGCAGAAACTGCCCGCGCCACGGCCGCGCGACAAACCAGTACGGTCGCCGCGGCAATCGATGCCGGCAAGAAAGCGTATCAGGAAGAGAAACGCAAAACGGAATTGTCCGGCCGCATCGAAGCGGCGCCGCAGTATACGGAAAAGCCCAACTAAAATTATTGCCGATTGTCGCTTGTCAAATGCACCGCCACGGAATTAGTCGTGGCAAGTTTTGACAAGCGGCAATCGGCATTAGCAAATCTAAATTCAGTTATGACTTTCCTGGCACTACAAATCAATGCTAACGACCCGCTCTTCTGGGTGATGATCGTCATCGCTGCCTCGTTCGTCATCATTGCGGTGGCGATGATTGCGATCGCGGTGGTTGTTAGCCGCGCCGCAAAATCAGTGACCCGACTGGAAGGAAAACTCGAACCGCTGATCGAAAAGGTCACGGTGATGGGCGAACAGGGGAAACTAATTGCCGTGCAGGGAAAACTGATCGCGGAACAGTTTAGCGAAGTCTCCGGCCACCTCTCGGCGGCGACCAGTAATCTCGCTGACTCGCTGGCCATCATCAAGGACGAGGTAGGCGAACTCAAAGTGATCGTGAGCGAGACGGCCCATGAGGCGCGCGACAAAGTCGAACTCGTGAGTCGCACGATTGATCGCACGCACAATCAAGTGGTGACTACGACTGATTTCATCCAAAGGAAAGTCGTCGAACCGGCGCGCGAGCTGGCGGCGATTATGGCGGGCTTTCGACGCGGGCTCGAGGTTCTCGTCGCCCCCATACCGAAGCCCATTAACCAAACCTACGGAGACGATGAGATGTTTATCGGTTGACCGCTACGCCATTCGGCCTCGAGAAACTCGAACCATCGCATCCGCTCGGATCCTGGTTCGAGTTTTTATTTTTTCTGTGCCTCGGTGGTAAATGATCCGGATAAGAAAAGAATTCCACCACCGGGCCACATAGGACACCGAGGTAGCAAAGCGGGCTGACCTGTTTTTGGCGGCCAAACAAGTCTGCTGTTAGTATTGCTGATTCTTAAGGTTTGAAACTATGTCTACCGAAACGCCACGCGACCTGAAAAAGACAGTCAATCTGCCGAAGACCGCCTTCGCGCAGAAAGCGAACCTGGGCCAGAGCGAACCGCAGCGCCTGAAGAAATGGACCGAAGCGAACCTTTACGATTCCATTCGGTCGGCGCGCGCGGGTTCCCAGAAATTTATTCTCCATGATGGTCCGCCTTACGCGAATGCCGATATCCATCTCGGCACGGCGATGAACAAGATACTCAAGGACTTCATCGTCAAGTCGCGCAACATGCTTGGCTTCGACGCGCCTTACGTGCCTGGCTACGACTGTCATGGCTTGCCCATTGAACTCTACGTCGATCGCAAGCTCGGCGCGAAGAAAGCAAACATGCCGGCGATCGCTATCCGGCGTGCCTGTCGCGAACACGCCTCACAGGCCTTGAAGCGACAGACGCGTGACTTCCAACGGCTGGGCATTCTCGGCGAGTGGGACAATCCTTACCTGACCATGTCAAACCACTACGAGGCGGAAACCGCCCGTTTGTTTGGACGCTTCGTCGAGCGCGGTTACGTCTACAAGGGCGCGCGCCCGGTTTACTGGTGCATCCACGATCAAACCGCACTCGCGGAAGCTGAAGTTGAATACCACCAGCACACTAGCCCCTCGGTTTACGTGAAGTTTCCGTTGGCAAGCGATCCCTCTGAGATCGATCCGTCGCTCGCGGGCAAGCAGGTGTTTGTTCTCATTTGGACCACGACACCCTGGACGTTGCCCGCGAATCTTGGCATCACGGTCCACCCGGAGTTTGAGTATTCGGCGTTTGTAAACGGTGACGAAGTTTTCATCGTTGCCTCGGAGTTGCTCGAGGCGGTGGTGCAAAAGTGTGGGTTAGGTGAAACGGACGGGGCGGGTAACACACGCAAGCCAGTGGTGCTGGCGCGCTTTCCCGGCGCGCGACTTGATCGCCTCGAGTGTCGCCACCCGTGGATTGATCGCCGGTCGCTTTTAATGATCGGAAACCATGTGACGCTGGGGGGCGAGGCCGACGCTGAAACCGAACTCGACGTCAGCGAAGCGCGCGCTAAAAAAACGACGAGCAAAGCGGGAACCGGTTGTGTACACACGGCTCCCGGCCACGGCCATGACGATTTTGTCGTCGGTAAACGCTACGGACTCGAGATCTATTGTCCGGTCGACAACTCCGGTCACTTCGCCCCGGAGGTGGAACACTTCGCGGGGCTCAGCGTCTTCGAGGCGAACCCGAAGATTGTCGAGTTTATGCGCGAGCGCGGCGTGCTGTTGTTTACGGAGAATTACGAACACCGTTATCCGCACTGCTGGCGCTGCAAGAATCCAGTGATCTTTCGCGCCACGCCGCAGTGGTTTATCGCCATGGACCATGCAGGCGACGACCTGGTTGACGAAGATGAGGACGGCCGCGATCGTAGTAACTTCACCGAGTCTACTTCCGACAGCGCACCCTCAGCCGCGGTGCCTTTGCGAGCCGCGGCGTTGCGTGAGATCGAACGCGTCGAGTGGTTACCCGCCTGGGGACGAGTGCGCATGCGCAACATGCTGAAGGGTCGTCCCGATTGGTGCGTGTCGCGCCAGCGCGTTTGGGGAGTTTCTCTTCCGGTTTTTTATTGCGCCAAGTGTAGCGAAGCAGTTGCTGAACCGGCGATCATCAATCGCGTCGCCGATGTGTTTGAAAAGGAATCTTCCGACGCCTGGTATTCACGCGAAGCGGTGGAACTCTTGCCGCCGGGTTACCTCTGCAAGAAGTGCGGCGCGGCGGAATGGACGAAAGAGACTGACATTCTCGACGTTTGGTTCGATAGCGGTTCGTCTTCAGTTGCCGTGCTGGAACAGCGCGCGGGACTGCAATGGCCCGCGGACGTTTACATCGAGGGGGGCGACCAGTTCCGCGGCTGGTTTAATTCGTCGTTGATGGTCGGGATCGCTGCGCATGATCGCGCTCCCTACAAGACCGTGATCACACACGGTTGGACCGTGGACGCGCAGGGCAAGGAGATGCACAAGTCGGGTGGCAACGCGGTGCCGCCGGACGAAGTGATCAAGGAATCAGGCGCCGACATCCTGCGTTTGTGGTGTGCGTCGTCCAACTATTTTGACGATATGCGCTCGTCGAAAGAAATCCTGCAGCGTGTCACCGACGGCTATCGCAAGCTGCGCAACACGGCCCGCTACGCGTTGGGAAACCTGCACGGATTTGATCCGGCGCGCGATTCTGTCCCAGCCGCGGAACTGTTGGAAACAGATCGTTGGGCGCTCAACAAGCTCGACGAAGTAGTCGAGACGGTGCGCGCCGGTTATCAGGCTTACGAGTTTCACACGGTCTATCACGCGCTTTACAATTTCAGCACCGTGACCCTCTCGGCGCGTTACTTCGACATCCTGAAGGATCGTTTGTACACGTTCGCGCCACGCAGCCAGGCGCGTCGCTCGGCGCAAACCGCGCTTTACCAGATCGTCGAGGCTCTCGCGCGCATGCTCGCGCCGTTGTTGGTTTTCACTGCCGACGAAATCTGGGAAAACCTGCCGCCGGACAGCGCGCGGCCGGCGTCAGTGCACCTGGCTTTGTTGCCGCAGGCCAGCGGTCAGCGTGATGAAAGCGTACTGCAAAACTGGGAGCGTCTGTTTGAAATCCGCGACGACGTACTACAGTCGCTGGAGGAAGCGCGCGTTGCGAAAACGATCGGCAGTTCGCTGGAAGCGCGCCTGGAAATCTCAGCCGCGACGGATAGTTATGAACTACTGACTCGGTATCGCGAGGAGTTGCGTTACATCTTTATTGTCTCTCAGGTTGAAGTGGTGCGTACGGACGACGGCGCCAACGATCTTGTAGTCACGGTCTTTCCGGCAGCAGGACAAAAGTGCGAACGTTGCTGGAACTACTCGATGCAGGTGGGCGAGTCAACTCGTTATGCAACCGTTTGCGAGCGCTGCGTCGCGGCTCTTGAAGAGATTGAGGCCGAGGGTTTTGAGGTTCCCTAGCCCTCAACTGTTTATGGAACCTGAACGTCCTAACAAAGTATAGTTTGTAACATGGATACTGGATTCGACAGCGCCACCCTGCTTACGACCCGCACGCGATTCGGTTGGCGCGCGGGTTACTTGCTCGCAAGTTTTGGTGTCTACATGGTGGACCAGACGAGCAAGGCCTGGGCAGTGCGCGCGCTCCGTTTCGGTGATGAGCGCACGATTATTCCGCGCGTTCTGGACTTGGTTTACACGGAGAACCGCGGCATTGCTTTCGGCCAACTGCAGGAAGGCGGCAATCTCGGCCGCTGGTTTTTTGTTGTCCTGGCAGCGGCCGCTGCTATCGCGGTGTTGGTTTATTTTCTGCGGACCTCGCGAAATGATGACCGCGTTCTAGGCGCTTGCGGTCTGCTCCTGGCCGGTATTCTCGGCAACCTGACGGACCGCGCGCGGCTGGGATACGTGATCGATTTCATCGTGCTTCATGCCGGCTCCTGGCATTGGCCCACTTTCAATGTGGCCGACGCAAGTATTACGATTGGCGCGTTGCTGCTGGCACTTGATCTGATCTTCGCAGGAAAAAAGCAGACGGCGGTGGCCGCTGTCGTCCCGATGCACTAGTCCTGCTGGCTGCTGAGTTTTTATGTATCCTGAACTGTTTCGCATTTTCAATTTGCCCATCAACACCTATGGCGTCTTTCTGGCGTTGGCGTTTCTTTGCGCCATCCTGGTTGCGGTCCGGCTGGCGGCGCGCGATGGTTTGCCACGCGAAAAAATCTATGACCTCTGTCTCTGGATGCTGCTCTCTTCTCTGATCGGTTCGAAGCTGCTGATGATGTTTACCGAACCCGAGTATCGCGACCATCCCTCGCAGTTGCTCTCGCTCGACTTCCTTCGGTCCGGCGGAGTTTTCTATGGCGGACTCATCGGCGCAGTGGTCGCCGGTTATTTTCTAATGCGCCGCTATCAGCTTCCCTGGTGGAAAACCGCCGACGCGTGTGCTCCGGGGATCGCGATCGGGAATTTCTTTGGCCGGCAAGGCTGCTTCGCCGCGGGTTGTTGTTGGGGCAAACCAACCAGTCTGCCCTGGGGCGTAAAGTTTACAGAACTGGGACATGAAGTGACCGGCGTACCTACTGACAGCTACCTTCATCCCACGCAGCTTTACGAGTCGTTCGCAATGTTGCTCGTGTTCTTCTTTCTGTGGTGGCTGCACAAGCACAGGCGTTTCAACGGCCAGGTGATTCTCGCCTACGCACTACTTTATTCGGCCATTCGTTTCGCCATCGAGTTTCTACGCGATGATCCGCGTGGCGATCTGTTTGGCCTGACGACTCTGACTCACCTTTCCACTTCGCAACTAATCAGCGTGGTGGTAGGAATCTCGGCGCTGGTTCTACTAATCGTGCGCTGGCGCCGGACTCCCGCTGTCGCTCAAGGCGCCGCCGACCTGGCCGCAAAACCGGTCCGCGCCTGACGCGCGCATCCCTTCGCGCACACTAAATCCACCGCTTCTTTGCTTTGTAAAGTACTTGACACCGCAGCGCGAGCGGGCGTAGTATCGCGCTCATGGGTTCCATCCACCTCGTCAATCCGCAAACGGAAGAACCGCCCGCGCTGCACGAGCGGGCCATGGATAACCTCAAGTACATTCGCGAAACGATGGAGCGCGCCACTGCCTTTACCGGAATCTCCGGTTGGGGACAAGTGGCGATCGGCATAACCGCGCTGGCCGCGTCTTTCTTGTCTGCGCAGCAGAAGAGTTTTAAGAACTGGCTCGCGGTTTGGATGGCGGAAGCGGTCGTTGCCTTGTTGCTGGCCGGTTGGTCTATCGATCGCAAAGCGCGCGCGGCGAAGTTGCCGCTATTGTCCGGTCCTGGACGTAAAGTAGCCTTTAGTTTGTCGCCACCGATCTTCGCCGGGTTGATCATTACGGTGGCGCTTTACCGCGCCGGCTTGACGGACGTTATTCCCGGGCTCTGGCTTTTGTTGTATGGCACAGGCGTGGTGACGGGCGGAATGTTTTCCGTTAGCGTCGTGCCCATCATGGGTCTTTGTTTCATGGCGCTCGGGGCAATCGCATTTTTTGCACCAGTGAATTTTGTCGACTGGTTTATGGCGGCCGGCTTCGGCGGTCTGCATATTGTTTTCGGCGTGATTATCGCGAGGAGGTACGGTGGCTAGACAATCGGCACTGAAACATGCGAGTCAGAAGAAGCGTGGAGCCGCGGAGACACCGGATACGCGCGCCAGCAAGGCAACACATTTGGCGCCGGGACTCGACCGTTTAATTCACGAACGAATGCGTCTCGGCATTGTCAGCGCGCTTGCGGCTAACGACTCGATGACGTTCAACGACTTGAAGAATCTGATGAACACCACAGATGGGAACCTTAGCGTACATGCACGCAAACTCGAAGACGGCGGCTACATCGGCTGTACCAAATCGTTTGAGGGACGCCTACCGAAAACGGAATACAAACTGACGGTCGCCGGGCGGCGCGCGCTGGAAAGTTACTTGAGCCACATGGAGACGATTATCCAACAGATGCGCAAGAGTTAACGCGATCGCCCCTTTTTTTGGTCGGAGACTTTGCGAAGCAAAGGGCTTTGACCGACTTAACCCGACCGGAGGATGGATGTATACAAACGTTAATTTGGCGGCAACGCTTGGGGCGCTCGCCCTCATAGGAACGTGCCTGTTGCTGATTGTGCTCGCTCTGGGGTCAGTCTATTTCCTGATACGGAGAAGGTCGATGCCGGCGAGGCTCACCTTCCTAGCGATTGCTTTGATCGCGGGAATTTATCTCGCCGCCATGCTCATATTTGCTTTTCGCAGCCATGAGTACCTGCTGTCGCGGGGCGAGGAAAAGTATTTCTGCGAACTCGATTGTCATCTGGCCTACTCCCTGACTGCAGTTAGCGAGACAACAAGCCTGGGCGAAGGACGCGATCTAATAACGGCCGCCGGCGTTTTTCGGATCGTAACCATCAAGACGCGCTTTGATGAAACGACCATCGGCCCGACTCGTGGCGACGGCTTGCTTTATCCAAATTCGCGCGTCGTCACGATAAGCGACGCAAACGGGAAGCAATATTTCCCCGTACCAAAAGCTCAAACCGCGTTGGAAAAATCTCACGCGGCGGGCACTGCCATGACCATACCGCTCCGCCCGGGCGAGAGTTACACGACGAGTCTGGTTTTTGATCTGCCGGCCGAGTTCAAAGCTGGAACTTTACTGATTCAAGAAGGTGAACTAACAACACGCTTCGTGATTGGCCATGAGAACAGTTTGCTCCACAAGAAAACTCGCTTTCGGATTTAGCTTCGGAGCGATGCGTAGACTGCTTACTGGTGCAGTTTTAGTCGCGCACTGTGGCAGTCCCCGTTTGCTGCTTAACGGCTAATGTTCACAATGAACCAAATCCGGATTGGCCACTTTTGAGTGACGTATTCCCCAGGAGTCTTGATATGACCAAACGCATCCCTGCTATCGCCCTCATTTTTGTCTGTGCTTCCGTGGCGTGGGCCATCCTCGGAGCCACGATTTTTTCGCGCACTTATTCACTGGACGAGATTGGTGAAAACCGCGTGGCTTCTACCTGGGGAGCCCCCCAAAATCAAGCACCGCCACTCGCCTCTTTCAAAGAGGTGGTGTCGCGAAAAGAGGAAGGTACCGAAAATGGCAAGAAGCTTGTGAAGACGATTCAAGAGGAGATCACGACCCCGCTGCCACTAGAAAGCAGCGCTGTGGATGTCTCACTCGATCTGGAGCACCGGCAAAAGGGATTACTGTGGTTCAGCACGTACAAAGTTGGGTTCGCCGGCGACTACGCTTTTCGCAACACGAGCACTAAAGAGCAGGACGTTAGCTTTGTACTTCACTTTCCCGCGACCAGGGCGATCTACGATGATCTGGTTTTTACGGTTAACGGTTCGCCGGTCGGGCTCAGTAATCAAGAGAACGCCGCGACTGGTCAAGTCAAGGTGGCGGCGGGAGAGGTGGCCCACCTGACTGTCGGCTATAGATCCCAGGGTCTGAACGAGTGGCGCTACAGTTTCGGCAGTAATGATGTCAGCCAGGTTCGCGCTTTTAGTCTTCGGATAAAAACAACTTTAAGGACATTGATTTTCCCGAGAACACGCTCTCACCTTCGGACAAGTCTGAAACGGACCACGGTTGGAACCTCGGATGGAACTATAAGAACCTGGTGTCGGGTTATCAGATCGCGATGGTGATGCCCGAGAAACTGCAGCCCGGACCGCTGGCCGGTCGGATAAGTTTCTTCGCCCCCGTTTCGCTCTTCTTCTTCTTTTTTATCATGCTGATCATCACCACTATGCGCGGCATCGAGCTTCACCCGATGAATTATTTCTTTCTGGCGGCGGCGTTTTTCTCCTTCCATTTGTTGCTCGCCTATCTCGTAGACCACATCTCCATTTACCTCGCCTTTGGCATAGCGGCCGCCGTCTCAGTGTTTCTCGTTGTGAGCTACCTGCGACTGGTAGTCGGACTTCGCTTCGCCAGCCGGGAAGCGGGCGTGGCGCAGTTCGTTTACCTCGTGATGTTTTCCTACGCCTTCTTTCTCAAAGGCTTCACGGGCCTGGCAATCACGATCGGTTCGATAGTCACTTTGTTTGTGGCGATGCAGGTCACCGGACGCATTCGCTGGGCGGAAAAGTCTTCTCTGCAATCAGCACCGGAACCTGCGGCCAAGCTTATCTGACTGTTAATAAAATCCCGCAAACTTCGTTAACCCGATAGCGGTTCTCGGCGGACCAGCCACTTCTCGCTCGAGGCGGCGTCTAAATGCCTGCCTGCGCATACTGCGCGCCTGCGTCGTGCGCGATTATTCGTAAGGTAATACGAGAATTCGCATTCGCTAGGCTTGAGCGCGAGGTTGACGCGAATCGCGCCAAACTTTGTGCTTGATTCGCTCGTACAGCCTCTTGCGCCCAAGCTGAATCAGCCGGCTAGACCTGAACCAAGACAACCCAATGCGAGCCTTTTTCTCTTTTTATACTGATGCCCTGCGAATTGCGACGCAGTCGATCTTTGCGCACAAGCTGCGAGCTTTTCTGACCTTGATTGGAATTATTATTGGCGTCGCTTCGGTAGTGACCGTGGGCGCTTCCATCAGTGGTCTGAATACCTACGTGGTCGATAAGGTGGCCAAGGTGCTGGGTAGTAATCATTTCATGATGGCGCGCATTGCCGCGAGCGGGCATCTTTCCGATGAAGAGTTTGAACGCATGAACCGGCGCAACAAGCGGATCAACTGGGACGACTATGTCTGGGTGCGCGACCATTGCGCCTCCTGCGCCGAGGTGGGGGCGCAAGTGCAGGGGCAGGTTGATCTGAAACAGGAAGGCGTGGAGTTTCCCGGAGCACTGGTATTCGGTTCGTCCGCAAACATGGTCGACATTGAAGACAAGACGATCGCGGAGGGCAGGTTCATTTCGCCCGATGAGGTACAGCGTTCCGCTTTCGTGGTGGTGCTCGGTAGCGACATCAAGGAAAAATTTTTCCCCAATGGAGATGCGCTTGGCAAGCTGTTGAAGGTTCGAGGACTGCCGTTGCGCGTAGTCGGTGTCGAAGAAAAACGCGGGTCCTTTTTCGGAGATTCGTTTGACCGTCATATTTACATTCCGGTAACTACCCACCTGCAAATCTTCGGACGCAACGGCCTGCAGATTCACGGCAAGGGGCGCAACCGCGAAACCTTCCAAGCCACGATTGAGGAAGCGCGGGTGGCGATGCGGAATAAGCACCGCCTGAATGGCAACGAGGAAGACGACTTCGGCGTGGTAAACGTCGAAGAATTGAACAATCAGATCGACCAGTTTACCGGCAGCATCGCCGCCGTCGTCGTACCCATTACCCTGATCACGCTGATAGTCGGCGGCATTGTGGTGATGAACATCATGCTGGTTAGCGTCACCGAGCGGACGTTTGAAGTCGGACTTCGAAAAGCGGTGGGTGCGACTCGCAGACAAATCCTGCTGCAGTTTTTGATTGAGTCCGGGATTCTTTGCGCGCTGGGCGGCGTGCTGGGGTTGCTGCTGTCGTGGGGCGTCACGACCTTAATTACGACGCTGGCCTCGATCACGATGACGATCACGATTGGTTACATCCTGCTGGCATTGATTGTCTCGACGGCGATCGGAATGATTGCCGGCATCTATCCGGCGTTCAAAGCAGCGCGACTCGATCCGATCCTGGCCCTGACGCACGCGACGTAAAATGAAATTCAAGCTACCGAAAAGTGTTTTGCGTGAAACGCTGCGGATGGCGCTCGACAGCGTTCGGGCGCACAAGTTTCGTAGTTTTCTCACCGTGCTCGGGATCGTCATTGGGGTCATGACAGCCATCACCATCGCCTCGATCCTCACGGGCTTGCGACAAAACATTGTCTCGATCATTGAAGAGTACGGCACCAACAACATCTATGCGTTTCATTTGTCCACCGGCCCACGCACCGGCGAAGACCGTTCCGAACGGACCAGAAAGCCTTTGACGGTGGCCGACGCCGACGCGATCCAGGCACAAGCCCCGGCGGTTGAAGAAGTCGGTCGCGTGGCGCCGAACATCGGTTACAGCGGTGGACCGTTTGACGATAACGTTACTTACAACGGTCACAATTATCGCTGGGGAAACACGCAGGGTGTTTCT
Source organism: Pyrinomonadaceae bacterium (assembly GCA_030840675.1). Classification (GTDB taxonomy): domain Bacteria; phylum Acidobacteriota; class Blastocatellia; order Pyrinomonadales; family Pyrinomonadaceae; genus PSRF01. The sequence goes on from JAVEEA010000028.1 coordinate 19,827, forward strand.
TCAAACTATGCAGGTGTCGTCAACATCGCGCTGCAGGAGGGCCGGTTCATCACCGACAACGACGATCAGCAGCGCGCGAATGTAATGGTTATTGGCGTCAACGCGGCTGATGCGCTGTTTCCCGGTGACAACCAAATCGCCGGCAAACAGGTACGAATGGGTGGTTACAACTTTGAAGTAGTCGGCGTTTTGGAAAAACGGAAAGCGGGCTTTTTTGGCGAAAACGAAGAAGACAACGCCGTGTTCATTCCGTTTCGCACCGCGCAAAAAGTAGCTCCCGCGAAGGGCTATATGCTGCTGGTGATTAAGGCGCGCTCGGGACAAACGACCGAAGCCTTGCAACAGTCAGAAGAGATTCTGCGCCGCCGGCGCGCGGTGAAATTTGGCGACCCGGACAACTTTGATATCAAGACGGCGGACAAGTTTATCGAACAGTTTGACAGCATCACCGCGATGGTCGGACTGATCGCAATTGCGATTTCCAGTTTGGGCTTGCTGGTCGGCGGCATTGGTGTGATGAACATCATGCTCGTCAGCGTCACTGAGCGAACCAAAGAGATTGGCGTGCGCAAGGCTCTGGGAGCACGTCGCCGCGACATCGTGCGGCAGTTTTTATTTGAAGCAATGGCGCTCACCTTCCTTGGCGGAATACTAGGTGTGGTGCTGGCGGTCGGCATCAGCAAAATCATCATGCTGCTGGTTCCCGCGCTGCCTGCTTCCATTCCCACCTGGGCTGTGGTTTCAGGACTCAGCGTCTCCATCGGCGTTGGGCTGCTGTTTGGCGTGTGGCCGGCGCGCAAAGCTTCCCGGCTCGATCCCATCGAATGCCTGCGCTACGAGTAGCCGACAACTAAGTTACTTTGCGTTCCCCGCGAGGTCTTTGCGCGGCTTGCGTTATGACTTCTTCAGGCAAGTTCGCGAAAAACCTGCTCGCCTAATCATTAGAGATCGCATAGGCTATGCGCATGTCTGTGCCACGCGATCTCATTAGGGAATATCTGACTTACCTGCAGGTCGAAAAAGGACTGGCGCGGCACACGCTCGAGAGTTACCGGCGCGACCTTGGGCGTCTCGATCGCTTCGCAATTAAGAACGGCAAGCCGGCGGCCGCACTTATGCGCCCCGATTTGCGCAAGTGGATTGCGGAACTTTCGCGCGAGGGGTTGGCGCCGTCGTCGGTGGCCCGTGCAGTCAGTGCCGTCCGCGGCTTCTATCGTTTCCTGATGCTTGATAGTCACATCAAACAGCACCCCGCGGAAGATCTCGACACGCCGCAAAAATTTGGTTACCTGCCGCGCTTCCTTACCGAAGATGAGATCGATCGGCTCTTCGCACAGCCTGACATTTCAACCGCGGCGGGCATCCGCGATCGCGCTATGTTTGAACTAATGTACGCGGCTGGCTTGCGCGTTTCCGAACTGGTGACTCTCAAGCAGTCTGAAGTCGACCTTCATCAGGGCGTCGTGAACTGTCACGGGAAAGGCAGCAAGGAGCGGCGCGTGCCAATCGG
>JAVEEA010000055.1 GCA_030840675.1 Pyrinomonadaceae bacterium
GTCGTCGTCAAAGTGCTTCCCGCCGAGTTAACTGCGCGCGAAGCCAACCTGCGTCGCTTCGAACGTGAAGCGCGCCTCGCTTCTTCACTCGACCACGCCAACATCTGCACCATCTTCGATCTCGATGAAGCTGAAGGCCACCACTTCATCGCCATGCAGTACGTCGAGGGCCGCAACGTGCGCCAACTCGTCAACGGGCACCCGCTGGATTTGAAGAGCACGCTCTTGATCGGCATCCAGGTTGCCGATGCGCTCGCGGCGGCGCATGCGCGCGGCATCATTCATCGCGACATCAAGTCAGGCAATGTGATGGTCACGCCTTCCGGTCAGGTAAAGGTTCTGGACTTTGGTCTGGCGAAGTTGTTGGACGAAACGGACGACAGTTCGAAGTCGACCGTTCACCGCACGGACCTCACGGAGATCGGTGTTCCCTACGGCACCGCGACTTATGCCGCTCCGGAACAAGCGCGCGGCGATCGCGTCGATAAGCGCGCTGACATTTTTTCCACCGGCGTGTTGCTTTACGAAATGCTCACCGGCACCTGGCCCTTTCGCGGTAAGACCAGCATCGACGTACGCCATGCCGTGCTGCACGATGCGCCACGCTCGGTGAGCGAACTGCGCCAGGAACCAATCCCGGCGCGACTGCAGCAAGTTTTGGATCGCTGTCTCGCGAAGGAACCGCGCGATCGTTACCAGAAGATGGGAGACGTGCGCGACGATCTGCGCGCGGTGTTGCACGAAGTGTCGAGCGCGGAGTCTACCGGTCAGCCGTTCACCACCATCGTGCCGGAACCCGCGCGACATTTGGGCGGCGCGAGTTCGGTTTCGCGCGCCATGCGTTGGCTCACGGGCAGAACAAAATCCGAGCCCACCGCCGCGCCGGGCCTGGGCACGCCGACCAAACCTACCATTCACGAAACGCCCTTCACGACCATTGCCGATCCGGAAAAGAAGAGTTTGGCGATTCTCTGCTTCCGCAATTTGAGTAACGACGCGGCCTCGAGTTTTTACGAGTTCTCGCTGGCCGATGCAGTAATCACGGAGTTGGCCCGCGTGCGTTCGCTCGTGGTGCGGCCTTCTTCTGTGATTGCGAAGTATCAGGGCGGACAGATGGACCCGCGCGAAATTGGCCAGGAACTCCGCGTCAACGCCGTGCTAACCGCCGGCTTCATTCATGCGGGCGGCCGCTTCCGCGTGACCGCGCAACTGCTCGACGTCGGTTCGGGTGACATTCTCTGGAGCGATCGCATCGACACCTCTACGGAAGACATCATCGCCGTGCAGGACGAGATCGCGCAGCGCATCGTCGAAGGTTTACGGCTGGAGTTGAGCCCGGCCGAACAGGACGGGATCGCTAAGCCGGCAACGCAAAACGCCGCGGCTTACGAACAATACCTGCGCGGTCGCGATCTGTTTGCCCGTTTCATTTTTCGCACCATCGCGCAGGAAGATTGCGATGCCGCTATCGAGCATTTTCAACGCGCCATCGAACTGGATCCTAACTTCGCGCTGGCGCTCGATGGCCTGGGCGCGGCTTACGTGAACCGGGTCTTCAAAGGCTTTGGCGGCGCCGAAGACTACGAGCGCGCAGCCGTGGCTTTCGATAAGGCACTGGCCGTCGATCCGAAGTTAATCGAAGCGCGCATGTTGATGGTGTTCGTTTATCTCTGGCGCGGCGAGAAGCAAAAGGCACGCGAAGCGGTGGCCCAGGCGCGACGCGAGGCACCGGATGAACCGGTGGTCCACTTTGTCAAAGCGACGCTGCACCGGCTTGATGGCGAATATGGACGCGCGCTTCGTAGTTATGATCGTTTGATGCGACTCGATCCGGCAGCCCACGTAGTGGCGAGTTACAATCGGGCGCTGGTTTACCTTTACATGGGAAACTTCGAGGAGATGTCGCGGCAACTGGACCAGGCCGGCGATCCTGACAATCCTCTGGTCAAAACTTTTCGCGCGCTCGCGTTGTATTACACCGGCAAGACTGATGAGGCTGGCGCCCTGATGCAACAAGTGGTCGGACAGCATCCCAACATGCACGGCATTCGGCCGTTCCTGGCGATGTTTCTGAGCGCCCAGGGCAAGCATGAGGAAGCGCTCGCGCAGTTGAGCGGCGCCGTGCTGAGAAACGCGGAAGTTGATCCGGACATCGCCTATTCGGTCGCCTCGGTTTATGCGGTTGAAGGAATGCGCGCGGAGGCGTTCGAGTGGTTAGAACGTGCCGTCGCGCTGGGAAACGAAAACTATCTTTGCTTCGAAAGCGATCCGAACTGGCAGGCGTTGCGCGGCGACGAGCAGTTTCAAAAGGTGTTGGCAGGAGTGCGTGCCAGCCATGCGGCACATGGGATCAAGGGGCCACCGGCCAGCTAAGTCCGGCAACCAAGTCAAGACAACAATGCTAACAAAATTGAGGGCCGTCTCGTTTCTCATCACTCTGCTCGCGTTCGCGCTGGTCCATTCCGCGAGCCCGATTCCGATTACGAGTGCGCAGCCACAACGTGAACGAGTCGTAACTCCCGCGCAGACCACGCCTGCCAGGCCGGCTCCGAGTCCCGCGCCGACCGTCGTTCCGAGTGCGACTTCGGAAGATGTACTGGAGAGTTTGCCGCAAGCGGCGCCGGCAACAACGTCCGCGAAAACGCCCCGAACAATCGCGGAGTTGCGCGCGCGGATCGCCGAGGTGTTGGCAAAACCTGAATTGTCTTCGGCAATGGTCGGGATCAAAGTTGCTTCGCTCGACAGCGGCCAGGTTCTGTTTGAAGCGAACGCCGACAAATTGTTGCGTCCGGCGTCGAACATGAAGCTCTACACGATCGCGGCGGCCCTCGATCGTCTTTCGCCTGACTATCGTTTTGTCACTTCCGTTTATGCCACTGCCCGACCGGATGCCGACGGAGTTGTGCAGGGCGACCTGACAATTTACGGACGCGGCGATCCCTCGCTAGCGGCTCGTTTCAACAACGGCGATTACTTCAAAGGGATTGACAACCTCGCGACGCGGATCGTCGCCGCGGGCGTGAAGCGCATCGAGGGCGATCTCGTCGGCGACGAAAGTTATTTTACCGGGCCGCGGTATGGCTCCGGTTGGGAGTGGGACGATTTGCAGTGGTATTACGGCGCCGAAGTCAGCGCTCTCACTGTCAACGACAATGCGCTCGACTTGTCCGTCAAGCCTGGCGCGCAGCCTGGCGCTCCCGCCGTTGTGGTAACGGGGCCACCCGATCCTCTGCTCAGAATCGTTAACCACGTAACCACTGCTCCGCGTGGTACGAAGCGAGAGTTGACTGTCTACCGCGGCCTCGCCTCCGACGAACTGGAAATTAGCGGCGCCATCGCGCTTGATGACAAGGGTTATTCGGGTGGTATCGGCATTTCACACCCGGCGCTTTTGTTTGTGTACCTGTTGCGCGCGTCGCTGGCCCAACGCGGTGTAGTCATCGTGGGAAAGACGCGCATCGTCACTCCCGCGCTGACCGTCGCCGCGCCTGCCCCGGCGTTGCTGGAACTAACCACACTGCAGTCGCCGCCGCTTAGTTTGATTGCGGCGCAAACGCTTAAGCCCAGCCAAAATCTTTACACTGAACTTGTTTTGCGCACCCTCGGCACGGTCCCTGGTTTGCCGACAACCGCAGTGAAGGCAAACCGCACGAGTGAAGCCGCGGGACTCGAAGTAGTTAAAACATTTTTGCGTGAGGCCGGTCTCAATCCCGGATCGCTGGTATTGACTGACGCCTCCGGTCTCTCTCGCAACGATATGATTACCGCTACCGCGACGCTGCAGTTGTTGACCTTCATGCAGCGGCATCGTTACGCCTCGGTCTTTCGCGACGCGTTGCCAATCGCGGGTGTCGACGGCACGTTGCGCAACCGTTTCAAGGGGACGGCCGCGGCAAACAACCTGCGCGCGAAGACCGGCAGCTTGAGTTCGGCGTCGAGTCTCTCGGGTTACGTCACGACCGCCGCTGGTGAGAAACTGGCGTTCTCGATCATGGTGAATAACTTTTCGCCTGAAATTGAGCCGCGTACCGTATGCATCGATCCGATTGCTTTGCTGCTCGCTTCATTTACGGGAAGATCGCAGTAACGCAAACTGTTAGTTTACGCGCTCGCGAAAGACCTCAAGTTAAGCGACGAAACTACAGGCTCGCCAGGGCGCAAACTAACAGTTTGCTTTACGGTCAAACATGCCAATCAGGTTTATCAAGTTTCATGGCTTCGGGAACGACTATATCGTCATTGAGTCGCGCGAACTGGCCGCGGCTTCGCTGACGACAACGGCTCAACTCGGAGAATTCGCACGCCGCATTTGTAATCGTCACTACGGCGCGGGCGCGGACGGGATCGCGGTCGTGGCCCAGGCGGAAGTTGCCGGCGCTGACTTCAACGTGCGCATCTTCAACCCGGACGGCAGCGAGGCTTCGCTTTCGGGTAATGGGACACGGTGCGCGGCTGCGTATCTCTACTACCAAAAGCTTTGGTCGGGGGAAGAGTTGCGTTTGAGTACGCGCGCGGGTATCAAGCTGTATGTGTTGCGCGAGGCGCCGAGTCCGGGAGGAAATGCGGGCCGGATGCCTGTGGTCCCGGCTTATGTGTTTGATTCGGAACTGGGTCAGCCGAAGTTTGATCCGGCGTCGATTCCGATGATTGTTTCCGGAGCGCCACAAAAAGTCATTGACTATGAACTCGCGGTGGGCGATCAGTCGTTTTCAGTCACGGCCCTGCAAATGGGAAACCCCAACTGCTGCATTTTTGTTGACGACTTCGACGCGCTTGATTGGCGCCGCATCGGCAAGACGATTGAAACGCACCAGCAGTTTCCGGAGCGCACGAATGTTGTTTTCGTCCGCGTAGTGAACCGCCGGACGATCGAGTTGCGCATTTGGGAACGTGGCGTCGGCGAGACCGAAGCGTCCGGAACCTGCTCTTGCGCGGCCGCCGTCGCGGCCATGATCAAAAACGAAACTGAGCGCGCCATCGACGTCCTGATGCCCGGCGGGCGTGCGAAGATTTGCTGGCGCGGCGCGGGTGACGCTGGCGAGGTTGTTATAACGGGCACGGCTGAAGTAATTTATAGCGGTACCTGGCTCGCGGCTGTTGGTTAATACCTGCGCTGCTTTAACGTTGGAACTCCCCCGATGTTTTATCTCGATTCTTCCGGCCCAACCTCCCGAACCTACCTGTGCGTCTGCGGCGTTTTGCTGTTGGCCCTCATATCGGCCTGCGGTGGCAGAGTCGTGCCCCGAACCGAAGCCGAGACGCGCGTAAAAGATCCCGTTAGTGAAATTCCGACCAGCGTTCCCTTTTGGCTCGGCAATCCCGCCCGCAACTTCTACGGCACCGGTCCCTGGGAAGGCGGCCCGCTGGAGATCGTCTGGCAAGTTAAAACTAGTTTCATTAGGGGTCGTCTCCATAAGGATCCGTGGGGTGGTACCTCCTGGCCTGGCCAGGCTTCCATCCGAGGGGAGCGCGTTTACTTCCCAGCGGCCGACGGCAACCTCTATTGCGTTAGTCTTACTGACGGCTCCGTGATTTGGAAGTATCAGGCCAGGGATAGTTTCAAGTCGACCCCGACGATTGTGGGCGATCGAATTATCGCCAGCGGCCTGGACCATCACGTTTATTGTTTGAACGCGCGCGATGGTACGTTGATTTGGGATTACGAAACCGGCTTTGAAGTGGACTGTTCAGCCGCCGTGATTGACGGTCGAGTTTATGTTGGCAGCGAAGACGGGTTTTTCTATTGCCTCAATTTGGCTGACGGTTCGCTGGTCTACAAAACCGAGCGCCTTGGCTCGATGGAAGGCAGCTTTGCGATCGTTGACGGGCGAATCTACACCGGCACCGAAACTGGATTTCTTTATTGCCTGAATCTGGCTGACGGCGCAATCATCTGGAAAGCGCCGTTGGGCGCCGATTCAGACTCGACGCCGGCAGTCTCCGGCGGTCTTGTTTACACGGCCGCCGAGGATGGTTACGTTTATTGCTTCCGACAATCAAACGGAGAGCCCGTCTGGAAGTTTAAGGCCGCCGGCGGTTTGAGCCGGAATTACAAAGAGCGCAGCGGATTTTGGGCGAGCCCGATCGTCGTGAAGGACCGCCTGTACATCGGCTCAAATAATGGCTACATGTATTGCCTCAGCGCGGACAAAGGCGAAATGGTTTGGCAACTGCTGGCGCGCGCGCCCATCTGGGGCACCGCACCCGTGGTCGAAGGCAAGCTGGTCTTTGGCGATAAGGCCGGCTGGCTATACCTGGTTGCGGCCGCGGATGGCAAGCGTTTAGGTGAACTGAAAATTGGCGAGAACGTTAACTCAACTCCGGTCGTCATGGGCGGCCGCATCTACATCGGCGCCTTCAACGGCGATTTGTACTGTCTGAGACCTAAAGGCGGCGACTGGCAGGAACAAGCGGGTATCGCGAAGTGAAGAGTAGCTCCTTAATCTACCTGGTCGACAATACTATTGACGGCCAAGGCGCCAGCCCGCGAGAGTTGCGCGCTGTCCTCAGTCGCATGTCGGACGGCGCCGAAATACTAGTCGAGCCTTTCCCAGCCGTTTCTCTCGAGCGACTCAACTCGCTCAACCCTTCCCATATTATCCTGAGCGGGCAGAGTCACCCGTGGGACGATTACAGTCCGGCAGCGCTGGCTGGAGTGTTTGAAGTGATCCGCAAGGCGCCGCAACCAATCCTCGGCGTTTGTGGTGGTCATCAGCAAATTGCCCTGGCGTATGGCGCCGAGGTGGGACTGATGGAACGAATCGAACCCGGGGACGGTTATGAAGGCGCCAAACGCGAGCGCGGCTACTTCCCGGTGGAAACTACCACCGCCGGCATCTTCAAATACCTGCCAACGGAAATCACTGTGTGGCATTCCCACTGCGACGAAGTGAAGTCGCTGCCAAAGGGGTTTGGTCGCACGGCCGCTAACGGCGCTTGCGCCATCCAGGCGATGGCCCACGAAGAGCGTCCCGTGTTTGGCGTACAGTTTCACCCGGAACTTTTCAACGATGAGTATCCCGCGGGTCGCATGGTGCTGGAAAACTTCCTCGCGCTTTAGTTAGGCTCACCTCGTCCGGGGACGGTTAAGTGCAACCCGGTCGCCATTCATTTTACCCGAAACCAGCAAACAGCCCACTTTTTTCCCCTTTCTAAGCTGAACTATTTCAGCACTTAACTGAAATCGCAGCAGCCTCCTGACCTTTCGGTCGCAGCTCGGCTGGACTCTCCCTGGCCACGATGGTAGCCTCTTTCCCCATAAGAACAAGCGGGGTTAATTGCCCCGCTTTTTTTATTTCCACTTAAGTTAGTTTCAGCGCATGCATCAAGGATGCAAGCCCCCAACTTCGGCCGACGTTGCTCTCAACTCCTTTGGGCCGAAGGTCGAGTCATAGGAAAGAACGGACTCGCGCAGGGCGCTGAACGGCAGACCAATATCGGACAGGAGACCCGAATAATGAAATCGTTTGTTAGCCGAAGCGCTATTATTGCCGCTTTGCTGTTCGTAAGTTTGATAGTTTTCTCGGCCCAGACCTCCATCGCGGAAACGCTGCTCTTCCCGTTTCAGGCAATCAAGCAAGAGTCAAAACAGAATCCCGCCGGGAAGGCTGAGTCTGACGAAGCCACCGCGGACGTGCGAACGGAAGAAAAAGCAGTCGTGTCTGCGACGGCTTATGTCGCTACCGCCTACAGCCTCAGGGGACGTACTGCGAGTGGCCGCATGGTTAGCCGCGGGTTGATTGCCGCGGACCCGCGGATCCTGCCTTTGGGATCGCGCGTACGGGTTGATCATCCCGGCTATAGCGGCGAATACCTGGTAGCCGATACGGGCGGCGCAATCCGCGGACGTCACATCGATATTTGGACGCCCAGCAGCAGCGAGGCAATGCGATTTGGGAAACGAACCGTGAAACTAACGGTGCTGAGTTATGGCGCCCGGCGAGCGAAGCGAACCGCCAAAAGCTGAAGAAGTTTTCTTTCCGAATGCGCGAGGCAGAAGGAGCAAACCTTCTGCCTTTTTCTTTTTGAGGCACTCGTCGCTACTCAGCGGAAAGGATTCAAAACCCTGAGCAGTAGCGAAAGGCTGCGACGCTCAACCTCAGACGTAAACACATCACGGTAGTTGAACCCGTGTTAACATAATCCCCGTCCCATCATTTCATTACAGTGAGGTTTCCAGACTACCATGCAGGTTTCACGGCAGCCGTCTGAGAACAACGAGGAAGTCCCGGCGCCCGAGCCATTGGTCGAAGTGACGCGGGGTGGAATCACCGAATCGCGTCATCGTGGCCATGTGATCGCCGTGGAGCCCGACGGCAAGATCGTCGCACATCTCGGCGCGCCGGAAACGGTGACCTATCTGCGTTCCTCCGCCAAACCCCACCAGGCAATACCGCTCGTCGCTTCGGGCGCTGCCGATCGTTTCGGCTTCGACGAAAAGGAAATCGCGATCGCCTGCGGTTCCCACAGTGGTGAACCAATTCATACCGAGGTGGTCGCGTCGATGCTCCGGAAGATCGGGCTGGGTCCGGAAGCACTGAAGTGTGGAGTGCACGAACCATTTAGCCCGGCGGAAGCTCGGCGCTTGAAGGAAAACGGCGAAGAACCGAACGTCCTGCAGAATAATTGTTCGGGTAAGCACGCTGGCATGCTCGCGCTCGCGCTTCAGCTGAACGCACCAACCGAGACATATGACGCGGCAAATAATCCTGTCCAACTCGAAATAGGGAAAACAGTGGCCGCTTTTTCGGGCGTTCCGATTGAAGATATCGCGGTAGGCGTTGATGGCTGCGGCGTTCCGGTGTTCGGCATAACGGTGAAGGCGATGGCCTTGATGTACGCGCGACTGGTCGCGCCGCTGTTGGCGTTTGACGAGCGGACGAGCAAAGCCTGCGCGCGGATCGTTGCCGCCATGACTGCCTATCCCGAGTTAATCGGAGGAAGTACTGACCGTCTGGATACGGAAATTATGCGCGCTGCAAAAGGACGCCTGGTCTCGAAGGTAGGCGCGGAAGGCGTCTACACGGTCGGCGTCTTGCCCTGTGCGGAATGGCCGCGCGGACTCGGGCTCTCTCTGAAGATTGAGGACGGCGACGATCATCGCGCTCGGCCAACGGTGGTGATCGAGTCGTTACGACAACTGGGCATCCTTGCCGACGAATCTCTGGAAGCCGTGGCGCGCTACGCGTTTTTCCCGGTGCGCAACCGGCGCGGAGACGTGGTTGGTGAGGTAACGGCTGAGTTTAAGTTGAACCGCGCTGAGTAACGCACACTGTTCGTATGCGGCGATACGTGATGCCGTCTTTCAAATGATAAGCCGCAAACTAACAGTTTGCGTTACGCGGTACAGGGTAGGGAAAAAGGAGGTTGGTATCTCGGAAGCAACTTCAAATAACGGCGGCAATGTCCCCCTCCGCAGGGAAGACGAAATAAGCCTGCCGCCTTTGAAAAAAGATGCGACTGGTCGGGTGGACCTGGATTCAGTGCCTGATGTAATCCAATGGTTTCTCGATTTCGACCAGCGCGTCGCGATCATTCGTCATCGCAACGTCGAGGAAGTGTTTCAGTGGAAGCAGGAACAGAGTCGGGTCGCGGGTGAGCCCGTCTTTGATTTCAAACAGGCCGAAGACCGTCTCGCGATCGGAATCATCCAGGCACTCGCTGAAAACAACACCGAGCGCAGACTTCATTCCTGGATCAGTCAACTCCTGAACGCACTCGATTTAGCCTCAAAAGCCAACGAAGCAGCGGCGGAAGCATACAAACTGGATTTGGCCGCCGGCGGTTCGGTTGTTATAGAGGCGGAAAAAATTCCTTCCACGCGTGGTCGTCGCGACTTTCTGATCAATTGCTGGCTGGAAACTCTCTGCACCGCGGAAGCGCGCGTACTCGGATGGCTCTACCAGGAATTCTATGGTCGCGCCTTTGCGCCGTAAGTCGCAATGGTGGTGCGGTAATCACGCCCTTACGAAACCTCAGTTATCTTTATGAACGATGCATTGCGGGCGCTCTTTCCGGTCACCAGGCGCGCTGTCTACTTGAACCACGCCGCGGTTTCCGCTCCGCCAATCACCACCATCGAGGCGATCCGCTCCCAACTCGCGGACGTATCCGAAGCAGGCTCCGTCAACTTTAGGAACTGGCTTGCAGTAAAGGAGCAGACTCGCAAGTTGGTTGCGGGACTGCTCGGTGCGCGTCCCGATCAGATCGCATTCATGCGGAATACTTCGGACGGACTCTCAACCGTGGCCAATGGTCTTAACTGGCGCACCGGCGACAACCTCGTAACTTTTCGCAAAGAGTTTCCTTCCAACGTCTACCCGTGGCTGCGTGTACGTGACAGCCTTGGCGTGGAAGTGCGTTGGTGTGAAGAACGCGACGGTCGCATCGACTTGGACGAGTTGATCGGGATGATTGATGACCGCACGAGAATCGTGGCTATTAGCCACGTCCAGTTTGCTTCGGGATTTCGTGCTGACTTGGAGCGTATCGGACGCGCTGCTCGCGCACACGACGCATTGTTGGTCGTTGACGTTATTCAGGCACTCGGCGTCGTCCCCCTTGATGTGGCGGCGGAGTTTGTCGACGTGGCTGCGGCGGCTTGTCATAAGTGGCTGTTGACGCCGGAGGGCGTCGGGCTGCTATATCTCTCCGACCGCGCCCGCGCACGTATTCAGCCGACCCTCGTCGGTTGGATCAGCGTTCCCAATCCGGATGACTACGGCAACTTCGAACAAAGTTGGAACCGTGGCGCGCTCGCGTGGGAAACAGGAACGGGTCCGGCGGCACTCATCCACGGTCTAGCAGCCAGCTTGCAACTTTTGCTTGAGGTGGGAATCGGGCCCATTCAGGCGCACTTGGAAATCCTAACAGACCGGCTCTGTGAACGATTGCGAAACACCAGCTATGAAATAGTCAGTTCGCGACGCCCGGGTGAGAAGTCTCAGATCGTTTGTATTCGTCATTCAGGGGGCTTGAGTTCGATGGATCTGTACGCACACCTCAAGGAGAGAAATATTATTACCGCGCCGCGCGGTGATCGACTCCGCATCTCACCCCATTTCTATAATACTGAAGAAGAGATTGATCAGTTGGTCCAAGCTTTACCGTCGTAGCCTGGACCTTCGTGGTCCTCCATTCCTCCGAATCCTAATCGCGCGAGCGATAATCGTTCGCCGAACTAGCTAAAATGTATTGAAGATGTACGGGCCCTCGCTCTCCAAACGCGAGAATCAATTTCAGATTTAACCAGAGCCTGCGATTTTTTCTAAAAAAAGCAATAAATTCTTCGCCGAATAATCTGACAACTGTGAGTGGCACGGTCGTTGCCAAAGACCAATCGAACAAGAAGGGTAGATAGGATAAAGGGTAATCGGGTCAGGCTCAAGATTGCTGTGAGTGGAAGCTTTGGGGGAGGCGTCCTCTCACGATTTGAAAAAAGCAGGCGGCGACTCTTTCGGGGGAACGGAGTTAACGCGTGCATGCAATCGAGAGCATCATTGCGGTGCTGCTGGTCCCGTCCTGAAGGGGCTTGGGGGAGCCTCCCAGGAAGATCAGCAGCCCGCATTAGTATTAAAATAAGAAAAGCGCTGGAACGTTACCAGCGCTTTTTTTTTGTCTGTCGCTACCATCAGCTGTGAGGGCGAAGGAGCCGGGCGGGATCGTTTTCCGGGGTCAACTCGTCCAGATTAAGCCGCAACATCGCGTCGGAATCTGAATAGGCATCTCTCGACCGTTGTTGCGCGCGTCGGAAACTGAACAGCACCGCGCCAAAGAAACCGCCCACCGCCAGGCAAGTCACCAACGCGAGTCCCGAGGCTTTAACGACAGAAACAAAAACTCCGAGCGTCGTTTCCGTGAACTCGCGTGTCGCTTGTTCGTAAGCGAACGGGTTCTCTCCCAACCACTGCACCACCTGCTGATACTTGACTTGATCGATCAGCTGATTGGCAGCCTGCTCGCTCGGAGCGTCAAAAACAAAGACCGCATAGTTGCCGACCCGTCGATACGCCGTCGGAACTGGTTGGCCCTGGGCGTTGAGTTCCTGCAGCTTGGCGCTAATGCGCTGGTTGTTGTCAGTGGCCAGCGACGCAGTGTTGAACTCAACAATCACCAGGCGTTGCCCGTTGTAATCGGCGACGACCGCCTCCGCACCACCCGTGAAGCTAACCGCGTCAAGCACCGGTTGACTGCTGAACCTCTGCTTAAGCGTCTCCTGGGTTACCGCGTATGAGACCTGGCTGACCCTGGGCCACCCGGGAAGATGCTTTACCAGGACGGGAACGTCGTTCGCGCCTTTGTCCAGCGTGGCCCCAATCGAATCAGCCACACGCTGAAGTGCCTCGGGACTTACCGCGCCAGCTTTCGAGTCTACCGCGACATACACTGGGCCTCTGGCAAACCTGATCTCACCACGCAGAACACAACTCTTGGTTCCGATTTCAGTTTGTTGTATTTGATTTGGTGTCACGGCAGCCATGCAACCCGAGTTTGCGAGTAACGCAAAAGCACTTGAGTCTGACTTCGTAGTAAGGAGCGTAACGGCAACTACTTGGCCATTGAACTGGTAAGCACGAACCGCACCCGAGATCACGCCATCCGACCCAACTTTTACCCATGACTCCTCGTCAACCGTGCCGGCGGGCGAGGTTGCTTTGAAACTTCCCAAGGTGTTCGGTAGAAGTTTACTGGCCGCGCCCGGTGCCGGCGCAACCCTTTCATCCGCCTGCAACCAGACCGGTGCTGCGAGTAAAACTAATAAACCCAATATGAGAATTTGACTGAGTCGCATGGAACCTATTTGGTAACGTTCTTAGAACCTTAAGGCGTTTGGATGTTCCCGCGGCTTGGCTAGTTGGCACGGCCGGTAGGATTCTCCGTCCAGTTTAAAGCCGGCGTCGGAGTTCGCGCAAAAGGAGGTCGGCGTGGCGGCGGGGATTGCTGATGTTATGCAGGACTGTCGTGCCGCCTATTTCGCTGGCGTTGTCGATTAGGAGGTCGCCGAAGCCCAGCAGTCGTTGCAGAATCGAGGCGGACACAGTCACGTCCTGAATTTTAGTCAGGGGAATATTGCGTGTGGTACGGGCGATCAGACCCGTATCGATCTCGACTTTTGAATCGGTCAGCGTGTAACGGACCATGTTCCGTTTGAGATGGTACCAGGCAGGAATCAGCAGCAGGGAGATCGCTACCGGAATAGAAATGTAAACCGGTATCTGAACCAGGGCCAACAGGATTACCAAACCAATCGCCCCGAGCATCGCGAGTGCATAACCCAACTTGATGAAGATCAAGGTCGGGCGCACCGTGAAGATGACTTGCTCGAGTTCTTCGTTATCGTCCTCCTCGTCAGAACGCGCCGGAAGATTTCGCTGGACGCGCGCGATTCGAGTTACTTCGGGATCGTCAGCGGGCGAGCCGCACCCGGAGCAAAAGCGAACTCCGGGAGCGATGTAGGAACCACAGTTTGAACAATGCATCAGAGAATCTAACTTACGGCTTGGGCGGAACCGTATCGACCGGTAGGCCGGCGTTTTGCCAGGCCGCGAAGCCACCGAGAAGTGCTGCTGCGTTTTCAATTCCCTTAGTTTTCAGTTCGACCACCGCACGGGCAGACGTATGTTCGTTTGGTCAAGAGCAATAGGTGACTATTAATTTGTTCTTCGGCAACTCGTCGAGATGGTTGATAACTTCTGCTTCGGGAATTAACTTCGATCCTCTGATATGGCCGGCGTTGTAAGAAGCTTCGTTGCGCACGTCAATAACCACCGCTTCATTGCGGTCGAGCAACTCCTTCACTTCCGCAGTGGTAACTCGTCGCGCACCATCGGCAGGGACGGGTGCCGGAGCGCTCGCGATCGGTCCGGCGCTTTTGTTTTTCTGTTCCGCTGAGTTGCAGCCGCTCTGCGCGACAGCTAACACCAGACTAATGCCAAAAAAGACTGTAAAAAGACGCATCCGGATAACCTCCAGAAAGATCTACTACCCAATATTCGCTTGCAGACAAAAACGCTACCGCTAATTTCTTACGCCCCTACTGATTTGTCAATGCCGCAGTCACCTGGGGCAGGGCACGCTATGCCCTTACCCGTGTTTTCTTTCGCTGGTAGCGTGCTATAGTTCGCCCGCTAAAAATCTTGAGCCGGAGCGTTCATGCTCGAAGAACCACACGAACATGCGGTGCAGTGGGCCAAGGTGATCGACCAGACCCGTTGCATCGGCTGCCACGCCTGCACTACCGCCTGCAAGTCGGAGAACCTGGTCCCGCTTTCAGTGACGCGCACTTACGTGAAACACGTCGACGTCGGCGTCTTTCCCCAGGTGCGGCGCGCGCATCAGGTCACGCGTTGTAATCAATGCGCGCATGCGCCGTGTGTCACTGCCTGCCCAACGGCGGCGATGTTCAAACGCGCGGACGGCATCGTGGATTTTGACAAGGCGATCTGCATCGGTTGCAAGGCCTGCATGGCTGCCTGCCCTTACGACGCCATCTTCATCAACCCGGAAGATCATTCAGCGGAGAAATGTAACTTCTGCGCGCACCGCATCGACGTGGGACTCGAGCCCGCCTGTGTGGTCGTCTGCCCCACACAGGCAATCCTGGTTGGTGATATGAACGACACCGAGTCGTACGTGGCGCAGATAGTAAACCGTGAAGTGGTAGCGGTGCGGCGTCCGGAGAAAGAAACGCTGCCAAAACTTTTTTACAAAGGCGCGCATCAGGCGACGCTCGATCCCCTCGCCGCGCGGCGTCCTGATGGCGGACTCTTCATGTGGAGCGAGCAACAGGAGAATTCGTCGCAAGTAGTTTCGGGCAGTCCTAACTACCACAACAGTTCGGCGGCGGCATTGCTAGCTTACGATGTGGCCCATGCGATTCCCTGGGACTGGCGCGTCAGTCTCTACACCTGGACGAAGGGGATCGCGAGCGGTGTTTACCTGGTGGCTGCGTTGCTCGTGTTGTTTGGTTTTTTGCCTGACGACAGCGCGCTCTGGCTGTGGGCCACGCCGGTAGTTTCAGGCATCTTCCTTGGGATAACGGGACTGCTCTTGATTTGGGACCTGGAGCACCCGGAGCGTTTCTATCTGATTTTCACGCGACCACAGTGGCGCAGTTGGCTCGTGAAAGGCGCGTTCATCATTGCCGGTTACACGCTGGTGCTCGCGTTCCATTTCCTCGGCAGTTGGCTGGGCGCGCGATCGCAACAACGTTGGTTGATGATCCCGGGAATTCCGTTGTCGCTCATGACCGCCGTGTACACCGCTTATCTTTTCGCGCAGGCCAAGGCGCGCGACATGTGGCAAAACCCTTTGTTGCCGCCGCATCTGTTAGTGCAGGCGTTGCTGCTTGGTTCGGCCGTGTTGCTGCTTTTTGCAGTCTGGTCAGACAACGCCGGCCTGGTTGATCAGGTGACTCACCGGCGCGGCTCCGCGTCTATCGTGTGGGCTACGCTTTGGACAGTCGCGATTTCAAGTCTGGTCCACTTGCTGATGATCTGGGGCGAAGTTTCGTTAACACATCCGACGGCCCACGCGCGACTAGCGGTTTGGGAGATGGTCCAAGGTCGGTACAAAGGCGACTTCTGGATTGGCTTCACGCTCTCGCTGCTTGGCGGACTGCTGCCGTGGCTGGCAGTGTTGGGCTATGTCAGCCCCGC
>JAVEEA010000098.1 GCA_030840675.1 Pyrinomonadaceae bacterium
AATCATATTGATATCAACACTGCGTCGTTAACGATGACCCGGTCGCTACTGCTCCCGGTTCTGATGAATTGAAAGCTACGACGACGAGGCCGAAATAATTTCATGAAACCATCACGCAGTTTTGCCAGCGACAACAATGCCGGCGTTCATCCTGAAATCATGGCGGCGATCGGGGCGGCCAACGACGGGCACGTCATTGCCTACGGCGACGACCCCTACACCGCGCGTGCGGTTAAACTTTTTCGCCAACACCTGGGCCGCGACGTTGAAGTGTTTTTCGCTTTCGGCGGCACCGGCGCAAACGTTCTCGGACTGAAAGCCGCGACCCAGTCGCATCAGGCAATCATCTGCGCCGCGACCGCTCATATCAATGTCGATGAATGCGGCGCGCCGGAGAAGTTTACGGGCTGCAAACTGCTTGACGTCCCGACGCCGGACGGAAAGCTTCGCGTCGCACAACTCAAGCCGCTGCTGCATGAAGTTGGTTTTGAACATCACGTTCAGCCGCGCGTGATTTCGGTTTCGCAAGCCACCGAGATGGGAACGGTCTACACGCCGTCGGAGTTAAAAGCTCTGGCAAGTTTCGCTCAGGAAAACAATCTGCTGCTCCACGTTGACGGCGCGCGCATAGCTAATGCTGCCGCCAGCCTGAAAGTGAAACTCAAAGCGATAACACGAGACGCGGGTGTGGACATTCTCTCTTTCGGCGGCGCCAAGAACGGCATGATGTATGGCGAGGCGGTGGTCTTCTTTGATGCGAGCCTGGCGCGGGATTTCAAGTACACGCGCAAGCAGGGCGCGCAACTACCTTCGAAGATGAGATTTATTTCGGCGCAGTTTGCGGCGTTGCTGGATAATGAACTCTGGCATCGCAATGCGCTACACGCGAATGACATGGCCCAACGGCTGGCCCGGGAACTCGCGAAGCTGCCGCAGTTAACGATAACGCAGCGAGTCGAGTCGAATGGGGTGTTTGCGATCGTGCCGAAGCGTTATATTCCACTGTTGCAGCAGAAGTATTTCTTTTACGTTTGGAACGAAGAGACTTCCGAAGCTCGGTTCATGACTTCGTTTGATACTACCGCGGACGACATCGCGAGTTTTGTGGCCCTGGTTAAGCGTATCGTGAAGTAAAACGTCCGGCGCGTTGTGGAGGCGGCGTAATCCGCGCAGCAATCAACCCAACAGAAAGTTCAGCAGGCCACGCGCGGAAGCAATTCCCGTGAGACGACGATCATCGTCTTCGCTGAGACGCGCCATAGGGTTGTCTGCCAACGTTTGCTCCGCGGCCAGTTGCCGCCGCGCTTCCTGAATCTCAGCCTTCTCGCGATCACGTGCCGCTGCGAGCCCGCCGCCGCGTATGAACGCCACGATGCGGCTCAGTTCGTCACGGTCAAACCAGGTTCCGTGTCCTTTGCAAACATCGACAATCACTCCCGAGCAACGCGCAAAGTTGATGCGATTCATTAGCTGTGCACACTCGGGACACGGCACGTACTTCACCTTGCTCGTTTCGCGGACCGCGTGTGTGGGTGCGGGCGAAGCGAGTCCCAGTACGGCAGATTGTTGTTCGCGATCGGCGCACACTTTTTCAAACGTAGCCACGTCAAGCCAGAGACCCAGGCATTGATCACACTCGCGCAAGGCGGTCGAGCCGAGGGTCACGGACGAGAGTTCGCTGCGGCAACGCGGACACTTGCGATCTTTCGCCTCGCTGACTTCCGCTACTGCCGCCGCGGCGCCGCAGTGTTGGCAATGTTTGCTGCCCAAAAACATCAGCGCGAAACATGACGGGCAAGCGATGGTTGCGAGCCGTGAGCCGCAGAATTGACAAAGCGGCGCTTCGCTCGAAGTAGCAGCGCCGCAGTTGGGGCAATTGAGTGTTTCCGCCTGCATCGCCACATTCTAGCAGCAACGAAATCCGAACTCGGTAGCGATGGTGTCAAAAAAACAAACGTCGGGACACTTCCCGTCGTCAAACAGTTGTGACCCCAGTCGCTATCGCTCCTGTTTCTGTATTCGTGCACGCCGGTTCCGGCGCGGCCTTGCCTGCACGTGAAGCGGCGGGCAAAATACAAGTAACCGTAAACCAATTTCAGATCAGGACAGGTGAAATGAGCGCAACCGTGACGCAGGAAAACACCAACGCAACTCCCGAACTCGATCAACTTTGCATCAACACTATCCGGACGCTCTCGCTGGACGCTGTGCAAAAGGCGGAATCGGGCCATCCGGGTTTGCCGCTGGGCGCGGCGCCCATGGCCTACGTTCTCTGGACGCGGTTCCTGCGTCACAATCCGCAAAACCCAAAATGGGAGAATCGCGATCGCTTTCTGCTTTCGGCGGGCCATGGTTCGATGCTGCTGTATTCGTTGCTGCACTTGACCGGTTACGATCTGCCGCTTGCGGAACTGGAAAACTTTCGCCAGTGGGGCTCGAAAACTCCCGGCCATCCGGAGTATGGCATGACGCCCGGAGTCGAGATCACTACTGGGCCACTGGGCCAGGGTTTCGCGAATGGTGTCGGCATGGCGATGGGCGCCGCGCATCTGGCGGCGAAGTTTAACCAGCAGGATTTTCCGCTCATCGATCATTATGTCTACGCGATAGTTTCCGATGGCGATCTGATGGAAGGTGTCGCGTCGGAAGCTGCTTCGCTTGCGGGTCACCTGAAACTCGGCAAGCTTATCTATCTTTACGACGATAACAACGTCACCATTGAAGGGTTCACCAAGCTTGCCTTCAGTGAAGCTGTTCCCAAACGCTTCGAGGCCTATGGCTGGCACACGATCACGGTTGCGGACGGCAATGATCTCGCTGCGATCGACGCGGCGATTCGCGAAGCGCAGTCGGTGAGCGACCGGCCGTCGTTGATTTCAGTCAAAACAATTATTGGCTACGGCATGCCGACCGCGGGTACGCGCAAAGCGCATAGCGACGCCCCCGGCCCGGACGCAGTGCGGGAAACTAAAAAGCATCTCGGCTGGCCCGAAGACAAACAGTTCTACATTCCCGACCAGGCGTTGCAACATTTTCGCGCCGCCGTGGATCGTGGCGCGCAGCTTGAGGCCGAGTGGCAAATGCTGGCTGAGAAATATGAGCAGCAGCACGAGGACCTGGGGCGCACCTGGCGTTCGCTCGGAAAAGGTGAACTCCCGGCGGATTGGGAAACACACTTGCCGGATTTCAAAGACGCGAAGCCGATGGCGACGCGCGTTGCGAGTGGTGAGGTTATCAACGCGCTGGCGCCGCATCTGCCGATGCTCGTCGGCGGTTCCGCCGATCTTGGGGTCTCAAACAATACCGACATCAAAGAGGGTGGCGACTTCGAAGCCGGAACCTACGGCGGTCGCATCATCCATTTTGGCGTACGTGAACACGCTATGGGTTCGACGTTGACGGGCATCTCCCTGAATGGCGGTTTAATTCCTTACGGCGGCACGTTCATGACCTTCTCCGATTACATGCGTCCGGCGATTCGCTTGGCAGCGCTTTCGGAAGTGCAGGTGATTTACGTTTTTACCCACGACTCGATCGGGCTGGGTGAAGATGGACCAACTCATCAACCGATTGAACAGCTCGCGGCGTTGCGTGCTATTCCGAATCTTTATGTTATCCGGCCGGCGGATGGGCCTGAGGTCAGCGAAGCGTGGCGTCTCGCCATCCGGCGACGTCATGCGCCCACTGC
>JAVEEA010000115.1 GCA_030840675.1 Pyrinomonadaceae bacterium
CATTACCAAGGCGCTGGTGAATCGAGCGCTTACTCATGACTTTCCACTATTGATTAATGCTATCCAGCGACGCTTGCAACTCGTCGCGTTTGGCGTCGAGGGTAGCGTCGTCAGCATTGGCGGGAACGTAGATAGGCGGCGCGATGTCCAAACGTGCGCGCGCAAAAGGCAACGGCACCTGGAAGCCGTCCCAACTTTTCCTCGCCTCCCAGTGTTTGGCAGTGATTGTAAACGGCAGGATCGGTTGGCCAGTCTTTTTCGCCAGCAACACTGCACCCATCTTGGCGACGTAGCGTGGCCCTTTGGGACCATCGATGGTAAACGCCGTGGGCGATCCGGCGCGCATCAGACGCGTCATTTCGATGATCGCTCCGACCGCGCCGCGGGTGCTCGAACCGCGCGCGGCGCCGTAACCAAATCTTTGAATGAACCGAGCGATGTATTCGCCGTCGAAACTCTGTGAGGTCATCACCACGATGCGGCGCTTACGCCAGAAGTAAGTAGCGAGGAACACGCGGTTGTGCCAGAAGGTGTAGATGGGAAGCTGGCCCTCGCGCGTGGCCGTTTCCCAGTTTTCCCAACCATGCACCTGCCAGCGAATAGTCCGGCCGATGATCTTAATTAACAAAAAGAACGTCAGGTCGGCGGCGCGTATCAAGAACCGCCGCTTTGCCGGGTATGACGAGAGGTCGGCAAACGTGTAAGCGCGCGCGACCGTCTCCTCAATGGGACGCGCACCTTTGAACTGTTGCTCGGCGGAAGCGTGCATAAGCGAGAGGGTAAAGGTGAACGGGTAAACCCGCAATGGGGAAGTAACTAACTAAGAAAGCAGGGAAAATTTACGAATGTTCGTTTGCCATTTTTCAGATTTCGGTTATGAAAAAGGGGCGCGCCCCCTCCAGAGAAAATGAGACCAAAATAATGAAACGGAAAATAGGTTTTGGTGATTGCTAGTACACTTCCGCTTCGCCGGGTGGTCTGGTCTTCCAGCGTTTATGAATCCAG
Source organism: Pyrinomonadaceae bacterium (assembly GCA_030840675.1). Taxonomy (GTDB): domain Bacteria; phylum Acidobacteriota; class Blastocatellia; order Pyrinomonadales; family Pyrinomonadaceae; genus PSRF01. The sequence continues at coordinate 1,006 of JAVEEA010000115.1, forward strand.
AGCCACTGGTCGGGATAGAGACGGACCAGGCGCTCGATGGCGGCGGCAAAGTTAGCGGTGTTTACCTCGATGTCCTTTTCGTGATCGCCGGTGCGAACTAATTCTACCGGAGGGTCGCCGTGAAAAAAGTAGCGCTGCCGCTTCGGGTTCCAAATGGCGCAAGTTGGAATCACGACTGCATCCGTTTTCAAGGCGAGCGTGGCGATGCCGGCGGTAGTGCAGGCAAGCTTGCCAAAGAATGGAACGAAGACTCCCTCGCGCGTTTGCGTGTTGAGGTCCGAGAGAATGCCGAGCGTGCCGCCCGCACGCAACACGCGCAGAGACTGGCGCGCGGCGCTCTGCTTGTCGATGGCCTGGTTGCCGAAGCGGGTGCGGACTCGTTCGATCATTTCTTCGATGCGGGGATTGTCGAGCGGACGCACGAGAAAGCTCAACGGATACTCGAGCGCGGACCAGCCGAAACTATGCAGTTCCCAACAACCCAGGTGGCCCGTCAGAAAAATGACGCCGCGCTTATTTTTCTCGGCTTCGCGCAGGTGGGCCAAGCCGACCTCGTCATACTCGATCAGTGCCCGCAGCTTCTCCGGAGTGGCGCGCGGCAGTTGACTAAACTCACCGAGCAGCCGACCAAGACTGGCAAAACTCCCGCGCAACAATCGCTTGCGTTCTCGCTCCGGCAAATCCGGAAAGGCGATTTCAAGATTGCGTTGACCGGTGCGTCGCAGCTTGCCGGAGAGGAGGTAGCCGAGCCGCCCGATGGTCAGTCCGACAGCTATTGCGACTGACCGCGGCGCTGCGCCCAAGCCGAAGAGAATGGACCGCGCGCAAGCGTATTCAAGTGCGATTTGCAGTTTGCTGTGTTTGGCCATGGGGGAAAAGCGCGTAGTGTAGCATGGGAAGAAAGTACAAAGTCTAAAGGTCCAAGGCAGAGTCCGCCGGTTAGGCTCGCTCCGATTGCTCGTTCGCTTTTCGCTGCCGTGCGACTTTGGACCTTGGACCTTGGGAGTTCGGATCCTGGACTTAACTCCTCGTCAGTTCTTCCTCCCGAGTGATATATTTCGAACGCGCTGGGACCAAATATCGTAGAGTGGCTGGGAAGCGCTCCGGCGCCAGTAAGTCGAGCACTTCAATTCTCTCCCCTTGTTAACACGACAGATTGGAGCGAGATGCAGAAACGTAGGATTCTCATCGTCGATAACAACGATGAGCTGCGTACCATTCTCGAGAACGCACTCGGCAGCCTTGGTTGTGAGGCTGTGGTCACAGGTGATCGCGAAGCCGCGCTAAGCCGCGACGACCTCGACGAATTTGACGTTATCATCAGCGACCTCACCGAAGACGAAGTCGCACCGGAAGCAGCGACAACCGGACCGACCGCGGATTCGAATGGCAAACCGTTAATTGAACAGCAGCCGAGGCGTCACTTGTTGACCTCGGTTGCACCAAACAATGCCGAGCCAACCATCGTCAAGGCCTTTAAGATGGTGGCGGCCAATTACCTCCGGCTTCCTTACAACAAAGATGAGTTGCGCGAAATTGTCGAACAGACGCTCTCTTACAAGTTGCGCTACGTCGACGATCCCAGTCTGCTGCAACACACTCACGAGAAGATCGAATTCGAGCTGCCTAGTGATCTTTCGTTGATGAATGGTGTGCTGCAATACCTGCTGGCACGCGTCGCCAAGTTGGGTCTGATTGCGCCGGAAAAGTCCAACTTGTTTATTGCGCTCGATGAAGCTTTCGTCAATGCCGTCAAGCACGGAAACAAAAACGACCCTACCAAGCTGGTGCGTGTCGGCGCCGAACTATCGCCAAAAGAAGCTTGCTTTACGATTGAAGATGAAGGCGAAGGTTTCGACGTGCAGACCATACCTGATCCGCGCGATCCGGCGAACCTCTTCAAGTCGTCAGGGCGCGGCGTCCTCCTCATTTACAACATCATGGACGAAGTTGAGTACAATGCGCAGGGTAATCGCGTAAAGATGGTGAAACGGCCAGACCCCGAGGTCGAAAACTCAACTCGTTGAATCAGACACACCCAGCCACAGACCAGGCCTTTTCGGCCGCACAAGTTTCCCCACGCCCAGCGAGCAAGGCCGGCAGGATCGACGACACGTCGGCAATTTCATTCTGGCGCGCGTGGCCGTGGTGGCTCGTGCCAGCTTTGGTTGGTCTAATCCTGGTCCTTTGTTTTGTCGATCCGTTCATCGGCGATTGGGACGGCATGGACTACACGATGCTGTCGTTGGCGGGTTACCCCTCATCGATGGCTCTCGGCCGCAATCTTTTCATCTTTGAAAACTATGCGCTTTACCAGTTGGCCCATGCGCTGTTCGGCGTTCAGCCGGAACACGCGTATTTGATTTTCAAGTACACGGTGGTGGTCCAGGCCCCGCTGGCGGTGATTGCCTGTTGGCTGCTCGCGCGCGACTTTTCGCGTTCGCTCCACACGGCGACGCTCGCTGCGCTGTTTCTCGTATTCTCTCCGGTGTTTGTGCTCTACGGCGGCCAGGTGATGACTGACGTGCCGTCGGTATTGCTGTTGTCGGTCGCGCTGCTCGTTCACTATCGCGGCGTAGAACAGCGGCGCGTTTGGCTCGTGCTAGCGGGCGCGGCGCTGCTGGGATTGGGTGTCAACCTGCGCGAGACGATCGGCTTTTATGCGCCCTGGCTTGTGATTGCGCCGCTTGTTTGCGGCTGGAAGTTTCGCCGCCGTGAAGTGTTGATTGTCGTCGGCTCGTGTTTGTTGATGGTCGTTTGTGCTTCGGGCTGGTTTGCGTTTTGGTTTCTTACGGATTCGCACTACCGCACAATTTGGTTTGGCTGGCGCGAGTCGATGCGCCAGGAAACCGCGCGCCATCCAGTCACGCTTTACAACCTGCGGCCCTACTTCGCGTACTTCTTCGTCACCGCGCCGCTGCTGTTCGTCTCGCTGCCTTTCGCTTTATGGCGCGAGCGAAAACTTTCGCCGCTCTGGGCCCTCGCGGCCATGGGCCTGGCGACTGACTTGTTGCTTTATTTGAACTACAGCACCGCGGTTAATTGGCGTTACTTCCTTACCGGACTCCCCGCCATCGCTCCCTTATCGGCCCACTTCCTGATACGAGTTTTGGCGCGCCCGCTGCGCAGTCGCCGGCTCGCTTTCGCCGCGTCCGTGAGTGCGGTGCTCGTGCTCGCTATCATTTTCAGTTTGTTGATTCGTCCGGCCAGCAAACAATTCATCGCGCGCCGGGCGATGAGCAAAGAGTATCGCCACCAACTGGCGTCGCTGCCGCGCGACGCCGTCATGATTTCCGGTTCACAAACCATTGCCGTCACTTATTGGAAAGCGATTGGCGCGGGTAACTGGGAAACGATCGGCACCGGCGGCGGTTGGCCCGGCGACGGGCTGGTGCCGCTGATTGCGGGGTACCTGGGAAAAGGACGGCGCGTGTTTGTTGATAGTGATCCGCGCTGGTGGTTGCCGTGCGGGTGGCAGCGCGATGAGATCCCGGTGATCGTTCGTTTGCAGGAGCAGTTTAGTTTTCGCCGCGTGACGGATACGATTTACGAAATCCGGCCGCGTGGCGAAGCGGACGCCACCGACGTGCCCCAACTGGAAAGACTCTTGCCGGAGAACAGACCGGAAGATACGAAGAAGTGTCCGGCCGTCAGTTCGTGAGACCCAAAGCAGAAGCGCAAGATAATGCCGTACGAAATTTTTCTCGCCATTCGTTATCTGCGTTCGCGTCAAAGGCGGCGCCTGGCGCGGGTGACGGCGTTCATCGCCGTGTTAGGAATTGCGGTGGGAGTGGCGGCGCTGATTTTCGCGTTGGCCTTAGCGAACGGCTTTAGCGAAGAAATGCGCGACAAGATACTCCGCGGCACGTCACACCTGACCGTCGCCCGCAACGACGGCCAGGCGATGCGCGAATACCAGGAGGTTGCGAGTCTCATTCGTCGCAGCGATGGCGTAGTGAGTGCGGCGGGAACGACGTACGACGGCGCTGTACTGATTGGTCCGCGCGCGTCGGCGTACGCGGTGTTGCGTGGCATCGACAACACCGCTCCCCAGGTAACCGCGGATATTGCCCGCACGATCGTGGCTGGTTCAGTTGACGATATTACTAAGATGCGAGGCGACAATCACGACTTGCCGTCTGTCGTGCTGGGCTCAGAACTGGCAACTCGCACTGGTCTCAAAGCGGGCGACTCGGCTGAGATCATAGGCGCGCACGGCGGGTTCTCAGCGGCCGCCGGACGGAAGCGTCAGGTTCTGGTCGCGGGAATATTCAGTTCCGGTTTGTTTGAATACGATTCAACCTGGATCTATCTGCCGCTCGAGGCCGCCGCGGCCCTTTCGGGCGAGGACCACGCCGCCGCCGTGGTTAGCGTCCAGGTGACGAACATTTACGACGTGAAGCAAACTGCCGCGCGCGTCCAACAACTGCTCGGCCCTTCCTACACCACCGTCGATTGGCAGGAGGCGAATCGCCCGCTCTTTACCGCACTCGCGTTTGAGCGACGTATCGGGTTGGTCATCATTGCGCTCATCGTTCTGATTGCCGCACTCAACATTACCACCACCCTTGTGCTCGTAGTCATGGAACGCCGCCGCGAGATCGCCGTGCTCGGTACCCTGGGCGCGACAGCTCGAAGCATCATGAGCGTTTTCATAATCGAGGGCGCGATCGTCGGCGGGCTGGGGGCGGCGTTTGGAGTTGCGCTCGGTGCGCTGGCGATTCTGATCGCGAACCATTATCACCTGGTGAGTTTGCCGGCTGAGGTCTATTCCATCAGTAACATCCCTTTGAGACTGCACGGCCGTGACCTGGCGCTCGCGGCGCTGGTCGCTTTTGTCTTGAGTGTGCTGGCAACAATTTATCCCGCGCGCGCGGCTGCTCGTGTGCGTCCGGCGGAAATGTTGCGGGCGGCGAATTGAGTCCAATGTCCAAAGTCCAAAGTCCAAAGTTGCCGGGGAGGGAGACTGACGTTCCCAGCGGCGCGCGCGGCGGCGTTGCGCGCGAGACCGCGCGTGCGACGCTAGTGGTTACGGATCTGCGTAAGAGTTTTTTGTCTGCGACGGGAGAGAAGATTGGAGTGCTGCGTGGCGTTTCGTTCCAGGGTCGCGCGGGCGAGACGGTCGCGGTCATGGGTGCGTCGGGTGCGGGCAAGTCGACGTTGTTGCAGATCTTAGGAGGACTGGAAGCGGCCGATCACGGGAGCGTAGCCTTCGGTGAGTTTACGATCGATTGTGCGACCGCTAACGACCTCGCCCGTTTTCGTAACCGGAAGATCGGTTTCGTTTTCCAGTTTCACAATCTCCTGCCTGATCTTACGGCCGCTGAAAATGTCAGTTTGCCGTTGCTAATCGCTGGTACCAGTCGTCGCCAGGCGCTCGCTCGCGCTAGCGAACAACTCGCTGAAGCGGGCCTTGACGCGCGTACCTCAGCGGCTTTGGTTGGGAATCTTTCCGGCGGGGAGCAGCAGCGCGTGGCCGTTTGCCGCGCCATAATCAACCGGCCCGGATTGGTGCTGGCTGATGAGCCGACCGGCAATCTCGACGACCACACAGGGACGTACATCGCGCGAATGCTGGTTAGTTACGTCCGTGAGCACGGTGCGTTGCTGGTAGTTGCCACTCACAATCACAGCTTGGCCGAGACTTGTGAGCGCACGCTCACTTTGCGTGAGGGACGGCTTTACGAAGCCACGTGACTCGCGCCCTAACCGGTTAATTGGCTGTACCCCGGAAGTTGAAATAAGATGACCCCGGGAATCTTTCGTGCAGGGAAAAACCGAACAAGCCTTTTGGCCCCATCACGGTTAGGTTATAATGCGCGGCAGTTGCCGGGGCGAGTTAATCGTGCCGGGGCGAGTTAATCTTAGCCCGGCAAACTAAATCACCAGTTCGGTCCGAAGATTAATCCAATGTTCGAACGCTATACCGAAAAAGCGCGCCGGGTAATTTTCTTCGCTCGTTACGAAGCGTCGCAGTTTGGCGCTCCCGCAATCGAACCGGAGCACTTACTGCTCGGCCTGATGCGCGAAGACAAAACTTTGACGGCGCGTTTCTTCCCACGCGCGCAAGTGTCCATCGAATCGATTCGCAAGGAGATCGAAGGACGCACCCTGCTGCGGGAAAAAATCTCCACTTCAGTCGAACTACCGCTCGCGCCGGAAACCAAACGCGTGCTCGGCTACGCTCACGAGGAGAGCGATCGCCTGCAGCACCGCCACATTGGCACCGAGCATTTGCTGCTGGGCCTGTTGCGTGAAGACCGTTCGATGGCAGCGGAGATTCTTTACGAGCGTGGCCTGCGATTGAACGCGGTGCGTGATGAGATTGCCCGCCAGTCGGGAGTCGATTCGCGCAGCACCCAGAAAAAAGATACGCCGCACCTGGTCGAGTTTTCCCGTGACCTGACTGACGATGCCTCGTGCGACAAACTCGATCCGCTCATCGGTCGCGAAGCTGAGATCGAACGTGTGGTCCAAATACTTTGCCGGCGCACCAAGAATAACCCGGTGTTGATTGGCGAACCCGGCGTCGGCAAAACCGCAATCGTCGAAGGACTCGCCCAGCGCATTGTGCGCGGTGAGGTCCCGTCGTTCCTCGAGAACAAACGAATACTCTCTCTCGATCTTTCGTTGATCGTCGCGGGCACCAAGTATCGCGGCCAGTTTGAAGAGCGCCTGAAACAGATCATGCGCGAACTGGTGGAAAACCCGCAGTACATCGTTTTCATCGACGAGCTGCACACCCTGGTAGGCGCGGGTTCAGCGGAAGGCTCGCTCGACGCCGCCAACATTTTGAAGCCGGCGCTTTCGCGCGGTGAGTTGCAATGTATCGGCGCCACTACCCCAGCGGAGTTTCGTAAGTCGATCGAAAAAGACCGTTCGTTGGAAAGGCGTTTTCAGGCCGTTAAAGTGCCGCCGCCCACGGAAGCAGAGGCGGTGGAAATACTCGACGGCGTACGCGAACGCTATGAGACGTTTCACCAGGTCAGGTACACCGACGAAGCATTGGAGTCGGCGGTTTACCAGTCCAATCGTTACATTCCCGACCGCTTCCTGCCCGATAAGGCCATTGACGTAATTGACGAAGCCGGTGCGCGCGTGAAGTTGCGCATTCGTCGCGAGCAGGGCAGCCTGTCCGACTGGAGCCAGATCAGCGAGTGGACGGAGGCAGCGGTCCATGATTCGGCGATCGGTTCGCTGCTGAGTGAGGAAGAAGAAGATGATTCGCTGGTTACCGCTGTGGTCACGCGCGACGACGTGGAAGAAGTGATCGCCCGTTGGACGGGAATTCCCGTCACCTCGCTCAAGGAAGCTGAAACTCAAAAACTTTTACGGATTGAAGAGGAACTGCACGAACGCGTGGTTTCGCAGCGACGCGCCATCTCTGCGCTCGCGCGTGCTATTCGCCGCTCGCGCGCCGGGTTGAAGAGCCCGCTGCGACCGGTCGGTTCGTTTCTATTTCTCGGACCAACCGGAGTGGGCAAGACCGAAGTTGCGCGTTCGCTGGCGGAAGTATTGTTCGGCAGCGAGCGTTCCATGATTCGCTTCGACATGTCGGAGTTTATGGAGAAACACTCCGTCTCGAAACTGATTGGTTCGCCTCCCGGTTATGTGGGCCACGAAGAGGGCGGTCAATTAACTGAACGGATCAAGCGTGCGCCTTACTCGGTTTTGCTGTTTGACGAGATTGAGAAAGCCCATCCCGACATCTTCAATGTGTTGTTGCAGGTCTTTGAGGACGGGACGCTGACCGATGCGCTCGGCAACGCTATCGATTTCAAGAACGCCATCATCATCATGACTTCCAACATCGGTGCGCGTTTCATCCAGAAGAAGGCCACGATGGGATTTCAGGGTACCAATGATGCTTCCCGTGAGAAGCTGGAAGAGATGGTCATGTCAGCTGTGCGGCAAACGTTCAACCCCGAGTTCATTAACCGGCTTGATGAAATTATTATCTTTGACGAACTCTTTAGTCACGAGTTGCTGGAAGTTATCCAGCTTCAGGTCGATCAGATTAACAAGACCATGATCCGGCACGGATTTGAAGTCAGGCTCACGGACGAAGCCAAACAATGGATTGTCGAAAAGACCTGTGCCGATCGTTCTTACGGAGCACGTCCCTTGCGGCGGGCGCTGCAAAAATATGTCGAAGACCCGTTATCTGAGGCGCTGATTCAGGGGCACCTCGGAGACGCGTCCTTACTCGAAGTATTCCTGGACGGCGCTGATTTGAACTATCGTCCGATCGGGATTGAAGCGCCGGACGACGCCTTGCTGATTCACTGAAAATTGTTTTTCCGCAGCTGTACGTAGCACTGGGGCAGAGGCGAGAACCGGGCGCTTATCTCAATTAGCCCCGTTTTTCCTTTTGCCTTTTTACTTTTGCGGCACCGTTTCGGTATAATGCGCGACTTTGCTGGATAACCTTTTGCTCGCTCTGGCAACGAGACCGTTGCACAAAGGAATCAAAGCGTTCCACAGCAATTGAAGTTTTTGATGGACAGCCCGTTTCGCTGTTTTTGTCTTTATTTTCGTAAAGTTAAATTAATAGCCCTATTTAGCTCCCCGAAGTATCCGGATCCGGTAAGAACCTCTGAGGGAAAAGGCGCTTATGCATTCATACCGCGGGTTTTTGCTCATTCTTGTGAGCGGAATCATCCTGCTGCATTCCATCTCCGTCCCGCGATCGGCCAGGGCGCAACAGGGTCAACGCCTGGTCGAGTCAGTGACCATCACCGGCAATCGCCGGCTTAGACAAGACGACATCCTTTACTACGTCCAAACCCGGCCCGGGGACCCATTCAACGAACAACAAATTCAACGCGACCTACAGGCGATTCTCGGTCTCGGGTTTTTCGATAAGACGGCCACTCGCGTACTTACCGAGGAAGGCGCGCGCGGCGGTGTGAACGTCGTTTTTGAAGTTAAAGAACTGCCCATCATTCGCGATTTGCAGTTTGAGGGTTTGAAAAGCGTCCCCGAATCCGATGTGCTCAAGGCTTTTCGCGAGCGGCGCGTGGGTGTGTCCAAGGAAAGTATTTATGACCCGGTGAAGGTTAATGGCGCCATCCGCGTGTTGAAGGAGTTGCTCGCCGCGCACGGCCATCCCAACGCCACCGTGGTGAAGAAGCTTGACGAAGTTTCCGCGACTTCCACCGCGCTGACCTTCGTAATCAATGAAGGCGAACGGGTGCGCGTGGTCGAGATTCAATTTGAAGGCAACAAGATTTTCAGTGACGGTAAACTGCGCGGGTCGATGAAGTTGGTAAAAGAAGCCGGGCTGATTACGCGTTTCAAGGGTCTGGACATTCTCGATCGCGAGAAACTCGAATTCGACCTGCGCCACGTCGACAACTACATGCGCTCGAAGGGGTACCTGCAAGCACGCCACGGCGAGCCGCGGGTTGAAAGTATCGGCCCGCGCCGCACCGGCTTGCCGATTCTGCCGCTGCCGTTTCTCTCGTCAGTCGACGAAGGTTTGCGCGTGACGGTCCCGATTGTTGAAGGACGAGTCTATCGCATCGGCGAAATGAAGATTGAGGGCAACTCCATCTTCTCCGAGGACGCGGTTAAGAATGTCATCGGACTCAGCCCGGGCGATGTTGCCAATGGTGAAAAGATTGGTAAGGCGCTGTTTGAGAATTTGAAGAAATACTACGGACAGCAGGGGTTTATTGAGTACACGGCTGAACCGACGCCCACCTTCAAGGACAATCCACAAAAGCCCGACGAAGGTATCGTTGATTTCGTGATCACCATCGAGGAAGGCAAACAGTTTTCGCTGCGGCGCCTGGAGTTTGTCGGTAACACCTTTACTCGCGACAACGTGCTGCGTCGCGAGGTGTTGCTCAACGAAGGCGACATTTACAACCAGACCGCTTGGGAGTACTCGATCATCAAACTCAATCAGCTGGGTTATTTTGATCCGATCGACAAAGATAAAGACGCCGATTTCAAGACCAACGACGAAGAAGCATCCGTCGATATCAATCTGAAAGTGGCGGAGCGCGGCCGCCAGCAGATCTCTTTCAACGGCGGACTGTCAGGCATTGGCGGATCTTTCTTTGGGCTTGAATACTCAACCAACAACCTGCTCGGGCGCGGTGAGATTCTGTCGCTCAACATGTCCGCCGGCAACCGCCAGAAATATCTGCAGTTCTCGTTTACCGAACCCTACATCAAGAATCGACCGATCACGGCCGGCTTCTCCTTGTTTGGTTACACGCAAAAGTTTTTTGGCGAGGGTACTTTCCTCTCGCAGAATCTCGACGCACAGCAGGGCCTTTCGGGCTCGACGATCGACTTCCTCAATGTGAGCGAAGAGAATCTTTTCACGCGCACGTCATACGGCGGCTCACTCTTCGCGAGTGCGCCCTTGTCTGAGTTTTACCGCAAGCGTCGTTTCACCCAGTTTTCGCGCGTAGGCGCCTCTTATCAGTTTTCCACTTCGAGCGTTAAGGACCCCGCCGTCAACCAGGGCAGCACTTGCGGCACCGGCGGCACCAGTTCGACCTCCGTTAATCCGCAGTTCATCCCGGTCATCTATTGTCAGCCGAACATTCTTACCAGCCGCGGCACGGTGAGTTTCAGTTACGACACTCGTAACGCTAGCGTCGACCCGACTACCGGCCGCGAGTTATCGATCCAAGCCGCGGTGGCGGGTTTGGGTGGCGATGTTCGGACTTACCAGCCGACCTTGTCTTACACGCAGTTTATTCCGATGCGCCGCAAGCGTTCGGACCACCCTGAGGTTTTCGGTTTTCGCATTATCGCCGGCACGGTCGGTAGTTTCGCCACTTCCTCGAAAGTAGCAAATACAAATTCGCTGGCTTTCGTCGACGGCGTGCCAATCTACGAGCGTTTCTTCCTTGGCGACGAATTTACGATTAGAGGTTATAACGTCCGTTCCATCAGCCCGCTCGCGCCGATCCAAACCTATATCACTTCCAAGGATGTGGTCATCGCAACCAACGCAACCGGCACCCCGGAGGTGGTTCCCGGCGTTCCGGCTGCGGCGAGTAATGTCGGACTTTTTACCGGAGTTAACGGCGCCAACGTGGCGCAGATATCAAGATCGTTTACGCCCATTGGCGGCGATACCCAAATCCTCGGCAACTTTGAATATCGCATTCCGGTGATTGGCAACACGGTGGGCCTCGCGGCGTTTGCCGACATCGGCACTGCCTTTAACTTGCGCAGCAAGCGAGACCAGTTCTTCAATAGTAATTTTTTGGATGACCAGCCGTTCTTGAGCACCGTGGGATTTATCTGTCCGCGCGCCGGCATTAGTACTGCCGCAACCCTCTCAGCAGTGGCGGCGTGTACGGCGGATACTGACCTCGCCCTGGTCGGCATTAACACCGGCAGTCCGGGCCTGGTGCTGCGTGACAATCGTTTGGTCACGACCACGGAACTCGACAATGCGCGCAACTTAACCGGGTTCGACATCACCACTGGCTTGCCCTTTGGCTTCCAGGAGGTGTTCCTGCGTGGCCAGGCGCAGACCAATACCGCCGTACGCCTTTCGCAGAGCCTCTTTTCCAAGCTGGGAGATTATCGCGCCAGCCTGGGAATGGAAGTACGTGTGCAGGTGCCGGTCATCAACGTGCCTTTTCGCCTGATCTTTGCGTATAATCCCAAAGCTCGCAGTGACCAGATTATCGACGGGATTCCGTTCTTCTTTAATGAGAAAAAGAAAGTCCTTCGTTTTAGCGTCGGGCGCACCTTTTGATCATTTAGAGCCAACCACGATGGTGGTATGAACAACTAAGTGAGTTGACCGGCCACCGCTTATTTTTGAAGGAGCATTACAAGAAAGTTATGAAGATAGATCGCTTAATACTCGCCTTTGCTTTTGTCGTCGCTGTGGGCGTTTCGCCTGTGTTGGCCCAGCCCCGGCCCGCGGGAGCGCCGGCCCAGGGTCCGGCTAACGCGAATGTCCCGGAGAGCAAAATCGCTTTGATTTACTCGGACGCGTTCCTCGATTCAAAGGCCGGTATCGCCCGCTTCGGCACCCTGGTGACCACCTTGAATCGCGAGTTCCAACCGCGGCAGACGGAACTGCAAACGATGCAGCAAAGAATTCAAACGCTCACTGAAGACATCCAGAAGACCGCTTCGGTTGCAGATCCTAAAACCACCCAGACCAAGCAGGATCAGTTGGACCAGTTGAAAAAAGATTTCCAGCGTAAGGGCGAAGATGCGCAAACCGCTTATGATCGCCGCCGCAAGGAAATGTTCACTCCGCTGCAGGATGACATCGGCAAGGCGCTGGAAATTTACGCCAAGGCCCATAACATCAACGTCATCATCGATGGCAGCCAGGTACCGCTGGTCTATGCCGCTGACGCGTTGGACATCACGCGGGCTTTCATTAACGACTTCAACAGCAAGAACCCAGCTACTGCCGCGGTGACGCCCGGCACGTCGCCCCAGTAACTGCAGGTTGGAGCTTCTCAATCACGACGCGGCGATGCGGCAGTTTGGCTCCGCGTCCCGCGTCTCTTTATTATTCTATGGAAACCATTCTCGATTCCCAGGCGATTCAAGAGCTGCTGCCTCATCGTTACCCTTTCCTGCTCGTGGATCGAATTATCGAGCTGGTTCCCAAGGTCCGCATCGTCGGCATCAAACAAGTCAGCATCAACGAACCGTTCTTTCAGGGCCACTTTCCCGGCGCGCCAGTCATGCCGGGCGTACTGGTGGTCGAGGCACTGGCCCAGGTGGGGGCAGTGCTGGCCCTGCGTGAAATTGAGGACCGCGATGAGAAGCTGGTGATGTTCACTGGCATCAAGGAGGCGCGTTTTCGCCGGCCCGTCGTGCCCGGAGACACGTTGACGCTGGAGGTGACGGCACTACGAATCGGCTCGCGCGTGCAGCGCATGCGAGGTGAGGCCAAGGTCGATGGTCAACTCGTTGCTGACGCCGACATCATGAGCATCATCGCGGACCGCAGTTCGGCGGTTTGAAGAAAAATAAACTAAAAGCCAGGTTCAGAGGGACGATGAACGTATTGGTTCGAGGTTTCCCTTTACCCGCTTCCCTTTTTCCCGGTAGCGCTTATGTCCGCAGCGATTAATCCCAGCGACATTCATCCCACTGCCGTTGTTAACCAGCGCGCGCGCATCGGCAGCGGTTGTTACATTGGTCCGTTTTCGATAGTGGGTGAAGATGTGGAGTTGCGCGACGGGGTACGACTGGAGTCGCACGTCGTGGTCGATGGCCACACCGTCATCGGCGAAGACACGCGTGTCTTTCCTTTCGTTTCCATTGGCTTGCCCGCGCAGGACTTGAAGTACCAGGGTGAGCCTTCGGAAACACGCATTGGGCGGCGCAACCACATCCGGGAATTTGTAACGATCCATCGCGGCACTGCCGGCGGCGGCATGCTGACGCAAATCGGCGACGATTGTTTACTCATGGCCCAGGCCCACGTCGCTCACGATTGCCTGATTGGCAACGGTGTGATTATGGCAAACGCTGCCACGCTTGCCGGTCATGTGGTCATTGACGACAACGCGAATGTCGGCGCTTACTCGGGCGTGCATCAGTTTTGCCGCGTGGGCAGGGAGGCTTATGTGGGTGGCTACTCGGTGGTCGTCAAGGATGCGTTACCGTTTGCGCTCACGGTTGGTAATCATGCTCGCTGTTACGGGTTGAATACGACCGGCATGAAGCGACGGGGTTATTCGCCCACGGTTATCAGTGCCCTGCATCGTGCGTTTCACCTGCTGCT
>JAVEEA010000121.1 GCA_030840675.1 Pyrinomonadaceae bacterium
AGCGTACAGCGGAAAGCGAAAGCCTTAACGAAGGACTGGAAAGCCGCGTCGGGCAACGCACCGCACAGTTGGCCGCAGCCAATCGCGACCTGGAGACGGAAGTAGTCGAGCGCAAAGCTGCCGAAAGCGCCTTGCGTGAGTCGGAAACGCGTTACCGGCTATTGTTTCAGAGTAACCCTTTTCCGATGTGGGTCTACGATCTGGAGACGCTTGCGTTCCTGGCGGTGAACGAAGCGGCCCGGGCACACTATGGATACTCGTCCGACGAATTCCTCACCATGACCATTGCGGACATCCTTCCGGCCGAAGCTGTTCCGGCTTTGCCCGCCAGATCTGCCAGGAGTTCCGCCGGCGACGCTGAGTCCAACGGCTGGCGACACCAGAAGAAGGACCAGACGATCATTGACGTCGAGATCACCGCCCACCAGTTGACGCTGGCCGGACGTCCCGCCGAGTTGGTTTTGGCCAACGACATCACTGAGCGCAAACGGGCCGAGCACGCGCTGCAGCACACCGAAGAGCAGTTGCGACAAGCCCAAAAGATGGAGGCGGTCGGAAAACTTGCGGGCGGCGTGGCCCACGACTTCAACAACCTGTTAACGGCGATTACCGGTCATAGCGAAATGTGCCTGAAGCAGCTGACGCCGCACGACTCACTTTATCGCCACGTAGACCAGATAAAAAAAGCGGGTGACCGCGCCGCCGCGCTCACGCGCCAGCTGCTCGCTTTTAGTCGCAAACAAATTTTGCAACCAGCGGTTATCGATCTAAATCACGTGGTGGTCGAGCTCAGCAAAATGCTCCAGCGCCTGATTGGCGAAGACGTCGATCTGTTGATGGGACTGGAAGCGGACCTGGGAAGAATAAGGGCTGATCCTAACCAACTCGAGCAGGTCCTGATGAACCTTTGCGTTAACGCACGCGATGCGATGCCCAGAGGCGGCAAACTCACTATTGAAACCAGCAATGTCGAACTGGGCGAGGAATTCGCCAACCGGCATATCGCGATGTCTACCGGCGACTACGTCATGTTAGCCGTCAGCGATACCGGTTGCGGTATGGACCTTCAGACGCAGGACCGTATCTTTGAACCATTCTTCACGACGAAGGAAGTTGGCAAAGGCACAGGTCTCGGGTTAGCCACCGTCTACGGCATCGTTAAGCAAAGCGGCGGCAACGTGTGGGTCTACAGCGAAGTCGGCCAGGGCACTACGTTCAAGCTTTACTTCCCGCGCGTGACAGAGGGCGTGGAGAAGCCCAAGCCGGTGACGGAAGATTGGGGATTGTTAGCCGGCAGCGAAACTATTTTGTTGGTCGAAGACGAAGAGGTGGTCCGCGAGATGGCGATGGAAATCCTTCAGGAGTGCGGTTATCGAGTGCTGCCGGCGAAGGACGGCCCCGAGGCATTGGAACTTGCGCTACAACTTGACGGGGAAATACATCTGATGCTGACCGACGTGGTGATGCCGCGCATGAGTGGTCGTGAGTTGTCCAACGAATTAGTTAAGCGGCGTCCTGATATCAGGGTGCTGTACATGTCGGGGTACACTGACGATGCGATCGTTCAGCACGGCGTGTTGGAAGCGGGCACCGCCTTCATCGGAAAACCCTTCAGCATGGAAGCTCTGACGCGCAAGGTACGCGAAACCCTGGACACTGCCGCGCCGCGGGTCGCTGTCTAATCTGGTTACGCGACTCCGCGTGCTGCGCCTTAGTTGCTGGCCACCGTTTCTCTTCTTTCCGATACCTAACGGCCCCAGAAGAGGTGGCGTGATCGTGATTGTTCCGACGCGTCTCAGGCGTGGAGTCGTCGCGCACTTAGTCGGGTTGATGTAGAAAAAAACTCTCTGCGAAGTTGCGGTGTAAGGTCCGGAGAAGGTGTGTGAGTACACAGTCGGAAAAGGATCCGGAAGGTCGCTCGTGACCAACTCTCTTCTCCGATCATGCAACTCCTCGCCCCACGTATAAAGATTCTTGGACAGTGGCGCGGGATTGTTTGGCAGTGCCGCGCGCGCGTCGACGCAGACTGGCAAGAACCTCGGATCGCAACTGAGCAGATCCGCGAGCGGACCGCTGCGGCGCAACTTATAGATTTCCCAGAGCCGCTGCTCATAGAGTTCGATGAAGACGGCGTTAGAGTTCAGGGTCAAATTCCAGAGCGTCGATTCGACCGCGGCGGGCGAGTCAACTCCAGCCTCATTGTTGGAAGTCTGAAATCCCATGATCTGAAAATTTGGATCGAGTCCCTGCCTGACCGCCCATGCGTTGGGACAGCCCGCCACGCCGGTAAATGGGATTTGTGTGGCCGGCAGGTTTATCGGAAAACGCGCGCGCCCATTTGGCCTGACCACGCGTTGCTGACTACATACCTGCGTGTAATCCAAATCGTTGGGAAGCGGGTGCAGACCGCTGTGCTGGGGCACAAATAGAAAGCCCGCTGCCGGACTGCCCGTCGTTCCGAAGGGATCAAGGAAGCGACCAGCCGTCGCTTCGCTCAGCACCGTATTCGTTTGAAAGTCGACATCGAGGTCGTCGGCCTTGGTACCTGTGGGCACCATGAGCGGATTTCCGCGTTGGTCTTTGAGTGAGTCGCCGAGGAAATTCGTAGCGCTGTCCACTCGCGGAAAGCCGTCCTGGATTAACTGATAGCCGAGCGATTTTCTGCGACCAAACGCTTCGTAGATCGCGTTCTCGACCACGCGGTAATACTGAAACAACCCGGCCGGCGTATAGGACGCGTCAGCCCAACGCTGTGGGTTACAGATACAATCGTCGCTACCCACCGTGTCGAGCCGGTCGTCCGCGTCACTGCTGTCAAAACATCTTTTAGGCAAGCGAGCTTCCGAGGTAATGTAATTGGCGCCGGACACCTTCACGTGAGCGAGGGCTTGAAACCAGCGCGCATCGCTCGCGACGTGGTTCGCGAGGGCTCTGATCATTGCCACGTAAAGATTGCGATAACTAACGTGCGTAGGTGACCCGAGGGTCATCTGAAAACCGCAATTGTTGCTCGGAGGTGTAGGCCCATCCGGCCAGTCTTTGAAAAACAAGGGCGCGACGGGACCCGGACCCGCTGGTCCAGCGTAACTTGCGAAGATCCAATCCGGGGTGCCGCCCAGGCCGGCGCGCACATCAAGCGTAAAGACTTTGCCGTTGGCCACTGCCAGGTCCAGCTGCCGGTCGAGATCGTTCCAATCGTATTGGATGTGGCCGCCGACGTCCTTTTGAATGTCGCTCCAACTCAAACGAATGATAACTCCGGTGATATCCGGATTGGCCCAGGTCTCGGGCAGCAGGTCGTAAGGCGGTCCCTCCGCGGGACACAACTTCACCCCGCCCACTTCCGTAAAGGGAGGCGCGCACCTATGTGTCAGCTCGCAAGCACATGGCCTCGCCGAGGAAGTGACTGCTCTGAAGCCGCGCCCATTGGGACCGAGGGCGAAGATTCCGGAGACACCCATTCGCATCGGTCCAGTGAATTCGTTGCTATCCGATCCGTTGAAGCGATGGTCCAGGTGGTTGTCATTGACACCGCAGACGTCCGACCCGGGTGCGGACAGCGGGTTTGCGATTTGCACGACTGAATCAGTGCGCCCGAGGTTCTGCCACATCACGGTATCACCCGGTCTGATCGTGACAATCGGCGGTGAGAACGTACCGTCAGGATTTACGTTAACGAGATGGGTGACTGGCGGTGGGATGACGGGCGGCACAACGATAGGCGGTTGTACCGGCACGCGCGAGGCTGAACGCGCTTTTCGCTTTCCCCGGTCGCGACGGTTCTGGGCAAACTTTTGCGGGAAGAAAGTGAACATCAAAACAATTGCGAGGATCACCCGGAGAGATTGCTTCATGAGGTTTTAGTCTCCTGCTGCCGATCGTTAACTGAGCGCGGCAACATTTTGCCTGAACCGCTTACTGCTCCGCTCTTACGGCCCGCGCTTACTACCACTCCGAAAGCGCGGACGAGTCGCAGCTTGGGAGCGCAGGCATCTTGCCTGCACGCAGAGACTCAAGTCAACGTTCAGACGCACGAGTAGCCTTCATGCACGCCCGGTCCCCACTCTTACTCCGCGCTCGTCCCTCCTGCTATCATTCGCATTCATGCTGAAGCTGATCATCGCACTCCTCATCGCGGCCGCCACTCCAGTGCTCAGCGCTGGCAGGAATCCCTTGCATCCCTGCAAGCTTCCCGGCATCAGCGAGCAACTCCTTTGTGGCAAACTTTCCGTCTTCGAAAATCGCCGTCTGCGCCGAGGACGCAAGCTTGAACTTAACGTCGTGGTCCTTCCGGCTTTGGATCAAACCCGCAAAGAAGCGCCGCTGTTTGATCTCGCCGGCGGTCCGGGAATCGCCGCCACCGCCAACGCCGCGTACTACACTACGGATCTCAAAGAGTATCGCCGTCAACGCGACGTCGTGTTAGTCGATCAAAGGGGCACTGGCGCGTCGAACCCTTTGCGTTGCGGTGAACACGGCCGGGATTACCTCGATGAAATATATCCGCTGCAGTACGTGAGAGACTGCCGTCGCCGGCTGGAGCGCGTGGCTGATCTCACGCAGTACACCACGCCCATCGCGATGGATGATCTCGACGACGTGCGTGCCTGGCTCGGTTACGAACGCATCAACCTCATCGG
>JAVEEA010000030.1 GCA_030840675.1 Pyrinomonadaceae bacterium
GCGACGGTGAGGCGGGACGATAATCCGCCACGGCTGCGGCACCGATAAAAACAGAAGCTGCTGAAAGTCGATCCATTACGGCGGCGTGCATCTCGGCAGCGGAATTAACGCTGACCAATTCAATGCCACTTGGAGCGGGCGACGTGGTGGTTCCGGCAACCACGGTGACCTGCGCGCCCCGCCGTTTTGCGGCTTCGGCAAGTGCAAACCCCATGCGCCCGGAGGAATTATTCGAGAGAAAACGCACCGGGTCGAGTGCTTCGCGAGTTGCGCCGACTGTTACCAGCAGTCGCTCGCCAGCGAGATCGTGCACTCCGCTTTCTGAACCCTCCAAAATCCTAAGTGCTGCCGCCACGATCCGTTCAGGTTCGCTGAGGCGGCCCGGTCCAATCGTCCCGCAAGCCATCTCGCCATCATCGGGTTCAATAATATGAACTCCATCCGATCGCAGCCGTTCGAGGTTTCGTCGGGTTGCAGGATGTTCCCACATCGTCGGGTTCATGGCTGGTGCAATGAGCACTGGGGCAGTCGCGGCAAGGTAAGTAGACGTTAGAAAGTCGTCAGCAATGCCGTTCGCGAGCTTGGCGATAATGTTCGCCGTGGCGGGAGCAATCAGAAATAGGTCGACCGTCTGCGAGAACGTAATATGCGCGATGGGGTCAGGATTATCAGGCGCGTAGTCGTCGACAATGACGTGTGATCCGGAGAGTGCGCGAAACGTCAGCGGTTGCACAAATTCACAAGCGCGTTTGGTCATTGCCACTCTGACTATGCAGCCGACGCGTTGCAGGCCGCGAAGCACCTCCGCAGCCTTATAAGCGGCGATTCCTCCACTAACTCCCAATGCGACTTTCTTGCCCGAAAGAGAGCTGGTTGAAGCTTGGTCGGTCCTCATATACTTACCTCAAATTAAAGATCAATGTAACATTGCTGAAATGAGCGTGCAACGGAGGTTCGCGGAAGATTTGCTACAATCCCGCGCGTTCCCACAGTTCGTTTGTCCGTACTTACATTCAAGAATTTGAGGTCGGAATCCTATGTGCAGCAATAGACTCTTCCGCTCCGGTCTCCTCGGCTCCCTGATCATTGCAAGTGCCGGCTTTTTGACGGTGGCGCAGACGCCGAGTTCTGAGCGGCAGTTCGGTCCGGTGGTGCGGGCCTACCTGGGTTACCTGAAAAATGAGCAGGAAGTGGTTGACGATCGTGCCAGCCGGCATGAAGTTAACATTGTGTACTACCGTCGCAACTCAAACCGGATTCGAGCCCTGCGGCAAATGGCAATGCAGATTGCCCGCGAGTCGCAAAATGACTATTTGCCGGAACTCGAAGCGGTCGCAGGCGATGAGTTTGGCTTGCTCTTTGAGCGTCCGCCGCGGTTTCAAACGCTAAAGGTCGGGGAAGTCGTACACGCTAACTTTCGTTATCTGGGCGTGGCCCACAGCGGTGAAACCTTTTATGTGTTTGCGCGACTGGATCCGTATGAGCAGTCGGAATTAATGGGGAGAGTAAGTCAGGAGGTGGAAAGCGCGTCCGGCTCACCCGTTTCCGGCCCGCCTTCCGCTACCAGAGTCTCCACCCGAGCACGGCGAGTTACGCCTCGCTAACGCGCGGCAGGAAGTTGGTCCAAGGTGACTTCAAGCGAAATCGCCGCTGACTCTGGCGTCTTTTCCGCAACTTGTCATCGCCAACATCGACGCAGTGCTGTTAAGCACTCGGGACGGATTAGGCCAGATGGAAATCTCTGGACTGGGCCGAGGCCATGTGGTAAATTCCCGGCCAACACAAAAAAGCACAATTTTGTGCCAAAGTTTGGCGAAAAGTCTGTTGACAGAGTGCCGTGGTTCATGTAATAACAGCCCCGTGTTTTAGGCTTTGCAGACGGTCTATGATCTTTTAGGCGCGCTTTCGATTAATGGGGTACAGAGTGTAGCTGGTCCAGTACCTCTCACGACATTTTGGCCGTCGCGGCACGCAATCAAGAAATTGTTCACAATACGGGAGGAAAGTTAATGATTAGCAAAACTTGGAGCCGCAAACCGATAGCGGCCTTGGTGGCAATGGCCATCTTGAGTGTTTACTCGATGGCGGTGTTAGCGTCGCCCGCAGCAAAAGCCCCGTCGGGCGAGCTGTCAATCGTCGGTCAGGTAACAGTGAACGGCGAGAGCGCGGTCTCGGGTGGAACGGTGTTTTCAGACAGTCTGATCACCACAGCTGACAAGAGCGGCGCGACGGTGAATCTGAGCAAGTTGGGCCGCGTTGAATTGGCGCCGAGTTCCAACCTGAAATTGAGCTTCACGGAAACGAGCCTCAGCGGATTGCTCGAAAACGGCACGGCTCATGTCTCCATTACGGCTGGAACTTCGGTCAACTTCACAACCAAAGACGGGGTTGTGGTGGTGGACGGAAGCCAGGCTACTTCGTTTACCGTTAGTGTCGTCAAGGGGATTACTTCTCTGACAACGCATTCCGGTGTTGCGCAGTTGCATGTCGGCAGCGCCGTCAAGCAGGTTGCCGCTGGTTCCAGCGTCACTGCGGGCACGCCGAATCCGAAAGACGATCCGGGCGACGACGACGATAAGATGAGCGGCGGCGAGTTGGCTGCGCTACTGTTGCTGGGTGCCGGTGCTGTCGCTGGTATTCTGTATGCCGCGATGCACAATAATGACCTCAACTTCGGTGGCAACGCGATCGTGATCAGCCCCTCGAAGTAAGTCGTTATCCGTTGTTTCGTTCAGAAATACTGTAGCGCGGCTTTCGAGCGCAACGGTTAGTTTTGCAAAACCTTGCGGGTCACGCGACTAGATGTCGTGCCTGGCCCGCAAGGTTTTGTGCTTATGTAACAACCCTGCCTGAGTTTCTAAAGGTAAATCCTTAATGCATATTGCAGTTGTTGGCACTGGTTATGTCGGTCTCGTTACGGGTTCCTGTTTTGCCGAATTTGGCGTGGACGTCACCTGCGTCGATATCGACGCCGGGAAGATAGCGCGACTGCTCGCCGGAGAAATGCCAATCTATGAGCCCGGATTGGAGCAGTTAGTAACCAAGAACACTCAATCCGGCCGCCTACGTTTCACCACCGACATAAAACAAGCAGTCGAGCAGGCGCTGGTGATTTTCCTTGCGGTAGGTACGCCGCCGAAAGCCGATGGCTCTCCTGACTTGAGTTTCGTGGAGGCGGCGGCACGTTCAGTCGCGCAGCACATGAACGGTTACAAAGTCATTGTAACGAAATCCACAGTGCCCATCGGCACGGGCGAGTATCTGAGAAAGTTAATCAAAGCGGAAAATGGGAAGCTGAATTTTGGCATTGTTTCCAATCCCGAGTTCCTGCGCGAGGGTGCGGCGATTAACGACTTCATGCGGCCCGATCGTGTGGTTATCGGGAGCCGCGATGAGGAGGCGGTGGCAATCATGCGTGATCTTTACCGTCCGCTTTATCTGATTGAAGCGCCCTTTGTCATCACTTCGCTCGAGGCTGCCGAGTTAACCAAGTACGCAGCCAACGCCTTCCTGGCAACCAAAATTTCCTTTATCAACGAAATAGCAAATCTTTGCGAAAGCATTGGCTGCGACGTTCATGACGTCGCCCGAGCAATCGGCATGGACCGGCGCATTGGCAGCAAGTTTCTACACCCGGGACCAGGGTTCGGCGGCTCATGCTTCCCCAAAGACACTCAGGCGTTGGCTTCCGTGGCGCGTGAGTTTGGTCGCGAGTCAATAATCGTCGACGCCGTGATCGAAGTGAACCGCCGTCAACGACAGGCGATGGTACCGAAGATTGAAAAGCTGGTCGGCGACCTAAAGGGCAAGACCATCGCCATACTTGGACTCGCGTTCAAACCGGAAACGGACGACATGCGCGAGGCCCCGGCAATCGATATCATCAACGGGTTACTTGAACGCGGCGCGGCTGTGCGCGCTTATGATCCGGTGGCCATGCACGAAGCCGCTGCCGTTTTGCCCGGAGTCACTTACTCGGCGGACGAGTATGAAGCAGTGACTAACACCGATGCGCTTGTTTTCGTAACGGAGTGGAATCAGTTTCGCGCACTGGATATGCGCCGCATTCGTGACCTGATGCGCGTACCGCGGATTGCTGACCTGCGAAACATTTACGATCCCGCTGACATGCGTGAGCTCGGTTTCGAGTATATTGGCGTAGGACGCTAACCAATGCGCCGAACGCTCTAACACCTTCTACTACCAAAGTCGATCCGCTTAGTATGCCATTAACAGGAATTGCCCTCGTTACCGGAGGCGCTGGGTTTATCGGTTCTCATATAGGATCTGCACTTGTCGCCGCGGGCCTCAAGCTGCGGGTAATTGACGATCTGTCAACCGGGTATCGCGAAAACCTGGCGGAGATCAATGGGGACGTGGACTTTGTGCAAGGCAGCCTGGCGGATGAAAAGTCACTGCGGCAGGCACTCGAAGATGTCGAGTTAGTATTTCATGAAGCTGCGATTCCATCCGTTCCGCGTTCGGTTGAAAATCCGCGCATGACGCACGTCGCGAGCGTGGATGCGACTTTTGCTTTACTGAACGCCGCGCGCGAAATGAAGGTCAGGCGCCTCGTTTATGCTGCCTCGAGTTCGGCTTATGGCGATCAGCCGACGCTGCCCAAGGTTGAAAACATGCTGCCCGAACCACTCTCTCCTTACGCGGTCGCGAAGCTGGTTGGCGAACACTACTGTCAGGTCTTCACGCGCGTTTATGGTTTGGAAACAATCTCGCTGCGCTACTTCAACGTTTTTGGTCCGCGTCAGGACCCGAGCTCCCAGTACTCCGGCGTGATTTCACGTTTCATTAGCGCCTTGCTTAGCGGCGAACAACCCGTAATCTACGGAGATGGCGAGCAGTCGCGAGACTTCACTTACATCGACAATGTTGTGGACGCTAACTTGAAAGCGGCCGAAACCACGAAGGGCATCGGCCAGGTTATCAACATCGCGAACGGCGAACGCATCACTCTGAACCAGTTACTCGCGGAGTTAATAAGCCTAACCGGGAAGCAGGGTGTGGTTGCCGAGTATCGTGAGCCGCGGGCCGGCGATGTGAAGCATAGTCTTGCTGACATTACCCGCGCGCGTACGCTCTTGGGGTTCGAACCTCGAGTTGGCTTGCGGGCGGGTCTGGAGTCAACAATTAATTGGTGGAAGGGAAGCAGGTTTGCGCAGACAGGCTGAACTGAAAAAACTCAGCCTCCCGATCCAACAGCACTCGTGGCCATCAATCCCTGCAGACTCTCAACGTAAGGCGCCCGGGCGACTCCCCGATCCGTTATGATCGCAGCGATCAGTTCGTTTGGAGTTACGTCAAACGCCGGATTCTGGACACCCACCCCGTCGGGCGCAAGTTGATGTTCCTTGATGTGCGTCACCTCGCGCGGGTCTCTTTCCTCAATCGGAATCGCTGCTCCGGTTTTCAAAGTCAAATCAAGCGTTGAAATCGGCGCCGCCACGTAAAAGGGAATCTTATGTTCCCGGGCCAGCACAGCAACCATGTAGGTGCCAATCTTGTTTGCAGTGTCGCCATTGCCCGCAATTCGGTCTGCACCGACGACTACCGCATTCACTTTGCCGCTCTTCATCACGTGACCCGCCATGTTGTCGGTAATTACTGTTACCGGAATATTGTCCTTGGCCAGTTCCCAAGCGGTTAACCTCAGTCCCTGCAGGAACGGACGTGTCTCATCGGCGATCACGGCAATGCGTTTCCCGGCATCGATCGCGCCGCGAATGACGCCGAGTGCGGTGCCGTAATCACCAGCCGTCGCGAGTGCGCCCGCGTTACAGTGCGTTAGCACCGTGTCGCCGTCAGCCAATAACTCCGCGCCGAAGCGTCCCAACGCTCGATTAGCGGCAATGTCTTCCGTGAATATCTGCTGCGCTTCGGCTATCAGGCACGCTTTTATTGCTTCGGGCCGGGTGTCCTTGCTCTGCTCGCGACGAAAGGTCTGGCGCATTCGTTCGATCGCCCAGAAGAGATTAACCGCAGTAGGGCGTGTCTCAGACATCACCTTGCACATGTAGTCGAAGTCATCTTCCAGGTCTGCGACTGAAGTACCGACAGACTGACTCGCGCCGAGCGCCAGCCCCATTGCCGCTGAGACCCCGATGGCGGGGGCGCCGCGGACCACCATCTTCTTAATCGCCTCAGCCACTTCCTCGTAAGACCGCAGCATCAGATACTTTTCTTCGGCGGGCAGCAGTCGCTGGTCCAGCATGCGCACGCCTTCGTCGGTCCATTCAATGGTCTTGATCATTTCTTCATTCGTTCCTCTGCTTTGTTTGCGCTGAATCTTACCGGACGCGAATTGGCGACGCAAAGCAAGTTACCGAGAATCTTCTGAGCGACCGCATGATCACAAGTTTGACACCGCCACAAAGTGCGTGATAGTGTCCGCGGAAATCAGAAATTGTTCTTTGTACTTGAAAGCCTCTGGGTGCCCCAGCAAATGGGGAGAATAGGGAAACGGGTGAGAATCCCGCGCGGTCGCGCCACTGTGTTGAGACTGCTGTCATGCTGCTTGTCAAGCAAGCAATGATGGCGAGTTTCTAAGCCAGGAGACCTGCCCAGGCTTTGCAGCTTTTGAACGCTCGCGGAAAGGCGTTCAGGCCGCACGGGTCCGAAAGCCGTTTCAGTCCCGCCGACCGCCTGTTCCCTTTCGCCTTGGGTTCAGAGATCGGCGGGATTTTTTTGCGCATACGACCAACGTCACAATTCAACCTTAACAGCAGCGGCTCGTGGCTTATCGCCGGCGTACTTTGCCTGTTGCTTGCCGCCTGCAGCACGCTGACCCCACCGCCCGGCCCCGCCAACCTGCGACAAGTAACTGACGAAGCGGGACGGTCCCTTTCCGTTCCCGCGAGTATCACCCGTTTCGTTTCGCTCGCTCCGAGTGTGACCGAAATTGTTTTCGCGATTGGCGCAGGCGACGGACTCGTCGGCCGGACTACCTATTGTAATTACCCGCCCGAGGCACAGCGAGTCATGGAAGTTGGTGACACGTTAAAGCCAAGCATCGAAAAGATCATCGCGCTGCAACCGCAGGTCGTTTTTGTTTCGACTGCTTCACAACTCGAGGCATTCACGAGCGAACTGGCAGCACATCAAATCGCGGTGTACGTTACCGACTCGCGCGACCTCGAAGGCGTATTCAAGTCGATAGCACGAATTGCCGAACTACTAAACCGGCAGTCGCAAGCGAACCAACTACTGCTGCAATTGCGCGCCAGAGTGGCGGCGGTTAATGACCGGGTCAAGTCGCGGCCGCCAGTAAGAGTTTTCTATCAGGTCTCAGACAAGCCGCTATACACGATTGGAAAAGACGCGTTTCTTACCGACCTGATCAGGCGTGCGGGCGGCGTATCAGTGACAGCGGACGTACCCGGCGCGTGGCCAAAATTCAGTGCCGAATCCGCGCTGGCCGCGAGTCCCGACGCGATCATTTTGCCGACGGGCGGCTCGATGGGCGAGGCCAATGCGAATGTGGCGAGTGCCTTGAAAGATTCTCCGGCCGTTTCCCGGGGCCAGGTCTTCAAGATCAACGATGACCACCTGTCCCGCCCTGGACCGCGCTCGGTTGATGGCTTGGAGGAACTTGCGCGCGCACTTCATCCGGAAGTATTTCCCAAATGAACGCACTGATTCCAGGTGGTGCAACGTCCAGTCGCTTACCTCGCGGCCTCGCTGGCGCACGCGTGACCTTCACCCGGACAGTGTCGATCTGCGCGGTCCTATTGTTAACCTTACTGGCGATCGTAATCGTCACTTCTCTGTTTGGCAGCGAAAAGCTGCCGGCGCGAGCAGCACTCTGTACGCTGCTCACGCTTGGCAAAACTTCCTGCGGCCTGACCGCTAATCACTACGCAATTCTTTTCGATATTCGCCTCCCGCGCATTCTGCTGGGCGCTGCGGTGGGCGGCTCGCTTGCCGTTGCCGGCGCGAGTTACCAGTCGCTTCTGCGAAATCCCCTTGCCGAACCCTACCTGCTCGGGATCTCAAACGGCGCCGCCGTGGGCACTATGATCGCGCTGGTATTTTTGGGGGCACACGAGTGGAGTCGGCCGCTGCTCGCATTCGTGGGAGCGTTGGCCGCGACGCTCGTGGTCTATCGCCTGGCCCAGGGACGCACCGGGGCAACGCCCGAACGGTTAATTCTGGCGGGTGTGATCGTGACCACTTTCCTGTCATCGGCAATTGTTTTTGTGACCACTCTGATGGACGCAACCCGCATCAGGTCGTTCACGTTTTGGCTGCTCGGTGACTTATCGGGAGCAACTTCGAAACTGCTTTGGCTGGCACTTTTCATTGCCGTCGCGGGCAGCATCGTGCTAGCCGCCTACGCGCGTTCGCTAAACTTGTTAATGCTCGGTGAACGAGACGCGTTTGATCTGGGAGTCGAAGTCTCGCGCGTCAGGTTGATTGTTTTTATCGTTGCCAGTTTGCTAGTGGGCAGTTCAGTTGCGTCGAGCGGCTCGGTGGGTTACGTGGGCCTCGTCGTGCCACACCTGGTACGTCTATCGCTCGGCAGTGACAACCGGATCACATTGCCCGCCGCCGCGATTTGCGGGGCGATGTTCGTAGTGGTGGCAGACACGATCGCGCGTACGGCGATCGCGCCGCGCGAACTTCCGGTCGGCGCCATCACCGCACTCATCGGCGCGCCGCTGTTTGTTTACCTCTTGCGACGGCGCTGAGTTTGTCGAACACGAAATGCTCGAGGCACGCGACATCACAGTGACTTACGGTTCCCGGCGAGCGGTGTCAGGTGTCTCGCTCACACTTCGCCCGGGAAACGTTATCGCGGTCATTGGCCCGAATGGCGCGGGAAAATCCACGCTGCTTCGTTCGTTGAATGGTGCCTTGGAACCGGCAACCGGGGAAATCATCCTCGACGAACGACCACTAACTACATATTCCCGGCGCTCTGTCGCGCGGCGTATTTCGGTTGTTGCGCAGGAGGCAGATCTGCGTTTCCCGGTTACGGTCTTCGAGTTTGTCTTGGGTGGGCGTTACGCCTGGGCCAGCAACAGCGGCTGGGGTTGGGAAACAGCTCGCGATGTCTCGGTGGCGAGTGAAGTTTTGCGGGAGACGCAATTGGAATCGCTTAGTGGTCGCCTGATGAACGAACTCTCAGGCGGGGAACGACAGCGCGCAGTGCTCGCTCGCGCACTGGCAACCGAGGCGGGCGTGCTGTTGCTCGACGAACCGACTGCGAACCTTGACCTGGCCCACCAGGCTACGATCCTCGCCCTCGTGAGAAAGCGCTGTGACACTCGAGAGACGTCCGCGCTGGTGATAACGCACGACATCAATCTCGCGGCAGAGTTTTCGGATCGCGTTTTACTGATGAAAGAAGGAAGCACGGTTGCCGTTGGACCACCTGGCGACGTCCTGACGCCCGCGCTGCTCAGGGAAGTTTTTGCGGTAGAAGTGTTGGTCGACGCACACCCGGTAAGTGGTGTGCCGCGAATTACGCCGGTGCATCAAACGCTCCGGTAAAACCAAAAACAATGAACGGCTGCGGAAGGGAAGACGGTGAAAGACCGGCACTGCCCGCGCAACTGTAAGCGGTGACGATGCTTTTCGTAAGCCACTGGATCGGCGCAAGTCAGTCTGGGAAGGCGAAAGGCAGAGGCGATTCGGAAGCAGAATCACAACCGCGAGTCAGGAAACCTGTCAGCCGCGTCAGTTTCAGCTCGCACTGCGTCGGGCAGGAGAGGCTAATGATGATCAAGAAAAACATAAGTACCAAGATTGGTGTAAAGAAGCAGCGACTCAGTTGTGTAGTAGCCGTTGGTTTGCTGTCCCTGTTGCTTGCGGGTGTGGCGGCGGCGCAATCGTTCGGCAGCATCAAGGGAGAAGTCTCCGATGAACAAGGCGCGAAAATTAGCGGCGCTGAAGTTCGCTTGCGTTCCCTCAGCGGTAACGAACTCTCAACGACTACCGGCAGCGACGGATCGTTTTCCTTGGCGAACGTTACTCCGGGCCAGTACCTGATCGAAGTCAAAGCGAAAGGATTTTCAGACTTCGCGTCGGAAGAGATCATGGTCGACCGTGGCTCGACGAGAATGCTGGCGTTCAAGCTGAGAGTCGCAGGGATCAGTGAAAGCGTGATCGTCACGGCGGAGGGGACCCCGCAACGTGCCGACGAAGTTGCCAAGGTTGTTTCGATCCTGGATTCACAACAGATTGAAGACAAGCGAGAGATAGCGCTGCCCGAAGCGCTGCGGGGAATTCCGGGCCTGCGCGTACAGCAACAAGGTTCGCCCGGAGCGCTCACCACGATTCGTTTGCGCGGCCTGCGGACTTTCGATACCGCAATCCTGCTTGACGGTTTGCGTGTCCGCGATGCCTCAGACATCGGTGGCTCGGCTGCTTCACTCACGACCGATCTGGTGCCCGTCGCTACCGATCGCGTCGAGGTCCTTCGTGGCGCCGGTTCCTCGATCTACGGCACGAATGCGATTGGCGGCGTTATCAACCTGGTGCCGGAAACATTTGCCGGCGGGCTTCACTTTGAAACGGGCGCGGAAGCTGGCGGACTGGGAACCTTCCGCGAACAGTTCAAGCTAGCAGGTGGGCGACCGCGCGCAAATTTCAGCTTCGGCTTAAGTCGCCTTGATGTCCGACAAGGAGTCGATGGCGAGGACGAGTATGGCAACTCGGCCGGGCGCGGTCGATTTCTATTTGCTCCCAGTTCTTCCCTGACGATCGCAGTTAACCTTTACGGAACGATCGCAAACGCGCGTCTCAACGACAGTCCTTTCGCTTTACCAGCGGCGTTCGTTAGTGGAGTTTCCTTTCCTCGCGCAGTTCCCGGCGTAAGTTTCCAGCCGGATTTTAATAACCCCGATCAAGGGCGCCGCAATCGCTTGCTGGTAGGCTCTGTCAAACTTGCGCACGAAATCAATGAGCGACTGTCTTACTCGCTAGCCTATCAACGCACCTCCAGCCAACGCCGAAATTACAATGGCAGCCGGATCGATCCGCGTTTCGCGGCGTTCTATCCTTTCGGCGACTTCGAGTTCGTCAACGTCAATAAAGGCACAATCGACACCTTGGACGCGCGGCTGTATGCGCGTCTGGCCCATGCCAATTTGGCTACGCTGGGATTCGAATTTGAACGCGAGTCGCTTTTTCAGCAGTCGCTGCCGTCCTTCAGCGCCTTCAACAACACGACTGACCGGCAGCGGACCTTCGCGGTTTTCGGACAGGATCAACTGTCCCTCTTCGACGATCGCTTGCAACTCTCAGCCGGCGTTCGCGCACAGTTCTTTCGCATCAGTGCCGCGGACCGTCCGGGAAACTTAAGCGGTGTGAACGCGGAGAAGTCTCTCACCGGCGATGGCGCAGTTGCGTATCTCCTTCGTTCGATGAACACCAAGTTGCGCGCGCATGTGGGCAATGGCTTTCGCGCACCCTCGCTTTTCGAACGGTTCGGTGCGGGTACGTTTCAAAGCATGGGACTGCTCAGGTTTGGTGACCCGACGCTGCGTGCGGAACAATCGGTTAGCGTTGACGCCGGTTTGGACCAGCGACTGGCGCGCGATCGCGTGCTGCTGGGGGCCACCTGGTTCTACACGCGGCTCCAGCGTGTGGTTGAGTTTCAGTCGTTCTTCGCGGTTGACCCGCTGGGGCTGGGACGATTCAGCGGCTACGTTAATCGCCCAGGTGGCTTGTCTCGTGGTGTTGAAAGTTTCATCGAAGCGACTCCCTGGCGCGGAACCTACCTGCGTGGCTCATACACCTACACGAACAGCGATCGGTCAGTGGTCGCGCGCGGACTACAGCCGGAGTACGTAATTCCCAATCACGTCTTCGGGTTGTCGCTCAATCAGCGTTACCGTGCTTTTGCGTTTAACTTCGATCTTAATCGCACGGGTGCGTATGTGGCTCCGATTTTTGAAAACGATTTCCCATTCCGTACGGCGGAGCTGACCTTCAACGGCTATACGAAAGCTGATCTCTTCGGGAGTTACGAACGAGCGTTGTCTGAGCGGCTGATGTTGGTCTTGTTCGCCGGCGCTGACAATATTTTCAACCAGCGTTACTACGAGAACGGGTTTCTGGCGCCGGGGGTTGTTGGCCGCGGCGGGTTTAGGCTGAAGTTCTAGCGCTCACTGTAGTCACAAAAAACAATTCAGGTTGCAAGGTTTCAAGGCTCTTGAGCGCAAGTGCGCTGCTTATCGAGCCCATCCTTGCAACCTGAAACTTGCGCCGCGCCATTCGGGCCACTAGGGCTTCTTGCTGAACAAACCGCCGCCCAGGAAGATCACGCCCAGCAGAATGTGAATGAAGTGGTCAACCCGCGCCAGTTCCAGCGGACCGATCCGCCACATGCGATCGTGGGCCGGATCGCCGAGCACAAACAGGCCGAGAAACCCGAGGGCCAGGTAGAGAACGCCAAAAATCAGGCAGAAGTTTTTGGCGCTGGACCATGATCCGGCGAAACCAAAATACAGCGCGAGCGCGCCTGATACGAGATGGACCACATTGTGCGCCGGCGACAAGTGCGCGCCCAGCAAGTGCGGAGCGAAGAACCCACAAACTCCCGCCAGTAGCAGCACCACGCCCATAATCTTACAAACAGTCTTTGCCATGATATATGTCTAGTCTCCCCTAATAGATGGTTTGGAACCTGGCTTCGCGGCGAGCAACGTCCGCGTTTGCGTTAGCGTTCTAAGTCCAGTGATCGATGGAAAGCGATGTATATCAAACTGCCGTGCGTTTGCAAAGGATTTTCGGTCAGGCGTATTAACGCAAAGGGCGTAAGGTAGCGCAGCGGAAGGAGTGAGTGACGGTGGGTTTGCTTTTTGTCTCATCCGCACCAACGCCGCTCGTCTCCAGCGAATGAGCCTAAGCCTTAAGAGTCGCAACCTTCAGACTGACCCCATACAGAGAAGTGGCGAACCATCGCTCGCGATGATAGCTTGGGCCATTCGGAATAGCTTTTCCCGGAGTGTTATACTGACCGGCAATTCATTTGCTGTGTCAGCAGATCGACAATATCGAGCAAGAGCCATGAATAGACTTAACGTAGCAACGCCTGGCCTCAAACGGACCTTCTCTGTCCTTCTTGTCGTCATGGTTCTGAGTGCAACCGCCAGCGCGTATACGGTGGTCATGCGCGGTGGCCGTCGTGTCGAAATTCCCCGCGACTTCCTTGTTACCGCGGCGACACTGACTTATGAAACCGCGCCTGGAATTCAGGTCACGCTGCAACTCGCCGCGCTTGATATTCCCGCGACTGAAAAAGCAAACAACGAAGTGTCCGGCAGTCTGTTGCGACGCGCACAGTTGTTTTACCCGCGCCCGGAGTTGGCAACGGCGCCGGGTCGCGCGTTAGCGAGGCGCACGATAACGAATCGTGATCTGGAGACTTCGGCGCGCCGGCGTCGGGAAAGCGAAGTCACTTACGAGCAGCGTCGAAAAGAATTGGGCCTGCCGTCAGTGGCCGAGTCGCGCGGTCAGCTGGTTGCGCAAACTGATTCATTTGAGCTGGAACTCGAGCAGCGACGCGTGGCGGCGCGGGAATCGGAAGCTTACTGGCGGGAGCGTGCCGCGGCGTTGCGAACCGAAGTCGCAGCCCTTGACGCGGAACTGAACTTCACGCGCGCGCAGCTCGAAGGCGAGTTTGGAATCGGCAACTCCTGGAGCAACGCGTCGTTTACCAGTATCGTTCCGCTTATCTCACTCGGAAGTATTGGTGGCCGGGGCAACGGCGGGTTTGGCGCAGGCGGCTTCGGTCGCCATCGCCCGGTGTTTGCTCCATTCGGAAGCGGTATACCCAGCCAGGGTCGCCGGGTTTGGGGAGAGCGAACAGCGCGTGGCCAAGTGGTGGTGAACCCGAATGGCTTTCCTCGTCCCTGGCAGCGTGGACCAGGCGTGGGCCAGTTTCCGGCGTTCACCGGGAACTTTATCCTGGGGTCTGGTGCAGCGTATGACTATTCCTACGAGCGCAGCGCACTCGTCACTCGCTTCAATGAACTGGCTGCCGCGCGCGCTGGGCTTAATGCTCGCTGGCGGGAACTCGAAGAGGAAGCGCGCCGCGCGGGAGCGTCGCCGGGATGGCTGCGGCGGTGAGTTGAGCAGTGGCCAGAACGAACAAGAGCGAGATACCAAGCACCAGGCACAAAGAAACATCCTGTCAGAACCGGGAGCGTCAGCGACCGGTCCCAACACAACCGGTTTTTGACGACATCACAGTCTCGCAAGGCAGATGGAACAAATACAAAACAGCAAACCACGATGGACCTATAACCAATGAGTAACGGTTGGGAAACAATTATCGGGTTGGAAATTCACGCCCAACTCAATACTGAAGCGAAAATTTTCTGCGGCTGTTCGACGCGTTTTGGCGACGAACCAAACGCCAACACCTGCCCTGTCTGTCTTGGTTTGCCCGGCGCATTGCCGGTGTTGAATCGACGCGTGATTGAGTTGGGCGCGCGGGCGGCTTTGTCGCTCGGCCTGCAAATTAACAAGCAGTCGATTTTCTCGCGGAAGAATTATTTCTACCCGGACCTGCCGAAGGGTTACCAGATTTCGCAATTCGACAAGCCCTTTTCCGCGAATGGCGAATTGGAAATCATGACGGCTCTACGCGACGAGGCAGGCCATCCCAGCGAGTGGCGCATTAAGAAAGTGGGCATCACACGTCTGCACCTGGAAGAGGACGCCGGCAAGAACGTTCACGAGGGACTGCCGGAGGTTAATCGGTTTTCCTACATCGATCTCAATCGCGCGGGCACTCCGCTCGCCGAGATTGTTACCGAACCGGATTTTCGCACGTCCTGGGAAGCCTACGATTACGTCAATCATGTGCGCCGCGCGCTGCAGTGGGTCGGCGCTTCGGAAGCCGACATGGAGAAGGGCAATCTACGTTGCGAAGCGAATGTCTCAGTGCGGCGCACCGGCGACGAAAAGTTTGGCACGAAGGTCGAGTTGAAAAACCTGAACTCTGTTCGCTTCATGCAGCGTGCGATCGAGTTTGAAGTCGAGCGTCAAATTGGAGTGCTCGAGTCCGGCGGCCGGCTGCAACAAGAGACGCGCCTTTGGGACGAGCGTGCGGCGGAAACGCGCGTAATGCGTTCCAAGGAAGAAGCGCACGACTACCGTTATTTTCCTGAGCCGGATCTGCCGCCGCTGATTGTGTCTGATGAGTTTATCGCACGTGTGAGCGCCGCGATGCCCGAACTTCCCGAAGCAAGGCGACGCCGCTTCATGGACCAGTATGGCTTGCCGTTTACCGATGCTTCGCAACTTACTTCCGAACGAACGCTGGCTGACTACTACGAGCAGGCGGCCGCCGCTTCGGGGAACCCGCGCGCCGCTGCTAACTGGATTCGATCGGAACTCCTGCGCGAGCTTGAGACAAGCGGTGCGACCGCGGGAGACTCGCCGGTTTCCGCGGCGGACCTCGGAGCGCTGGTTCGTTTAATCGATGAGGGAAAGATAAGCGGCAAACAGGGCAAGGGTGTGCTGGTGAAAATGTTCCAGTCCGGCAAAAGCGCCGCGGCGATTGTTGCCGAGAAGGGCCTGGTCCAACTCAGCGACACGGCAGAGATAGACGCACTGATCGATCAGGTGTTGGCCGGCAATCCACAACAGCTAAGCGTCTATCGCGAAGGCAAGGAGACTTTATTTGGCTTCTTCGTCGGGCAGGTGATGAAGTCGTCGCAGGGAAAAGCGAATCCGAAGGTTGTGAACGAAAGACTGAAGGAGAAACTGAGCTAAAATCTTGACCCGGAGGTACGCCCAAGCTGAAGCCCGCAAGCGGAAGCCCGCGCGTCAGCAAGGGCTCTGATGTTTGAATTAGTATGCCGGGTGGGACTGGGAGAGCCCAAGCTGAAGCCCGCGCGTCAGCAAGGGCTCTGATTTCTGAATTAGTATGCCTTGTTGGGACCTAGGAGAGCCCAAGCCGAAGCGCGCGCGTCAGCAAGGGCTCTGATTCTGGAATTAGAAATGCCTGGTTGGGACTGGGAGAGCCCTTGCTGACGCGCGGGCTTCTGCTTTCAAATCGTGTCTTCGCTGGCCTTCGAATTTTCGTCCAACTCAAAACGATCGCGATCGCGACGTTCAATCTTGTCGAGAAAGTCCAACTCCTCGTTGTCTTCGAAATTCACGCCGACCGCATTTGCGTTCTCTTCAACCAGCGATTGATCGGGAGTTGGGTTGTCGCCACCGACTGCCTCGGAACCACTCTCGTTCACATCTTCCCAACTGGCGTCGAGGTCGCCGCCCGCATCTTTTGGAGACGCTGCTGTATTGTTGCGCAAGCGATGGGCAAGTTGATCAGGGTCCTTAGGCGCGCGCGCAATCTCCTCTTCCATAAACTCTTCAATTTCCGGATTAGGAATGAAGTTAGGATCATTGCTCAGGTACTCGAAGTCGTCTCCCGGCTTCTTGGTCATATCAACTCTCCTTCTCGAAAGTTCTGCGCGTGCGCGTCGACCTGAACTCGCTTGGGAAAAAAACCGCGGCGAGAGCTAGTCGAGGTTGACTCCAAACTTTTGGGGGATGCGAAGCACTATAACAAACAGCGCAAGCCGCGGCAACACACTTACGAGTGAAGCGAAGCGGTTGCCAACTAAGCAGCATGAGTCTTAGAAGAGTCTCCTTGACGACCGCGCCCGTGGACTTTACACTTGAGTTTGTTAACCAAAAATCAAAGTTTTCTCTACGTGATGACGGCGAAACGATTGCACGTTCGCCAATCATGAACCGCCCGTTGCTCTAGTCCATGGCACAAACTCCTTTCAATTCTCCGCAAACATTCCAAACCGGTTCGGGCCAGCAGGGAATGTTTTATTCACTCCCGCAACTCGAAAAGGATGGCGTTGGTCCAGTCTCAAAACTTCCAATAAGCATTCGCATTGTGCTCGAGTCAGTGTTGCGTAATTGCGACGGCCGCAAGATTACCGAAGAGGACGTGCGCGGTCTCGCCAACTGGCAGGCAAAAGGCGAGCGCACTGAAGAAATTCCTTTCGTAGTCGCGCGCGTGTTGCTGCAGGACTTTACCGGTGTGCCGTTGCTGGTCGATCTCGCGGCCATGCGTTCGGCGGTGGCGCGTTTGCATAAGAACACTCAAGTCATTGAGCCACTGGTGCCGGTAGATCTGGTGATAGACCACTCGATCCAAGTTGACTTTGCCAGCACCAAAGACGCGCTCCAGAAAAACATGGAGATGGAGTTTAAGCGCAACAACTCCCGTTACCAGTTTTTGAAATGGGGCAC
The DNA here is from genome assembly GCA_030840675.1 of Pyrinomonadaceae bacterium. Lineage (GTDB taxonomy): Bacteria > Acidobacteriota > Blastocatellia > Pyrinomonadales > Pyrinomonadaceae > PSRF01. The sequence continues at coordinate 17,245 of JAVEEA010000030.1, forward strand.
GCAGGCCTTTGATGGCTTTGGCGTGATTCCTCCGGGCATCGGCATCTGCCACCAGGTGAACCTCGAGTTTCTCGCGAAGAGCGTTTGGGAACGCAATGGCGTTTACTACCCCGACACGCTGGTCGGCACTGATTCACACACCACCATGATCAATGCGCTCGGCATTGTCGGTTGGGGCGTCGGCGGTATCGAAGCGGAAGCCGCAATGCTGGGCCAGCCAGTTTATATTTTGACGCCGGACGTGGTGGGCGTGAACCTGACTGGTAGTTTACGCGAAGGTGTGACGGCCACAGATCTCGTGTTGCGGGTGACGGAAATGCTGCGCCGGGCGAAAGTGGTGGGAAAGTTTGTGGAGTTTCATGGCGAGGGTGCGAGCAGTCTCTCGGTAACCGACCGCGCGACGATCGCCAACATGTCGCCGGAGTATGGCGCGACGATGGGATTCTTCCCGGTCGACGAGGAGACGTGCATTTACCTCAAAGCCACCGGCCGCACGGACGAGCAGGTCGATACCGTGCGCAACTATTATCAGGCGCAGGGTATGTTTGGAATTCCGCAGGCCGGCGAGTGTGAATACACGACGGTGCTCGATCTCGATCTTAGTTCGATCGTGCCGAGCGTGGCCGGGCCCAAGCGCCCGCAGGATCGCATTGAACTGCCAAACTTGAAGAGCCAGTTTGACGAACTACTGCGAAAACCGGTGGGCGAGGGTGGGTACGGAAAAACGGACGAAGAACTCCAGGCGCGTTACTTCACGCGGATCGGCACGATCGAGATCAGGCGCACCGCCATCGCCGGGGGCGGTGAACAGAAACCGGAGGCTGTTCCAGTGGGTACCGGTGGCCTCTCGACCCCCCACGGCACCAGCGTTTGGTCGGAGACGGAAATGGTCAACAACCGTCCCACGCCCGACCGCCTGGTCGAACTTGATCCCGAAGAGTTTCCACACGCGGAGGTTGATCTGGGCCATGGCGATGTACTAATCGCCGCCATCACGTCCTGTACGAATACTTCAAATCCGAGCGTGATGCTGGCCGCGGGCCTGCTGGCGAAGAAAGCAGTCGAACGTGGCTTGAGCGTGCGCTCGTCGGTAAAGAACTCGCTTGCACCCGGTTCGCGCGTCGTGACTGAGTACCTGCAGAAGGCCGGGCTGCAGGAGTATCTCGATAAGCTTGGGTTCAATCTGGTCGGTTACGGCTGCACCACCTGCATCGGCAATTCCGGGCCACTCGATCCACACATTGAACAGGTTTTGACTGATCACGATCTGATCGCAGCGAGTGTGCTTTCGGGCAATCGCAACTTCGAAGCGCGCGTACATCAAAGTATCAAAGCGAACTTCCTGATGAGTCCGCCGCTGGTCGTGGCTTTTGCGCTGGCCGGCAGAATCGATATCGATCTGACGCAGGAACCACTGGGGAAGGACAGCGAAGGCCATGACGTTTACTTGCGGGACATTTGGCCCACCGTCGCCGAGATCAATGCGCTGCTGAGCGCCGCGACCGACCCGGAGACTTACCGGCGTTTGTACCGAGATTTCGCCGCGCAGAATCCGTTGTGGAACGATATACCCACCAGCACCGGCAGCGTCTATCAGTGGGACCCTGAGTCAACTTACATACGTGATCCGCCCTACTTCGAAAACTTCAGCAACGCCGTGTCGGACTGGTGCGACGTTTACAGCGCGCGGCCGCTCGCAATTTTTGGCGACTCGGTAACTACTGACCACATCAGTCCCGCGGGAGCTATCAAGCCAAATTCGCCGGCCGGGTTGTACCTCCAGGCGAAGGGCGTCGCCATTGAAGACTTCAACAGCTACGGTTCCCGTCGCGGTAATCATGAAGTGATGGTGCGTGGCACTTTTGCGAATGTGAGAATCAAGAATTTGATGGTGCCGGGCGTCGAGGGCGGCGTTACACTTTTTCAACCTGACGGCGAACGAACCAGCATTTACGACGGGGCGATGAAGTATCAGGCGGAAGGCACTCCGCTCGTGATTATCGCCGGGCAGGAATATGGCACCGGCAGTTCTCGTGACTGGGCGGCCAAAGGGACGAAACTGTTGGGTGTCAAAGCTGTGCTCGCGCAAAGTTTCGAACGCATCCACCGTAGCAACCTGGTTGGTATGGGCGTGTTGCCGTGCCAGTTCAAGGAAGGAACGAACGCCGCTTCGCTTCAGCTTGATGGGACGGAGACGTTTGACGTGATCGGATTAGAGTCTGGCGTGAAACCGCTGCAGCAGTTGCAACTCGTCATCCATCGCGCGTCCGGAAAAACCGAGGAGGTGCCGGTTATTCTGCGTATCGACACCCCAATTGAAATCGATTACTACCAACACGGCGGCATACTGCCGTACGTCCTGCGACAACTGCTCGCAGGCACAACCGATTTTTGATCTTCCCTGTGCGTTGCCCTGTGTCCTCGGTATCTCGGTGGTGAAATGAAAGCGAAGCCATATCACACCGAGACAAGAGAACACGGAGCGGCCGAGAGACAAATAACTCAGTGTAAGGAGCATTAAAATGTCATCAGTGCAGCCAGCCGAAACCAGTACCCCGCGCAAGTATCAACTCTTAATCGATGGCCAGTGGGTCGACGCCGAATCCGGCAAGACTTTCACCACCCCCAACCCGGCGACTGGGGAAACACTCGCCGAGGTAGCGGAAGGCGATAAGGCCGACATCGATAAGGCAGTCGCCGCGGCGCGGCGCGCGTTCGAAGGTAAGTGGTCCAAGATCAGCGCGCGCGATCGCGGCCGGCTCCTGTATAAGCTAGCGCAGTTGATCGAAGAACACACTCCCGAGTTGGCGGCTTTGGAAACCGCGGACAACGGCAAGCCTTTGCGTGAGTCGGCCTACGTCGACTTGCCGCAGGTTGCCGAAAACTTTGAGTACTTTGCCGGGTGGACCACCAAGATTGAAGGCGAGACGATTCCCGTTCCCGGACAGATGTTTAACTACACTTTGCGCGAACCGGTTGGCGTCTGCGGACAAATCATTCCCTGGAACTTTCCGCTATTGATGGCGGCCTGGAAACTGGCGCCCGCGCTCGCGGCCGGTAACACGATTGTCCTAAAGCCGGCCGAACAGACTCCGGTCAACGCCATGGAGTTGGGGAAGTTGATTCAGGAAGCTGGTTTCCCTGATGGCGTCGTTAATATCGTGCCCGGCTATGGTGAGACGGCGGGCGCCGCGCTGGCGTCACACGCCGGCATCGACAAGGTTGCGTTCACAGGCTCGACCGAAGTCGGGAAACTAATCGCCCGCGCTGCGTCGGAAAATCTGACGAAGGTGTCCCTCGAACTCGGCGGCAAGGCGCCGAACATCGTGTTTGCCGACGCTGACATTGATCAGGCTGTGAACGGCGCCATGATGGGAATCTTCTTCAATCAGGGTCAGGTTTGCTGTGCCGGCTCGCGTCTCTTTGTGCAGGAGGGCGTGAAGGATGAATTTCTCGAGAAGTTGAAAGAGAAGTCGGCGAAGGTCGTGGTGGGCGACCCAATGGACAAGGGTACGCACATGGGCCCGCAGGTTTCACGTGAGCAACTAGATCGGGTGAAGAGCTACGCCGACATTGCTCGCTCGGAAGGCGCAACAGTCGTGGCCGGCGGCGAATGTCCGACGCTCGCAGGCGCGTTTCAAAATGGTTACTTCTATCAGCCGACAATTTTTTCCGGAGTCAAGAACCAGATGCGCGTGGCCCAGGAAGAAATCTTTGGACCGGTGGTTTCAGTCATCGACTTCGTGGACGAAGACGATCTAATCAAGCAGGCTAACGAAACGATCTATGGTCTGTCGGCGGGAATTTGGACCAGCAATATCACGCGCGCGCACCGGTTCGCGAAAGAGATCAAGGCGGGCGTGATCTGGATTAATACCTACAACCAGTTCAACGCCGCGTCGCCGTTCGGCGGGTACAAACAGTCTGGTTACGGCCGGGAGATGGGCAAGCACGCGCTCGAGATGTACACGAATGTGAAGAGCGTCTGGGTGGACTTGTCAGGCAAGCCAATCGGCTGGTTCGGGAAGTGAACTCGTTAGAGCGGTTCGATACGATCGGAAACATCACTCAGCAGCAGCGTGCAATTGATGGAAGGTAGTCGAACACTGCCTTCCAACCTGGAAACTTCCGACAGCAACCATTGATTGTCCGGCTGTCGCACATACTGCTCGATGGAGTACTTGTCCTGAGAGATCAGCAGATACTCTGCAAGGGATGGGATCCTTCGGTAGTGCGCAAACTTTTCCCCTCGATCATAGCCTTCGGCAGATTTGGAAAGTACTTCGATTACCACCGTAGGATTAAGCAAAGTATCCTGGTGCACGTCGGCAAACTGCGCCTCTGCGCACAAGGCAAGCAGGTCGGGATAGGTATACAAACCGGTCGCGCTTACTTTGAGCCGCAAGTCGGTTGAATAGACTTTGCATGGCGTCCCTTTTAACTGGCATGGATAGCCGCAAGAATGTTAACGACTATCAAATTGTGTCTTTCACTTGCGCCACCCATTGCGAATATTTCGCCATTTAGATACTCGTGCTTTTCCTGAGCCTCACGCTCAATAGCAAGGTACTGTTGCGGCGAGTAAGTCGGGGTGGTTTGTGACGACATATTCTCTCTCTCGCCTGAAGTATTACCACACAAAGTATGTAGGGGACTAGGCGCTCGGGACTGAGTGGTTAAGGTCAACCGTGTATTGCTGCAAGCAGCCTTGAGTCGTGCAAAAACGTCAGGAGGTCGATGTGTGCCAGTAACCGCTCGGCTCGGAAACCTCGGGAGCCACATTTATTCCTACCAACCAGAACCGTCAATATTTTCTGGTACACTGGCTTTTCACGCGGGTGAAGTATAGCATCGCCACGACAACGGATATTGTTTTGTCGACTAGTCGCCTGATTAGACTCGAGCGGAAAACCGTTCTACCATTCCGGGCATCAGTTAACTGCCGCAGTTGTTGATTTCAGAGATTTGATGCGGCGCTCTCCCAGTTAAAGTCAAAAATCAAGAAGGAGACGCGTATGCATTTAGCAAAAAAACTCGCAGCCACCGCGCTGATATTCGCGGCGCTACTGCTGCTCACCGCCTGTCCCAGTCAAACAACTATTTCTAAAATCAACGCCGACCCGGCCCGGTACCGTGGCAAAGAGGTCGCGATTGTGGGTACCGTCAGGGACAGCTACGGCGCTCTCGGCCAGGGTGCTTATGAACTCGATGACGGTACCGGACGGCTTTGGGTTGTGACCCGACGCGGTGTCCCTTCACGCGGTGCACGCGTGGGCGTCAAAGGTCACGTTTATACCGGCTTCAACTTTGGCGGCCGCAACTACGGCACGGTTTTGGAAGAGAGCGACCGGCGCGTAAAGGACAGGTAACATTGATACTAAAGAAATCTCAGTCAGCCTATGACTGCTGAACGACACGCGCAAACTCCCGGCAAGCAAGAGCGCATAAACAGTCTTGACCGGGAGTTTGCGCGTTTGCATTTGAATTCATGTGCGCTGGTCGCGAGTACGCCGGCTGAAGTTTTGTACTTCGCCATTGATTCATCAACCACGAGTCTCACTGGATTGAGTCCCGCGCCAGGCTCAGTCGGAGAGTGTGTGCTGCGGTCGGCGGCGACTGTCGAGCAGACATTCGGCGGGATCACCGCGAACCTTTGGGACGATCCTTTTGAATGGACACTGCCGGAGTACTTGTCCTCGTCGTCCGCGATCCTGACCTACCTGGCCGAGGTGGAAGCGATGCGCCAGCGGGCGTTTAGCAGTTTCGTCGACGACGCGAACCTCGCCAAACAAGTCATGCTTCCTTCGGGCGAGCCGGCGCCGTTAAGCTCTTTGCTGAGGGAAACTCTGCGGCGCGCTGACACCTTGCAAGCTCACGCTCTCGTACTGCTTAAGTCTCTTTCCGGTATTCGTCCCAGCGGGTTTATTATCTAGCGCCGGATAGTCCGCCGGCTCGCGGCGACTGATGCTTGTTTGAGATCCTCCCGGAAAAGCGAAGGGTTGCGGAAAAATGTATTGTCCACAATGCGGGCAGTTGCAGGTCTCTGATGTCACTCGGTTTTGTTCGCGCTGCGGTTTCCTACTCGATGGCGTGATGACGGTGTTGGCGTCAGGCGGCACTGTGCCAACGCGCTACCTGCAATCGCCCGCCAGTCGCAAGCTGTCACCGCGGGGCAAGGGAGTCAGGCAGGGTGCGATGTTGATGTTGAGCACGCTCCTGATCGTGCCGCTCATTGCTATCATCAGCGTCTTCATCCTCGGACGTCCGGAAGTCATCGTACCGCTGGTTGCGATCTCTTTGTTTGTCGGTGGGCTGCTGCGAATCCTTTACGCCTTGTTGATGGAAGACGCCGTGCCGCAACTGGATGCGGATGAGACGCCGGGTTATGCAGCGCCGTTCGTTCCTCAATTCGAACGCTCGTCGCAGCCTGGCGGTCTGCCGCCCGCGCAGCAAAACCCGACGCAGAATTGGCGGCCGTCAACGCATACCGCTGAGATTTATCAGCCACCTCCAAGCATTACTGAAGGGACTACGCGTCTATTGAAAAAGGACGAACCCAATACCCGGTAGCGCAATCAGAGACAAAGCCGGTGGCATATAGGCCCCTTATTCAGAGTGCACGCTTAGCTTGTGCGCGTGAGAGCAAACCAAAATTTGAACTCTGAACTACTTGCACCTGAGGACGATGCTCGAAACGATTGTCAACACCACCCTCGCTGCTCGACTACGCGAACGGATCAGCATTGCGGGACCGCTCTCGTTTCGTGATTGGATGACGGCGGCGCTCTACGACGCACAGGATGGTTACTATTGCCGGACTGATCGAGTCAGGTGGAGCAGGGAAGGCGACTACCGCACCAGTCCGGAGCGTAGCGCGATGTTTGCCGCGACGTTTGCGCGATACTTCGCTCGCCTCCACGAAGAACTTGGAAGCCCCGCGGAATGGACCATCACTGAGCTGGGTGCGGGCAACGGCGCATTCGCCTGTGGAGTTTTGGAAACGCTGCGAAGTTTCTTTCCGGCTGTCTTCGCGGCGACGGCATATTCCATTGATGAAGTTAGCCGCACTGCGCGCACGCAAGCGCAGGAGCGGCTGGTGCAATTTGCCGACCGGGTATCTTTCAGTCCTCTGAATGAAACCAAAGTCACGGCAGGCGTGATCTTCTCGAATGAATTGCTCGACGCCTTTCCGGTCCACCGTGTCATCTATAAAGACCGCCGGCTGCTCGAGTTTTTTGTCGCGGTTAACGCCGCGGGAAACTTCACCTGGTTGCAACGCGAGCCAGGCAGCGAACTTTCAGCGCGCTTCGAGACATACTTCAAGCATCATAAGGTTCAACTCAGCGAAGGCCAGATTGCTGAAGTTGACCTCGAAGTCGAGAACTGGTTTGCCTGTATCGCGGAGAATCTGAGGCGCGGTTATCTAATCACGGTAGACTACGGCGCGGCGGCGGCGGATCTTTATTCGGTGAAGAACCGGCCGGAGGGTAGCTTGCGCGGCTTCCAGCGTCATGAGTTTGTGACTGATCTTCTGGCGCGACCCGGTGAGCACGACCTTACTACCACAGTGAATTGGAGCCACGTGCTGGAGGCTGGCTCTCGTTATGACTTCGAGGTTGTGGAATTCGAGCAGCAGGATAAATTTCTGCTGTCTGCTGGGATTCTGGAGCAACTGCAATTAGAAACCAGCCACCGCCAGAGCGAGGCTGAACGCACGCGGCTCCGCACGGCGGCGCGTGAAATGATCCTCCCCGGCAGCATGGCTACGCATTTTCAAGTGCTGGTGCAGAAGAGAATTGGCACTGATGAAGCGTGATACCTTTTGTGCTCTCAGGTCCGTTATCGGGAAAGGCAGTTTCGATGGAACCTGCTCAGAAATTCTTTGATCTCAGCCATACCGTCGAGCACGGGATGATCACCTACAAAGGTTTACCCGGGCCAATCATCAGCGATCATCTGAGCCGCGTTGCTTCGCAGGACTACTACGAGCCGGGTACTGAGTTTCAAATCGGCCGCATTGAAATGGTGGCCAACACTGGTACCTATCTCGACAGCCCCTTTCATCGTTACGCCGGCGGAGCAGATCTGGCCGGTCTCGAACTCCATTCGCTCGCCAATTTGGAAGGCGTGATCGTGCGCCACCTCGAAGGCGAACGCGCGATTACAGCAGCGGCCATCGCTGACCTGGAGCTGGCAGGCAAGGCGATACTCTTTCACACGGGCTGGGATCGGTTCTGGCGTACCGAGGCTTACTCCGACGGAAACCATCCGTTTCTGACTGCCGGAGCGGCTCACTATTTGGCGTCAACCGGCGTGGTGCTGGTTGGCATTGATTCGTATAACATCGACGATACCAACGATCGCAGCCGGCCAGTCCACTCAATTCTCTTGCAACAAGGGATTCCGGTTGTCGAACATCTCTGTGGTTTGGCTAAACTGCCCGACGACGGTTTTAGGTTTTTTGCGGTGCCCGTGAAGGTGAAAGGGTTCGGCACGTTTCCGGTGCGTGCGTTTGCCATTGTCGGAGACTGCGAATAGTAACTAACCGACATTTGCCGCGGTCCGCAATTCAATGAACTCATTTGTACACGAAGGAGCAACGATGAAACAGAGCGAAGCACTACTCCCCGAGTTTGATAACGAAATGACAAACACACGCAAGACGCTTGCGCGTGTGCCCCACGACAAGTTTGCGTGGAAGCCGCACGAGAAGTCGACATCCATGGGCGGACTCGCGACCCATCTCAGCAACCTTCCTACCTGGGCCGTGCATGCGACGAGCGTGGATGTGTTTGACCTGGCGCCTGGAGGTCAGCCGTTGCCCTCACCTGAGTTGCCCGGATCTACTGAAGACCTGCTGGCAATCTTTGACGCGAATGTAGCGGAAGCACGCGCCGCGATTGCGGGCGCTGCCGACGAGGAGCTGTTCAAGCCGTGGACGTTGCAGTCAAACGGGCACACGATAATGACTCTGCCGAAAATCGCAGTGCTGCGTGGCTTCGTGTTGAATCACCTGATTCATCACCGCGCGCAACTAGGGGTTTATCTTCGCCTAAACGACATTCCGGTGCCGTCGATCTACGGACCGTCCGCCGACGAGAATCCGTTTTAGAGAAGTAGCAGTAAGCACAAGACAAACGATTTAAATCCATCTGTGCGTTAGCGCACGGACGCCCGCTCGTTCTTCTCTTATGCTGGCAAGTCGGAATTAACCTTTCGACGACCAATCTCTCCATCCTTGTCATTCTCAGCCGTTTCCCCCGACGGCCGGAAGAATGAGGACAAACGCCCAGCTAAAAAGCCCTGTTGGTCTGATTCGCCGATATCCGCCCCTGACCACTAAACGCGGCAGCACGTGCGCGAAGCGCGCTCATTCCCGTAAACGATTCAACAGGAAAGCATCAGCGACTTTTCCATCTAACTCCAGGAGAAATATTTCATGAGGGTCATTCAAACGCCTAGTACCTTGTCTTCGCTATTGCTAGTTAGCTTGTTCGTACTCTTGTTCGTACTTTCGACAACGGCAGCGGCCCAAACTGTCCCGCCCTTAGGCGCGGCGGAGAGTTTCGCTGCATTAGCCGGAACCGCAATAACCGCCACCGGCCCCGCTGTCATTTCCGGCAACGTCGGAGTTAGTCCCGGTAGTGCCGTCACCGGTTTTCCACCCGCCATGGTAGTGAACGGTCAGATCTATACTGGTGCAGGATCGCTGGCCGGCCCCGCACAGAGCAGCGCGCTCGATGCTTACAATAATCTCAAAGGGCAGGCTTGCCTTCCGGCAAATAACTTGAGCGGCAAAATTCTGGGACAGACACCAGGGTTTTTGACACTCAACCCCGGTGTCTATTGTTTTGATACTTCGGCGCAATTAAACGCAACGCTGACCCTTAACGACGGTGGCGATCCCAACGCGGTCTTCATCTTTCAAATTGGTACCACCCTCACTACTGCGAGCAGTTCACAGGTGCTAATGAGCAGCGGCGGTCGCGGCACCAACGTGTACTGGCAGGTTGGGAGTTCCGCGACGATCGGCACCTCGACCAATTTTCGCGGCAACATCATTGCCAACACGAGCATTACCTTAACGACCAGCGCCACGACGACGGGCAGAGTCTTCGCGTTGAACGGCGCGGCCACGATCGATTCCACTACGGTCAACGCAGTCCCGACGGGCATTCAATTCAATGCGGCCTCCTATCCGGTGGGCGAAGGCGACAAGCAGGTCGACCTTACGGTCACTCGTTCGGGTGACACAACCGCCGCTGCCAGCGTAGATTTTGCAACCAGCGATACGGCCGGCGCATTGAATTGCAACGTCCTCGGTGGCGCTGCCTCTTCCCGCTGTGATTACGAAATAAGGCTTAGCACTATTCGATTTGCCGCCGGCGAAACAACTAAGACCATTTCAGTGTTCATCGTCGACGACACATATTTGGAAGGTGCCGAGAATTTTACGGTGAGCCTCAGCAATGCGGTCGGTGGCGCGGTCGGCTCGCAAGGCACCGCTACCGTGACGATTGCCGACAACGAGATGGTTGCCGGCGTGAATCCGATCGACACCGCCGGGTTCTTTGTGCGTCTGCACTATCTCGACTTTCTTAACCGCGAACCTGATACGAGTGGCCTGGCTTTCTGGACAAATGAGATTACTTCCTGCGTGTCCCCACAATGCGTCGCCGACAAACGCGTTAACGTATCAGCGGCGTTCTACCTTTCCATCGAATTTCAGCAGACCGGTTACCTTGTCGAGCGACTCTACAAGACGGCGTACGGCGACGGGACTGGGGCTTCAACCCTCGGGAACGCTCATCAGATCTCCGTGCCGGTTGTTCGGCTGCTCGAGTTTCTTCGGGACACGCAACAGATCGGTGCGGGCGTAATAATCGGACAAGCGGGTGCTACGCAGTTATTGGAAACTAATACCCAAACTTTGATAGCTGAGTTTGTCGCGAGGTCCCGTTTCAACACCGCGTTTCCGAGCTCCATGACAGCGGCGCAGTTTGTTGACGCGCTAAACATGAATGCCGGCAACCCACTTTCCACGGCCGAGCGCAACCAACTGGTGACCGATCTCAGCACGGCGGCAAAGACCCGCGCGCAGGTATTGCGCTCCGTAGCGGAAGATTCGGACTTGAATAGCGCGGAGTTTAATCGCGCGTTTGTGTTGATGCAGTATTTCGGTTACATGCGGCGTAACCCGAACGACGCTCAGGATTCGGATTACACCGGCTACGATTTCTGGTTGACGAAGTTGAACCAGTTTACCCAACCGGGTGACGATGTGTTGGTGCGGGTACAGAAGGCGGAGATGGTTAAAGCCTTCATCATCTCGGCCGAGTATAGACAGCGCTTCGGCCAGTAGAGGACAACCTGGCGCCGGCTCTGTCGCCGCGCTTCGTAACGCAAAGCGAGCCGGGCAAGTCGCGCACCAGAGTGTTGCGCCTGCCCGGCTCCGCTGCGTCAACTACAATCCGCCTACTCTGGAAACTAGAACAACTGGAATTTAATGGTCAGGTACTTCTTCGGGTTTTGGCGGAAGTCATAAATCAGTTTCACGCCTTCGGATGAGAGTTGGTTCACGTTTGAGTAAAGCGCTTCGTCGGTCAGTAGTTTGCCGACCGTGCCTTCGCCGCGTTGCGCTGAGGAGACGATGTTGTCGATGCGTTCGGCGGTGGTATTGAAGCGCGCAATAGCGGAACGCGCATCGTTATACATTTGCTCGTCTTTAATCAATTTGCCGAGCGTGCCGTGACCGGCATTGAGGTCCGCGATCATGGAATTGATCTGCTCGACGGAGCGGTCGAGTCGATCGGCGGTGCGGTTGATGCGATTGTAGAGTTCGTCGTTTGTGAGTAACTTGCCGGCGGTACCGCGACCGGCGCGCAGGTCTTCGGAAATCCGCCGCAACTGCATTGCAATCTCGTTGGCGTTGTTGTAGAGCGCCGGGTCATTAACAAATCGTCCGGCCGAACCGTTGCCGGACCTGATTTGCCGCATCACGTCTTCGGTCTCGCGCACGGTCGCATTGAGATTGTTGTAGAGGGCTTCATCGCTGAACAAACGTCCGACGGTGCCTTTGCCTTCCTGCACATCTTTCACGATCAAACTCATTTGGTCGGAAAGCTTGCTTAGGCGTTGGGCCAGATCGGTGCCGGAGGTGGCGAAGTCGTTCACCGTGTTGGCGCTCGATGAACGCAGCGTGTCGTAGTCAACTACCGGAGGCGCGAGCGCGGTGCCGGGACTGATGTTAATCAACATTTCATTTCCGAGCAGACTCGGCGAGCCCTGGGTGGCAGTCGAGTCTTTGCGAATACGCTCGGTGGCTGCCCGGCCGTCGATAGTGGCTTCGAGGGTCATCACTGCCTCGACGCGCGGACCGGTGGGCTCATTGTTCGGCGGCAGCAGATTGATGTCGTCCACCTTGCCGACGCGCACGCCGGACAAACGCACTTCGGATCCTTTGCGGAGGCCATTGGCGTCAGCGAAACGTGCCTTCAAGTGGAGCTTTTTCTTGAAGGGGTTGATGTCGCCGGAGGCGTTGAGAATCAGAAAAATCAGGATGACGACGGACACCAGCACGAAGATGCCGACGCGCAGCTGATTCAGGTTTACTGTTTTTGTCGATCTTGGCATGGCCTAAGTAAGGAAGGAGAGATGATTGATGAGCGAAACTCGCTTAGCGCTCGATCATTCGTCCTCCGCCCCTATCCTTTCTCTCAGTGTCCGCGCAGAAACTTGGTAATGTAGGGATCCTCAACCTTACGGAGTCGCTCGTCAGTGCCGCTGAAGATAATACTGCCTTCTTTCACCATGATCACTTTACTGTTGATGAGGCAAAGCCGCTCGCCCTCGCGCTCGAAGACTACTTGTCCCTGTTCGTTGACCACGGCATACTCCGAGCAGAGATAATCAAGGTTATTCATTTCGTGCGTTACGAAGATGGACGAAACGTCTTCGAGATCGCGCAGCTTCATGGCGAGTTCGCAGATGGTGCGCGCGGTTGGCGGATCGAGGCCGGCGGTGGGTTCGTCGAAGAGTACGATCTTCGGATCACCAATCAAAGCCCGGGCAATGCCGACGCGACGTCGCATGCCGCCCGATAGTTCCGCCGGCATTTTATCGATGGCATCCTCGAGGTTGACGAAACGCAGCATGCGGCGCACCTCGGGTTCAACTTCCTCTTCCGGCAAGCCCTGTTCGTGCAGACGGTAGGCAACGTTGTCGTAAACCGACAGCGAATCAAAGAGCGCGCCTTCCTGAAACACCATGCCAATCTTCTTGCGCACGTTCATCATCTGCACTTCGTCATAGTCAGTGATGTCTTCACCGTCTACCAGAATTCTGCCCTCGTCCGGTTTTAGCAAACCAAGCACCAGCTTGATGATCGTCGACTTGCCGCCACCTGAGCCGCCGAGAATTATTTTCGTCTCGCCCTTCATTACCTTGAAGCTCAACTGGTTGAGGATCACACGCTCATCGAAGGCTAGCACCACGTCGCGAAACTCGATTGCCGGAATCGCGCGATGCGTGTCGTCAACGTGCGCGAAAGTCGAGTCAGCCGCGTTCTGGCTAACCTGACCAGTCACGTGGATCGCTTCAGACTCTGAAGGTGAAACGCTCATAAAGTGCGAGTTAATTCTTCGGCATTCCCAAAATATATTGCAATCCGCGAGCGAGGAAGAAGTCGGCCACAATCACAACGATCGAAGCTGTCACTACCGCACGCGTGGTCGATCGGCCCACACCCACCGTGCCCCCTTCGGTAGTCAAGCCCTTGTAACATGCCACGGAGGCGATGATCACCGCGAAACAAATCGGCTTGATGACGCCGCCAATAATATCATCAGCGGTAATGCCGTCGCGCACCGAAGTAAGGAATTCGTTGATTGAAAGTCCATAGAGGCTGGTTGCCGCTATCCCGCCACCCCCGATGCCAACCACGTCGGCGACGACGGTCAACAGCGGCAAGGTGATGACCAGTGCAATCAGTCGCGGGGCAACCAGTTTCTTTATCGGGTCCGTACCCAGCGCGCGCATGGCGTCGATTTGTTGCGACGCAGTCATTGAACCCAACTCCGCGGCAATGGCTGAACCGACTCGGCCGGTAACCATCAAAGCGCAGAGTACTGGACCAAGTTCGCGAATCAGTGAGATCGCTACCAGTCGTCCGGTTTGTGATTGAGCGCCGTAGAATGCGAGCGTGGGAAAAGTTTGCAGCGTCATCACGCCGCCAGTAAAAAAACCGGTAAGCAGAATGATCGTCAACGAGCCAACGCCAATGACATCCATCTGCGTGATGGTCTCATTGAGGTAGCGCGGGCCCTTGAAGAGCCCGGCGACCGCACGCGCGGTCATCAGTGTAGTTTCCTGCAGCTCGAAAATTGAGCGCGTAACGAAGTTCATTTAGGGGCTGATAAAGGAGCTGGCCATCCGGGCGGTCGCGGAATCTCAACCGAGCACCTGCGGCTGCTAACTGCGATAGTCTGAAGAACCACGCGACCACGGCCAAACACTCGAAAGTCTTGAGACATCAAGCAGGTCAATGGTCGCAACTGAACAGAGCGACTCATCATGCGCAATATCTACGCAATGCGTCAAGCTTGAAGTCTCTGAAGGCCGGCTCGTGATTTGACGAATGCGGTAGCCGCGTTCCTGCGGGGGCGCACCCGGATCAGTTGGAACAGGGCGCCACTGGGACGCCCCCTGGAAATTTTTTGCGAAGAGTAGTTCAGAACCTACGGCGTGGGATTGGGCGAGGATTCTGCAAACCGTTGGCCCGGTCTGCCTGTCGCTGTTGCCTGACTTCGGAATTGTCCTCGAGCCGCTCTCTGCGAAGTTCCCGGGCCTGGCGTTGCAGCGTGCGCAAGAGAGTTCGTTGTTCCAGGGTGAGGACGCGCCGGATTCGTATCTCCGTTAGAATCCTGGCCCGCAGCGCCGCCGACTGTGCCGCCGCTACTTCACGAACTCGTTGTTCGACCTCGGCTTCGTTAGGAGTCTCGGTGTCCAGCAAGGTGTCGAGCGCCCGGTTGGCTTCTCTGAACTGTTGGTTGAGCGCTGCTCGTTCAGCCTTAGTCTGCTCTCGAATTGAGCGAATCTGTTCACGTTGTTCGGGAGTCAGATTGAGCCGGCGAATTGGATCGTCAGCAACGCCGCCTGGCTGAGGTTCGGCAGCACCAGATTGCGGCGGCGGCGCTTGCCCGTGAGCGCTTGGGATTGCGCCAAGCAATAGCAGCATTGCCAGTAATGTAAGAACATGTCCGTTGTGTTTCATGCAAGCCTCTTGGTACTAAATTATGGCTACTGATTAATTCGATCGTCTAGCAGATCAAGATCACTTTCATTTCTGGCGGAGGTCAGCCTCAAATCAAACGCCAGTTGCTCGCGCTCGTTCTTTGAAAGTGGACGCTTCGCTTTCTGTACCGCTGCGTTGGAGGCGAGCGACTCACGGCTATTCCGAATACGCAGCCGCGGAACAGATTTAACAGTTACGACCTCGTCAACTGATTTTGCGGTTCGACCTGCCAGATTTCTTTCTCGCTGAAGTTCTTCCTGAACCCGCCGCTCGACCAGCGCTCGAACTTGCTGCTGCGAGTAGCCCTGCTCCCCAGTGGCCACAATCGGCGCCGGACCATGCTCGCGCAGACGTATAACTGCCAGCACCGCCAGCACGCAAAAAAGAACTGAAGCGAACGCTACCGCGGCCTTCAGCCACAACGGCGAGAAATTGAAGAACTGTCGCAGCGCGACCAGCGCCGAGCGTTTGTCGCCACTGGCCGGCGCCGCAACCGGCAAAGCCGCGGAACTCAACCCGCCCAGTGACGCGTCGCGCCACGCAACTACATCTTCGCGAACTGCCCCAAAGTTCGTCAGTTCCTGCTGACACGAACCACACTCGCGCAGGTGCGACTTAAACGAGCGCGCGTCGCCGTCACCTAATTCACCGTACAGAAACCCGATGAGATCCTCTGCGCGTCCGCAGTCTAAAGTTTTCACATCGTTCATTTCAAACTACTCCCACTTCGGTCCGCCGCTTCACCAAATTTGTGAAGCCGCAGCTGCAATTGCTTCAACGCCGTATAGAGGCGACTCTTAACCGTGCTCAACGGCAGATCGAGTGCGTCCGCAATTTCCTTAAACGTCAACTCCTCGAACTCTTTCATAACTACCACCTGTCTCAGTTCCACCGGGAGACTATTCACCGCCAACCTGACCGCGGCCGTCGTTTCGCGGCCCTCGACCACGCGTGCCGGGGAATGGCTCAGCGGCGTGGCAAAACTTGCGGCGTTCTTCTCTGCTTCGGTATCGAGCGCGCTTTCCTTTCGCACCGTTGCCCGGCGCTGGCGTGTGATGCACTGATTGATCGCTATGCGATGCAGCCATGAAGACACCTTCGCGTCGCCGCGGAAACCGCGCAGGTTGCGGAAGGCCGCAAGAAACGTTTCCTGCGTGGCATCACGTGCGTCTTCCTCACGCCCCAACATTCCAAAGGCAAGCGCGAAAATGCGTCGCTCCCAGCGTTGTGCAATCTCGCCGAAAGCTTCCGCGTCGCCCGTTAAAGCACGTTCCACGATTTGCTCGTCGCTCGTAGCCGTTCCCATCCTGTCTGATTTGCCGAATTGTCGACGTTTCAATTACGCGACGCGCAGGCGTCTCATTTCGAAGTTTAGACGTGGCTGCCTGCGTTTAAGTCGAGGAAAAACTCCACTCGGTGATGCTTTGCGCGCCCACGGAGTTTACGAAACGCGTTGACACTCCCGAGTTTACTCGACATAATGACTTGCCGGCCATTCTGGTCGGTGTCGTCTACGGCCTTCCCAGAGGAAACTCATTTCCTGAGACCGACTCCACCACTTCAGAAATCAAAGATGTTAGAGAAACTTGGGCGAGTTCGCCTGCTTTACATCGTCTTGGGCGTATTGCTGCTGGTCGGCCTGCTGCCCTTGGGGTTCGCGGGCACGCTGCTTTCGTCGCGCAGCGCGGAGCAGTTGCGCTCGGTCGAAGGACGTTACCAGGCGCAGCTGGTGCAGGACAAAGCCCGGCAAATCGAACTCTACGGCCAGCGTTATCGCGACGTAGTTACTGGACTGGCGCGGGCTTTCGAGTTGGCGGGCGGCATCAAAGGACTCAACGACGCCGGGTACGATGCGCGGCTGCAAAAGACCCTGGAGGAGGATCCCAACCTTATTGGACTGGCGATCTGGCCCGTGAGTGGCGAACTGCATCGCGCTTTCCAACCGGACCTCATTCAGCGCAACGAGGTGGACCAACGTGTGAGCGAAGTGTTGGCGCGGATGGCGGATCGTGGGATCGTCGTCAGCCGGCCGCAAATAATTCGCTCTGGTCAGGAGATGGCAATGACCGTGGCCGCGCCCGTGATGGGCGGAGCGAGTGGTCGCGAAGTGGTGGCGGCGGTGGTGGCGATTGTTTCGTTTCAAGAGGTATTCAAGGCGGTCCATCAATCAACTTCGCGAAGCGAGCGCGAATTACTCGACGCCGGTTTGCCGGTAGTTTTCGTAGTTGATCAAAACGGTCGTGCGGTTGCGCACCCGGAAGCAAGTGTCGCGTTTTCGGAAAAACCGATGACCGATCTCAAGGTAGTGCTTGACTGGCAGGAGTCCGGAACGCAGGTTCAGTCGGCGCTTGAGCCGTTCACGCTGGTTCGCGACGGTCGAAACGTGGTGATGCTGGGGTCGTACGCTACTGCCGAACTGGATAAGAATTCGCGACTGGGAGTGATTGCGATTCAGGATGAGTCAGCGGCGCTTGCTTCGGTGAGCGACATGCGCCGCCAAACAATTTGGATCAGTATGGTGGCCGGGTTTCTTACCTTGATCATCGGCTTCTTTTTTGCGAAGAAGCTGACGCAACCCGTACAGGAGTTAGCACTGGGCGCTCATCGCATTGCGTCCGGCGACTTCTCGCAGCGCATCAACGTGCGTAGCCGCACCGAGCTTGGCGACCTTGGTGATTCATTCAATTTGATGACGGACCAGCTGGAAACCTACATCAACGATCTGCAACAGTCCGCGGCGGAAAACCGAGAGCTTTTTCTTGGTACGGTGAAGAGTCTGGCGGCCGCGATAGACGGAAAAGACCCGTACACGCGCGGACACTCCGAACGTGTCTCGCGCATGTCGGTCGCCATCGCCCAACGTTTGGGACTGCCGGACGACGAGTGTGAAAAAATCAGAATCAGCGCGCTGCTCCACGACGTCGGTAAGATCGCCATCGACGATAACATTTTGAAGAAGCCCGCGGCGTTGACCGACGATGAATACGAAATCATGAAGCAACACCCGCAGAAGGGTTACAAGATCATGTCGCAGATTCGTGCGATGAAGGAATTTCTGCCGGGTATGTACATGCATCATGAGATGGTCAACGGCCAGGGTTATCCGCAGGGACTGCAAGGCGATCAAATTCCATTAATGGCTAAGATCGTGGCGGTGGCGGACACGTTCGATGCTATGACCACCGACCGGCCTTACCAATTGGCCATGAACTTTACCGACGCGGTCGCTCGCATCGAAAGTTTTGTCGGGACACGCTACGACGCGACGGTGGTGTCTGCATTTGTGCAAGCTTGTGAAGAAGGCCAAATTCGTCCCGGTTCAGTCAAACTTAAGAGCCGCGCGACTCCGCACCCACCTGCTGGTTCAGTTGAGAACAACGGCGATCGCGATCTGGTCCGCGTTTCCTGACGCTTGCAGGAGCGCCCACGGTGGGACGCCCTACAACGAGGCTATTCGTTCGCCCGCAGCCGCGCCCTTTTTGTGGACGCGGCTGTTGTGCATATAATCATCATTTCCTTGACCAGCACTAATAGTTAACGAATCGAATCTATGGGACTCTTCTGGAAACGCAAGAGCGGCGATCAGTTTGTTTCGCTCAAGCTAAATGAACCACTGGCGGCCGCAGACAAGCTGGCGGAGAGACTGGAAACTCCGGCAGCTGAAACTGCGAGCGTGGACCGAGCGCGAGCACAGACGCTCCCGCCGCAAACGAACTCCACGCGCGGCCCAGGCAGTCCCGTAATCGACCTCGAGCCCACGCCCACAGGCGCTGGCCCAACCCCGATACCGAGCGAGCGAACGGCTCCCGAAAAGGAAATTACCGTCACTCGACCGTTGCCAACCCCCGAGCGTCCAGCGGAAGTTGCAAAGTCTAAACCCGCAGCTACAGTTCCATCGCGTTCGCCGTTTGCCACTTCCGTGCTGGGCTTGAACCTATCGCTGGAGGAGTTGCAGGCACAGGAAGCAGCGCTTGAACAGGAGTTCTCCGCTCGTTTCCGTCGCGCCGTCGCAGCCACGCGCGAAACACTATCGGAACGCCTTGACACTGTCTTTCAGGGTCTCAAACAAATCGATGAAAACCTGCTCGACGAACTGGAGGAAGCTCTAATCGCGGCAGACATCGGCGTCGCCACTACGCAGCACATTTTGGAGACGGTGCGACGCGGCGTGGCGCGCAAACAAATTAACGACCTCGTCACGCTCAAGCAGGCCATCAAGGACGAGTTGTTGAAAATCTTGCGGCAGTCGGAAAAGCAGGGCGTCGCATCGGAAACGAGTGTCCCGGAAAATGTCGCGCCTTACGTGATGATGGTTGTGGGTGTGAACGGGGTTGGTAAGACGACCACGATCGGCAAACTCGCGTCGCGAATCAAGGCCGAGGGCAACGATGTCTTGATCTGCGCCGCTGACACCTTTCGTGCTGCAGCCTCGGATCAACTCGCTATCTGGGCCGAGCGTACCGGCGTTCCTTTGATTCAGCAGAAACAGGGAACCGATCCGGCGGCGGTGCTCTTTGACTCGCTCAAAGCTGCCAAGGCGCGCGGTTCCGATGTGCTAATAGTTGATACCGCCGGCAGGCTGCACAATAAGTCTAACCTGATGGCCGAACTCGAGAAGATGAAACGAGTGGCCGGGCGCGAGGTTGAAGGCGCGCCACACGAAACGCTGCTCGTGGTTGATGCCGTCACCGGACAAAACGGTCTGGAACAAGCTCGCCAATTCCTGAAGGTCGCGGGTGTTACCGGCATCGTGTTGACAAAACTGGATGGCACGGCCAAGGGCGGAATCGCGGTCGCGATTGCGAATGAACTTGGGTTGCCGATTCGCTACGCAGGCATTGGAGAAAAAGTCGACGACCTGGTTGTCTTCGATCCTCAGTTGTATGTGAATGGCTTATTCGAGTGAAGAATCATGAGGCCGGCATCATTCTCGTAATGGTGAGTGATTGTCAGAGGATTTTGTGCAGCGAACGATAGCAACGCATGAACGTGAAGTGAATGATTGGACCGATACTGATAGGCGGTTGTTGGCCCGTGCGTTGGCGTTGTCAGCGAAAGGTGTAGCCCTGGTGAGCCCTGGTCCATTGGTGGGCTGCGTGATCGCCAATGACGGGGGAGAGATTGTAGGCGAAGGGTTTTACGTCTACGAACAACTCAAGCATGCGGAAACCTTTGCACTCGAACAAGCCGGGGAACGCGCGCGAGCTGCAACCGCCTACGTTTCATTGGAGCCGCACGGTCATCATGGTCGCACGCCGCCTTGCACCGATGCCTTGATCAAAGCGGGCATTGCGCGCGTTGTCGCCCCTATCGAGGATCCCAACCCGAAAGTTTCCGGCCAGGGGTTTGCGCATTTGCGTTCAGCGGGCGTAGCTGTCTCGGTCGGCTTGCTGGCGCGGGAGGCGAAAAAGCTCAACGAGAAGTACCTGCACTTTGTGCGGGCCGGTCGACCGTTTGTGCACTTGAAGCTAGCGGCATCGCTGGACGGAAAGATAGCAACGCGCACCGGCGACACACGTTGGATCACTGGCCCGGAGTCGCGTGCGCGCGTTCATGAGTTGCGTCACGAGTATGACGCAATTCTCGTCGGCGCGGGCACTGCCGCGTCGGACGACCCGTTGTTAACCGATCGCTCGGGACTTACGCGACGAAGACCCCTCGTGCGAGTTCTTCTCGATGAGACTCTCAAAGTTTCCCCGGATTCGCGGTTGGCGAGCACTGCTCATGAGTCTCCGGTGCTCGTATTTGCCGGAGCCGCGGCGTCGTCAAGCAACAGCGAAGCGCTCAAGTCGGCCGGCGTTGAGATCGTGTCCGATGAAGCGAACGGACGCGATCTGAGTTTGGTACTGGGAGAACTGGGCCAGCGTTTACTGCAAAGCGTTTTGGTCGAGGGCGGCGCCAACGTTGCGGGAAGATTTCTCGATGAGGGCTTGGTCGACAAAGTTTCGTTCTTCATCGCACCACTGCTGATCGGTGGTCGCGGCGCTCCCAACGCACTGGCCGGCAGCGGCGCGGAATTGCTTGGCGATGCCTGGGAACTTCAAGATGTGGAGATCACGGCGCGCGGAAAAGACATTGAAGTGACCGGCTACCCACTTCCGCGGATGAGGGACGAGGCATGAAACGAGACGATCAGCCGGTATCCCTTCACGCTTCGCCCGCCAGTCATCATCCTTCCAAACGCTTCGGTCAAAACTTTCTTACCGACAAAAGAATCGTCCAGCGCATTGTCGACGCGCTCGATCCTCGCAAAGATGAAACAATCATCGAGATCGGTCCCGGCGAGGGAGCACTCACCGAACCGCTGCTGGCGGTGGCCGGCAGTCTCGTTGCCATCGAGTTTGATCGGCAACTCATTCCGTTCTTGACGGAGAAATTCGCCACGCAGAAAAACTTCAGACTGGTCGAGTGCGACGCCCTCATCGTCGATTTCTGCGAATTCATACGCCCGGCCACGCGGGCGCGCGTCGTTGCCAATCTTCCATACAACATCGCCACCGCAATTTTGCAGAGACTGATCGGACAGCGCCACTGCCTGAGCGAATTCGTGTTGATGTTGCAGCGCGAGGTGGTGGAACGAATCATGGCCGAGCCCGGTTCCGGCGAACGTGGGTAC
>JAVEEA010000056.1 GCA_030840675.1 Pyrinomonadaceae bacterium
TCCATCGAGACTGCTTCTGCTACCGGCTTGCCCGTTTCGCGCGAAATCAAAAGCGCAAGCTCATTAAGCTCAGCCAGCATTAGCGTACGAGCCTTGAGAATCACACGCGCGCGTTCGCGAAAGGAGCGCTTGGCCCAGGCAGGTTGCGCCGCGCGCGCGCGCCGGACAGCGTCCTTCACCTCGTCGCTCGTAGCCAGGGGCGCCCGACCGATCTCAGCACCCGTCGCCGGGTCGTAAGAAATGATCTCGCGGACGTGCCGGTTCTGCGCTGGTAAGGTTTGCGTGCTCATTTGGCTGCGCTGATTATCCAACAAAGCCCGGGTTGGCGGCTAGTCTGCGAAACTCCGTTCAAGCAGTTCAGAGTTCAACCTTTAGGTTGTGGTCTGCTGAGGAGGACAAGCTGAAGCTTGAACTCTCAACTGTTTGAACTCTGCGTTGCTTGAACTCTGCGCTTGCGCCTGATCTTGCTTGATGTTTTGTTCTTATTTCACGTGTGCCATTCCTCTCGGGTACAATGCCGACATTCAATTCTTCAATGCCGACTAGGAGCAGCCTTCATGATCCGACCCCAACTTCAGGAATTCATGCGTCGCATGGATCAAAAATCAGTGGCCATCATTCCGGCCGCGCGCGAAGCCACACGTTCCAACGACACGCAGTATCGCTTCCGTCAGGACTCGGATTTTTACTACCTGACCGGGTTCGAAGAACCCGATGCTATTGCCGTAATTGCCCCCGCGAGCCCACACAAATACACGCTGTTTGTCAGGCCGCGCGATCCGGAACAGGAAATCTGGGTCGGCCGGCGCGCGGGAGTTGAAGGAGCGAAGAGTGAGTTTGGCGCGGAGGAGTCATTTCCGGTAGCCGAGTTTGAAACGAGACTTCAGGACATCCTCGACGGCGCCGAGAAACTCTATTATCGCCTCGGTGCCTATTCCGATCTGGACGACGCAATCATCAAGAAGATTGCCAGCATGCGCGCACTCAATCGCAAGCCGATTCATCCGCCGAGCACGATTGTCGATCCGGCGACGATTGTTCACGAGATGCGCGTGCTCAAGTCAACTGAAGAGATTGAACTGATGCAGCGCGCCGCCGACATTGCCGCGGAGGCCCACGTCGAGGCGATGAAGGCCGTGCGTCCGGGGATGAAGGAATACGAAGTAGAGGCGCTCATCGAACAGATTTTTCGTCGCGCGGGCGCCGCTGGTCCGTCGTACACCTCGATCGTCGGCGCGGGCGCGAATGCCACCGTACTGCATTACATAAACAACGACGGCGAGTTGCGCGACGGCGAGTTGCTGTTAGTTGATGCCGGCGCGGAGTACAAAGGCTACGCTTCGGACATCACGCGTACCTTTCCGATCAACGGTCGCTACTCGAAAGCGCAACGCGAAATTTACGACCTGGTGCTCGAGACGCAAATGGCTTGCGTGGAGATGGTCCGTCCTGGCGTGACGCACGACGAAATCAAGAGTCATTCAGTGGAGATGTTGACGGCCGGCATGGTCAAGCTGGGGCTGCTCAAGGGTGAGCCGGCGGAACTGATCAAGGAAGAGAAGTACAAGCAGTTTTACATGCACGGCCTCGGACACATGCTCGGGATTGATGTTCATGACGTCGGACTTTATTACCACGACCAGGAGTCGCGCGCGCTCGAGGCAGGGGTGGTAATGACGGTGGAACCGGGCATTTACATTGCGCCGGACACGAAAGATATTCCGGAGCAGTATCTCGGCATCGGCGTGCGCATTGAGGACGACGTGTTGTGTACTGCGAATGGCCCGCGCGTGTTGACTACTGGCGTGCCGAAGGATGCAAGTGAGATCGAAGCATTGATGGCGAAGTAATAGGACAGGCATTCCTGTCCGTCCAGGTTCGGGAACGTACCACGTCAACAAAATAAGCCAGGCAGGATGCCGGTCCTACGTCGACAACTCCGCGACGACCTCGCGCATGATTGCCCGACCCTTTTCAACCTCATCCGGCTTCAGCGAAATCGCACCAACCACCGCATGTCCGCCGCCGCCGTAGCGTTCGCAGAGCTTGGCGATGTTGTGCGTGCGCGGGCGGGGTGACCAGGGGTTTGAGCCGACCGAAATCTTCGTGCGTTGCGAGCCGCGTGTGAGGGCGACCGTGTAGGTCGTTTGCGGATAAAGGTAATAGGGGATGAACTTGTTAAAGCCGTCGTGGCCTTCGTCAACCAAATCAAACTGGACCACGCCGTGCTGGGAAATTGCCTTGCGGCGCACAGTCTCCAGCGTCTCACGGTGTTGTTTTAGAATTGGCTGAAACCGCCGCTGCACTTCGTCGCTGGTAGCAACTTCGTCCAGCGACTTTACAGTCAGGTCGCGAATAACTTGCTCGACGAAACTATCATCCGGGTCGGCCTCAATCACCTGCATGAGTTGCAACGCCGGCTCCTTTAGTTCCACGCACTGGGCCGCCGATTCGTAAAGCGCGCCGTCAATGATGTGGGCCCAATGGATCAACGGTTGTAAGGGCGCATCGTCAAAACCAAACTGGTTGCGCGCAACGTCGGCGATGAATTCCGTGCACGACTTGCGGGTAAAGTCGAGAAACTTCTTACCGGACTTGTCGGCGCGAAAGTGTGCTTCGTCGGCAGGCGTCAGGAAGGCTGACTCGTGATGATCAAACCACCAGGTCAGTTTTTCCGATGGCGCATACTTGAAGTCGACGATCGCGTTCTCGTCGCCGTCAAACAAATTGAGATCAAAAAAGTTTCCGGGACGATGCAGCAGGCCTGCATAACTGACTTCCGCTTGCGGATGGATGCGTTCCTGGTAGAAGCGCGTAAAGGTCGCCGCGGAAGCGACGCCGTCGAAGCAATGGCCATGGTAAAGCAAACGAAGTTTCATAGGTTGACTCAAATAGCTGGCTGATAAGAGTCGGCAATAGTAGCAACGAAAGGCAGTAAATGGTAAACGGTAAATCGTGAAGAAGATCCGTTAGCAGGACGCGAAACAAAATAAGGGCACGGTGCGCCGTGCCCTTACGCGAAACAACGAGGGTGGGTTGCGATTATTCTTTACACGGCGTGATCACGGCCGCGGTCGCCGGCTTCAAGTGGTCGGCGATGAACTTATCTACGTCGGCTTCGACCAACTCGCCATTGACCACCCAGGCTTTTTCCGTCAGTACGTCCCCACTCTTCGCGAGCGCCGCCGGCTCGAGAAAAATATTCCAGGGTGAACCCCACTTGCGCGTGTCACCCGTCAGTTGCCGGTAGCCAAAGTGCGCCGTCTTGTCGCGATCCTCGCGTGACTCCGATTCGCTGACCACTGGATAAGGCGAGCCGCCCGGCGCAAAATAATTCCGCACGTCGTCGCGCAGGCCATACTCACTGACGCCAATCACCGCGAAGCCCTGGTCCTTATACTTCTCATAGAGTCGCGCTGCGACTGGGGCCTCGTTGCGCCAGTTGGGACACCAGGGCGCGAAGTAAACTACCAGCACGAGTTTCTTGCCCTGAGCCAGGGAACGAAGATCGACTGGTTTATCGTCTTTGAGATCTTTGAGTGTCCAGTTTTTGTAGTTAACAGTTTTCTCGACGAGCTGCGAATACTCGTGGCCGTCCTGGGCGCGCGTGACCGCAGCCAGCGCAACCGCGAAAAGTAACAAGGCGAATATTCTTTTCATCGTATTACTCCTGAGGAACTAATTTACTCTCTGGGCCGTTGCCGGCGCTTCGTCGAGCAGTGGCTTCACCACTGCGTCCCAACCCTCGCGGTCGCGCGCGCCGATGATCTTTTGCCGGATGCGCCCTTCGCGATCGATCAAATAAGTGGTCGGCAAGGCGCTGCCGCCAAATTTCGCCTTCGCTTCGTCACCGCCCACCAGCACCTGGTATTCAAACTTCCGCACTTCTTTCTGATACGACTCGATGCCGCTGGCAGTGTCCTCCAATGACGCGCCCACGATCTTCAACCCGCGCGCTTCGAGTTCATGCTGCATGGTGTTAAGCACGGGAATTTCTTCGCGGCAGGGAATGCACCAGGTGGCCCAAAAATTCAGCAACACCACGTTGCCGCGTAGTTGGCCCAGGGTGAACGACTGGCCCGCGAGCGTTTGAAAGGGAACTTCTGGAACGACTCCGAAATTCGTGCCGGCGGCAGGCACGCCTGTGGCCGTTGGCGGCTTAACTTTTATCCAGCCTTCCGCGTTCGGTAGCAACGCAGCCAATTTCGAACTCGTCAGCAAGGTCGATTGTCCGGTCATTACCAGCAAGCCAACTACGATCAGGACCACACCGGAAACCACTTCAACCTTGTGCAGATGCCGGCGAAACTTTCCGTAGAAAGCGAGAAACTGGTTAATGCCCAGGCCTGTGACCATGAAAGGGATCGAGAGACCGGCGGAGTAGCACGCCGAAAGAGTCAGACCGCTTTTCCAGCCGCCGCTGGCCGCGGCCAGGCCGAGTATGCCGCCGAGAATTGGGCCAATGCAGGGTGTCCAGCCGGCGGCGAACGCGATGCCCAGCGTGAAAGAACCAACTGGTCCACGCGGCTTTTCGTTTGAGAAAAAGCGCGTGTCTTTGTAGAGCGTGGATATTTTCAGCAACCCGATTAACTGCAAGCCAAACAGGATGATGATGACGCCGCCAATGCCACGCACCCAGGGATTACTGATGATCGAAGCGCCCACCAAGCCGGCGGTGGTGCCGAGGGCGAGGAAGATAACCGAAAGTCCCGCGTTGAACGCCAGCGAGTTAATGATCACGGCGCGGCGTGCGTTTCCCTGTGAGCCGCCTTCCTTGAGCCGGTCGATGCTGACTCCGGACATCAAGGAAATGTAACCCGGCACGAGCGGGAGCACGCAGGGCGAGAGAAACGAAAGGATACCGGCGACGAAAGCAATGCCGATGGTTATATTTTGACTTTCCATAACTTAATCACTGAAACACTTGGTGAGCCTTTGCATTCTATTGCTTGACGCTGACTGTGTCGTGGCTGATTTTTTCAGTCTCTTCGCCAACAACCTTCTCGATCATTTTTCCGAGCGCGGCAATTTCCTGCTCGCCCGCGCCCATCGCGATGAAGCGCACGTTACCGCGGCGGTCGATCAGAAACGACATCGGAATCGAGAACACGCCATAGTTAAAATCGTTAACGGAAGAATCAGCCACGACAAAGCCATAAGGCAAGCGATTTTGTTTCTTGAACGTGCGCAGGTATGCGAGTTCTTCGCCGTGACTGGCGCGGCGCCCTTCAATATCGCCTGTGTAGTTTGTCAGGCCGAGAATTACCAAACCCTTATCGTGATAGCTTTCGTGCCAGCGTTGCAACTTGGGAAACGTGTAGCGGCACGGTCCGCACCAGGGCGCCCAAAAATCCAGCAACACCACCTGGCCGCGCAACTCCGACAACTTTACGGGTGCCTGGTCGATCCATTGGGTACCGACAATTTCCGGTAGTGTAGCGCCGTTCGCGGTTGCGGATTCATCAAAAATGCTTTTCAGGTCGGCGGTACGATCGAGTCCCGCCAGTCGAATGTTGGCCAGCCGCAATAAATTCGCTGAGGGCAACGCGAGCGCCAGTTTGCGTAAATCGGTAACAGCGGCGAGGGCCGCGTCTTTCTTGTTTCGCTGAACTTCGGCTTCCGCGATGAAGGACACTGCCTTAAAAAGCATATCGTCGCGACGCATCGGGCTGGGGACTTTCTGGCCCGCAACGAGCCTCGCCACCTGCAACATCTCGTGCGCGTGTTGCGACATTCCCGCGTAGTCCTTAGTTTTTTGCAAAGCGTCGGCGATAAGCGTCTCCATACCAAACCACTCGGTCAAATCCTGTGGCTGGTTTGAAGCGTAAGCCGCCACCGCGCGTTCGGCTTCGGGGATGAGATTCTTGCGCGTGGTATAGAGCACCACCACGGCGCGCGCGAGTTGCGCGTTTTGGCCCAACGCGTCTCCCGCTAAGTACTCACGCATCGCTGCGAGCGCGCCATCGCCGTTGCCGGCAAGATGCTGCAACATGCCGAGGTAGTACTGGTCGTTGCCATTCAGGGATTTGCGCGCTTGCAGGACGGCCGCAAACTTTGCCGCCAAAGCCTGCTGCTCTTGTTTTGTTTGGGCGGCGAGTTTCTGATCGTAGGCAATCTTCTGTTCGTTGAAGGCGGTAAACTTCTTGTCCAGGTACGACTGCGCTTCGGCGTACAAAACCGATGCGGGTCGCTTTTCGTCCTTCAAGTTCACCACCTGTTTAGGCGGAGCCGCGGGTGACGGTGTTGGACCCTGCGCAAAAACATGCTGCCCGCTGGTGATTGTGACCACGACCAACGCCGCCAGCGCGACCAATTTGTGAACGGAAGATTTCATAGGGAAACGAGTTCGTAAAGATAATCTTTAGTGGCGGTACTCACACCGCCTGGCTTTCGCGGAGCAGTTTATGATCCTCATCCAGTTACAGCCAACAGCCTGAAACGATCCGGCGAAAAAATTTCGAGTCTGGTCGGAAAGCGACCGTCGACGATTGCCGCTGCAATTATTTCTCCGGTCACGGGCGCGAGCAGGATGCCATTGCGGAAATGCCCGGTAGCATAAAACACGCCCTCAATTTCAGCACAAGGACCAAGTACAGGCAACGTGTCACCCGCACGCGGCCGCAGTCCAGCCCAGGAATCAATCATCGGCAACGCTCCCACGCGCGGCGAAATCTCGAGTGCGGCGGAAAGTATGGCGTGAACTCCAGCGGCGGTGACGCGCTTCTCAAAGCCTGCCTGTTCGCTGGTCGATCCCGCCAGCAGTCGCCCGTCGCGACGCGGCACCAGATACCCGCGCGGACTATAAATCACGTGACTGCAAAGACGCGGGTAAGCCGCGAAACAAAGCATTTGGCCGCGAACGGGTTTGATGCGTAGATTCGGTAACGCTATGTCTCCGGCGTTGAGAAGCGAACTCCAGGCGCCCGCTGCGATAACCACTCTGCCAGAGGCAATGAATCCACGCGATGTTTCGAGGCCGGTCACCCGTCCGCGTTCCACTCGCAACGAGGCGACTTCGGTCCCTGTGTCCAGCCGCACTCCCAGTTGTTCATTCGCAACCGCGAGCGCGCTCAATAGCCGGCGGTTCTCGACCTGCGAATCTAACGGGAACCTGAGCGCCGCCCGCACCTCCGCGCCAACCGCCGGCTCCAGCAGGCGCGCTTCGTCGCCACTCAGTTTCGCCAAAGCCAGGCCCGCCTCACTCTGCCACTGGTAACGCCGGTCAAGTTCGGCTGCGTCGTGTTCGGTGAATGCGAGGTAGAGAGTGCCGGTGGTTTCGAGTTCAATATCGATGCCGGTTTCTGCGAGCAGCGCCGCGGCCAACGCCGGATAGAGGTCGCGACTCTGGCAGGTAAGTTGAAAAAATTCGTGCGGTCGGTTCGCCTCAGCTTGCGGGGCCAGCATCCCGGCGGCGGCAAACGACGACTCAGTTCCCAAACTGCCGCGTTCAATCACCAACACATCGCGGACGCCGCGTAACGCCAGTGCGCGCGCAATCGTCAAACCGATCACGCCGCCACCAATGATTGCTACCTCAGCTGTTTCGTGCATGGAGCGTTTCCGGCGGGGAGGGACTTCTTCCTGGGACTTCGCTGTCGTCTCGGGCCTTTGGCCTTTGGCCTTTGAACTCTGTATTCTTAACGCTTCGTAAAAAAAAGTGCCAAGCACAAAGACCAAAGCACCAAGACCAAATTGCTTATGAAACATCGTATCACACTGATTCCCGGCGACGGCATTGGGCCCGAAATCGCGGCCAGCGTAGTGCGCATCATCGAGGCCTCGGGCGTTGCGGTCGAGTGGGAAACTCACTACGCGGGCGCGCAGGCGCTCGAAAAATTTGGCGAGACTCTGCCGCAGGCGCTGCTCGACTCGGTGACGCGAAACAAGGTCGCGTTGAAAGGGCCGGTCACCACGCCTATCGGTAAAGGCTTCACCTCCGTCAACGTCGGCTTGCGCAAAGCGCTCGACTTGTACGCAAACCTGCGTCCCATACGCGCGTTGCCCAATGTTCCCTGTCGCTATCCGGAACTGGACCTGGTGATCGTGCGCGAGAACACGGAGAGTTTGTACGCCGGACTGGAGCACGTGGTGGTGCCCGGTGTGGTCGAAAGTTTGAAGATCATTACCGAGAAAGCTTCGACCCGGATTGCGCGCTTTGCGTTCGAGTACTCACAACGCGAGGGCCGTAAGAAAATCACGTGTGGCCACAAAGCCAACATCATGAAGTTGTCTGACGGACTCTTTCTCGACTGCTTTCGCAAGGTGGCCGCTGAGTATCCCGACATCGAGGCTGACGACAAGATTATCGACAACGCGTGCATGCAACTGGTGATGCGGCCGGAACAGTTTGACGTGATGCTGTTGGAAAATCTTTACGGCGACATCGTTTCGGACTTATGCGCCGGGTTGATTGGCGGGTTGGGACTCGTGCCGGGGGCAAACATTGGCGAGAAGGGCGCGATGTTTGAAGCGGTACACGGTTCAGCGCCGGACATCGCCGGTCAGGGCATCGCTAATCCGACGGCGCTGTTGCAATCGGGCATACTGATGCTCCGTCACATCGGCGAACGCGAAGCCGCGGACCGTACCGAGAGCGCGATGTTGCAAGTTTTCATCGACGGCAAGGTACGCACGAAAGATATCGGCGGCACGGCCAACACCGCTGAGTTCGCCAACGAGATCATTGCACAGATGAAATAACACTTACCGATTGATCCCGCCGCCGTGTACGCATCCCGTGAATACAATGCCACTCACGGATCCGGTGCCGGCGTCAGGAACAACTCCGCGCAAACTCGTTTGTTCAACTTACAGAGATCGCCGCGATCCTGGCCGATTAGTCCGGGACGGATTTGGTGGCAACCAGCAGCAGCCGTTGCGACCCCAGCTTGAAAGGTTCTTCATCAAGCGATCCGAAGGCGGCGACAACTTTCAGACCTGCGGTCTGCAGCAATTCAACAAGTTCGTGATAGGTATAGATTCGTTGTGAAGTTGGGCGCTGGTCCGTGATTCCGTTTTGGGTGAACGTGAAGTCGTTGAACATGCGACCCTGCTCGTGATCGTAGCGCTGTTCAATTGAGACCGCGATCCCCGCGATTTCCATTGCGTGCTGGGGTTGAAAATTTGGCAGGATACATTCGGCGACCGCGGGTGCGTCCAGAATGAAACTGCTGCCGGGCTTGAGCGTTTGCGAAACCGCCTGCAAAAAGTCACCGTTCGCTTCGTCATCAAGGTACCCAAAGCTGTTGCCGAAGCAGAACGCGCCGTCAAACTCGCCGCGCCAGGGCAGGGCGCGCATGTCGCTTTCCTGCCAGTCGATGTCGAGGTCGCTATCCTGCGACAGCAACTTTGCTTCAGCGATGAACTCACTCGCGAGGTCCACTCCGGTTAGTTTGCATCCGCGGCGCGCAATCCGGATTGCAAGCCGGCCATTGCCGCACGGCACATCCAGCACGCGGTCCCCGTCGCTAACTCGAAGTTGCCTTTGAATGAAGTCGGCTTCCTCACGGGTTTGGTCGTCGCTAACCACGGCTCGCCAAAAGTCGAGCGCCACACCGTGAAAAAAGTTTTCCCACCAGCCTGTCTGCATAAGATAAACGCGGGTCAGTCCGCTTGCAGGGTTGCTTTCAGCTTGCGCGGCAGTTTGTCGCGGATTAGCTGGTAGGCATTCTGCAGCAGTGGTTTTAGTTCGCGTTCGGGCAAAGCGTCGAAACGCTCGAGTGCTACCCAATAGTAGCGAGCGACGTAAGGCGCCGGCACGATGCCTTTCCGTTCGGTTAGTTCGGCAAAAACTTCCGGCGTGCATTTGAAAGACAGGCAGTGATCGGAACCGGCAGCCAGCGCGACGACGGCAAACATCTTGTTCCCGATGCGGAAGAGCAGATCGCTACCCCATTGCACGTCTTCGGTCACATGAGGCAGCGATAAACAAAACTTGCGCACAGATTCCCCGTCCATGGCCGAGAATATTAGAGAGGGAGCGGGGAATAGTAAATAGAAATCGCGGCTGGCGTTGTAGACAAATCCCTGGCGCAAAGGACGCGAAGATCTCCGCGGAGGATCTGAAGTACGTTCCTTCCCAGCTTCTTAATAAGCAGCCGTTGTGCGCAATGCATGTCTACTTTTTGTGCAAAGCTGGCTGCCTGCGCGAGACCGTTGCAGTCTTTGCGGTGGGAGGTATTGTTCGCGCTTTCTTGCCGGTTGGACCAAGAGAGAAACTGAAGTTAGGCGTCACCGGAGAACACGAGCGTCCGAGACTGTTCGTTCCAACGCCACAAACTTTCCTGATCGTGGAGATGCACGCCGCCGAGCCAGAGATCGATCCCGTTCAGGGCAACGAAATCGTCGTCGCCCGTCCGCACCGCGTGCCCCACATCCGTAAGTGAAAACCTGGCGTCGCCGATCACGTCCGGCGTCAATGCCGGCGGCTGGTCAAGCTTGCTGCCCGCGATTGTCAGCAAAGGATTCCTCACAGTGTTCAAGCGCCTGAGCGTCAGCCAAAACTGTGCGTCGCCAAAGCCATAGATCGTTTCCGTCTCACCGAAGCGGCCGAAGAGTTCAGCGAAAGTGTTGGCGCCGGCGGCAATGAGATCGAGTGCGCGGTTTTCAATCCGGCCCAATCCATTGCGCACGGAAGGAAAACGCGCGAACTGGGCCAGGAGTGCGGCCCGCAGGAAAGCAAGCGCTGACGTGTCTTGCTTAATGATTTTTTCCAGCCCGGTGGGTTGCGCCGCGGAGTAAGCGGCCCAGGCTGCCGTCGCCAGCAGCAATTGCGCCTCAGTGACCGCGGTGCGTGACGGGAACAACGAAGCCAACTCGGTGGGGCTCAACTCACCCAGGCCGCGAAAGTTTTGCTTGCCGGGAAATGTGCCGATACAAATCAAACTGAGCTTTGTCGCTCCGAGAGGTTGACGCGAGCACTGGTCCAGCAAGTAGAGCAGGTGTACCTGGCAAAACAGATCGTGCTCAAACCATAAGACAACTTCTTCGTAGTCGGAAAACGCGGCGAGTACCGCTTCCTGCCTGGCGAGCTGGCGTTCGCAGTCCGCTTCCGGCACGCCGTAGCTTTCCGCGAGATGCTTCGCGCGCACGCGTTGCCACTCGGTCGCAGACAAACCGGCGGGCGTTGGTCCGGTAACCAGCGACTCGCGCCAGGCAAGGTGTTCGCCCGCGAGCGAAGACTCTTTCGCAATGTCAGCCGCGGCGTCGCCGTTATGAAGATGGAGGGTGGACATGAATAAGAGGAGAACAGGGAAGAGGTAAAAAGTGAATAGGGAAAAGTGAAAAGGAGAACGGAATGAACTTGCCTGCACTACCGACTCTCCCGTTCACGCTTCACTGTTTTTTCAGCAAGTCGAGCACTGCCGATGTCATTGCTTTGACGCCGGTGCGCAAGGTCGGTTCGGGCAAAGGTTGGAACAGGGCCGAGTGGAGCGATGGCAAGGACACACCAGTTTCCCTGCTTCGCTTTACTTTTTCCGGATCGACCGCGCCCAGCGTGAAGAGCGTGGCCGGAATTTTCTGGTCCAAACTAAGGTAACCAAAATCTTCACTCATCATGACGGGCGGCAATTTAACGACGTTGTCCTGGCCCAACGCTTTCGAAAATACGGTCGCCAAACGTTCGGTGAGTTGGGGCTCGTTGAAGGTTGCGCTCGTCACCTGCGTTTCGCTGAACTGGACAATCGGCGCACGGTCCTCAGGAATCCCGGCCGCGAGGGCGATGCCTTTGCAGATTCTGGAAATCGACGCGAGCACTCTCTGCCGGACGTCGTCGCGATAGGCGCGTACGCTTAGCTGCAGGTTAACCTCGTCAGGGATGATGTTGTGCTTGGTGCCGCCGTGGATCGAACCGACAGTGACCACTACCGGATCGAGCGGCGAGTTCTCACGGCTGACAATGGTTTGCAGCGCGAGGATAACCTGCGCGGCGACCACGATCGGGTCTTTTGTTGACTCCGGCCGCGCACCGTGGCCGCCGAGTCCGCGAATCTTGATGTCGACGGAAGTTGAACTCGCCAGCGCGAACCCGGGCGTGTACCCAACCTTGCCCGCTTCCAAGTCCCCGCTATCGTGCAGCGCGATTACAAAATCCGGCTTTGGAAATCTTTCGTAGAGACCGTCGCGCAATTGTGATCGGGCCCCGTCAATTACTTCTTCCGCCGGCTGGCCCAGAATCATGACGGTACCCTGCCACTGGTCTTTCAACGTCGCCAACATTTTTGCGGTGCCGAGCATGCTGGTGATGTGCACGTCATGTCCGCACGCGTGCATCACGCTGACTTCCTGACCCGCATCGTTCAGCGCTTTCACTTTGCTCGCGTAGGACAGACCGGTTTGCTCGGACACCGGCAACGCATCAAGCTCGGTACGCAGGAGCACGATCGGTCCGGCGCCGTTCTTGAGGATCGCGACCACGCCGTAGCCAGTCCATTCCGGACGTTCATACTTGCCGATGCGCTCGGTAACCGTGTAACCCAACGCGCGTAACTGCGCGGCAAAGAAAGCAGCGGTCTTTTCCTCGTGATGCGAAAGCTCGGGCGCCGCATGCAGAGTCTTGTAAGTTGTCACCAGCGAAGCGAGGTCGCGATCAATAAGAGCATCAAGCGACTGCTGCTGGGCCGGGACCCAGGTGCATATGCAAAACAGTAGAACTAGTGCGGAATAGAATTTTTTTGTCATGACTTGTATGGCTCGGACCGAAAATTCTCGGAGCGGCTAGCGGGGATCTCCCTTGGAGTGCGCCGGCCTGGCGGCGCTTTGGCGCAACCGAAATAAGCGGACTGACTCTCCCACTATGCACGGACTAAAGCGGCGTCAAGCCGCCGCACTCCAAAGAGTTCGCACTTAGTCGCCGGAAAACAAAATGCCGAGCGAGGTATAAACTGAAGCGCGGTCATCCTACACCGTCCTGATCGAGGCGACAAGATGTTGCGGACTCGTTTGCTCAAACCAGCGAGTAGTGATATTAGCACTGCGATTCCGGACTACTTCAAAGAGAAGGAGCACCCAATATGCCGAACAACGTCAAACACTTTGCGGTCCACGCCGATGACGTGGAGCGCGCCCGTAAGTTTTATGAGAGCGTGATGGGCTGGCAGTTTTCTCCCTGGGGACCGCCGGGGTTTTATCTGATCAAGACGGGAACTGACGAGGACCCGGGCGTCGGCGGAGCGTTGCAGGGACGCCGCGACGTCGTGCCCGGTAAGACCATGTATGGCTTCGAGTGCTCGATTGGCGTTGATTCGATCGACGACACGATCGCAGCAGTGGAAGCTAACGGCGGCAAGATCGTCATGCCGAAGTTTAATATTCCCACTGTCGGCACCTTGATCTTTTTTGAAGATACGGAAGGCAATGTCGTGGGCGCGATGCAGTACGAAAAACCGTAATTAAAACTGACAGCTGTAGCGACCCTACGGCGCACGGGAAATGATTTCTGCAAGTGCCCAGGGACATCTTTACAACTGAGTTTGCCTGGCGGCGCAGTTCTGGAAGTAGAGCCGAGAGGTTATAATTTTCTCGTCGCAATCTTGATCTCGATGGGAATTAACAATGACTACGGGCTCGCTGACGAAACTACCTGATCAAATAACATTCACCGGCCGCATCCTTTTCTTAACCGAGGACACCGCGCTCATTCGCGCGCAACTCGAAGCCACTGGCGACGAGCGCCAGCGGCTCGAGGCGGAACTCGCGGCGCGTTTACACGGCGACGATCTGCCGCTGATGAGCAACATCTCCACCGACGAGATCACGCCGGGCTGGGTCTGTTTTTACTACGACGAAACGCTTGGCGAGTATGTCTACGTCGGCATGCGCGACGCCGCCGTGAAGAAAGATGAAGTGCGGCAGGGCGGGTTCGCGGTGGTCGTTTCGGGCTTGTCGAAAGGCTGCGGTTCGTCGCGCGAAACCGCGCCCTACGCGGAAAAGTCGGCCGGTCTGCAACTCGTCATTGCCAAAAGCATCGAAAAAATTTACGGCCAAAACTCGCAGAACATCGGCTTACTTACGTCCACTGATTTCGGCTTGATTGAGCGTATCCGGGGTGGCGAGGCGATTCCGCTGGCGGAGTTTACGCGGGGGCTCGATCCAATTTCGCGAGACATCGTCGGCTACGGCGGACTCTTCAACTACAACAAGGCGCGCGTTGCCGGCGAAGTGACGCCGCCGCCGGTTGAGACTCAAGCGCGGCCGATGACGATCACGGAAAAGATTATCGCGCGGCATGCGTTCGTGCGTGCAGGTGAAATTGGCGTTGCGGCAGTGAAGCCCGGCGACGCACTCTTTGCCGTGGCTGACGTGCGCTTCTCGCATGAGTATGTGACGCCGATGGCGGAGTCGCTACTGAAACAGTCGCTGGGACCCGACGCGCGCGTGACGGAGCCTGAATCCGTTTTCGCGTTTCGCGATCACTTGACCTTTCTCGGCAAGGTGATGTCGCCGAAGCATCGCGAGATGGGACTACTGGAAAAGGCGAATGGCCTCGCCACCACCCAGGAAGAGTTCACCACCAAGCAAGGGATTCGACTTTACGGCGAGAACCCGGAAGGCGGCTCGGAAGCAATTTGCCACAACGCCGTCGTCGAGGACCTCGCGTTGCCGGGTCAGATTGTTATCGGTACCGACTCGCACACGTGCATGGCCGGTGTGCTCGGCTGCTTCGCGTTTGGCGTCGGCTCGACTGATATGGCCAACGCCTGGTTCGCGAAAGACATCCGCATCCGCGTGCCTGAGACCGTCCGTTATGTTTTGAAAGGCCGCAAGCGCGCCGATGTCGCCGCCAAAGATGTGATGCTCGTGATTCTTGCGAGCGACTACATGAAAACGAGCAAAGGCATCGGCAAGGTGCTTGAGTTTGCGGGCGACGATCTGAAAAATTGGCCCATGGACGAACGAGCGACTCTGACCAACATGTCTGTCGAAGCGGGCGGCACCACCGGGATTATTGAGCCGGACGAAGCCACGCTCGCCTACATCGTGAAAATGCGCGGACTCGACGCGGAAGAAGTTCGCAAGGGATTTACTTACAGCGACGCGGACG
Source organism: Pyrinomonadaceae bacterium (assembly GCA_030840675.1). GTDB lineage: Bacteria > Acidobacteriota > Blastocatellia > Pyrinomonadales > Pyrinomonadaceae > PSRF01. Next base: position 15,044 of record JAVEEA010000056.1, read on the forward strand.
CCGAGTATGCGGACGTGTTTGAAATCGATCTCGAGGCAATTCGTCCGATGGTGGCCCTCCCAGGCGATCCGCGCAACGGCATTCCGATCGATCAACTTGCGTCAGAGGTGGCGATCGATGCGGCCTATGGCGGCTCGTGTACCGGCGGCAAGATGGCTGACATGGACATGTACGCCGAGGTCCTGCGGAACGCGCTCGCCCAGGGAAAGCGCGTGGCGCCGGGCGTTCATCTTTATTTGCAGTTTGGCTCGCAGAAGATTAAGCAGTATGCGCGCGAACGCGGTTACCTCGAGATATTCGCGCGCGCGGGCGCGGAGATGATCGACCCGTCGTGCGGCGCGTGTATCAACGCCGGTCCGGGTGCGTCGCCGTCAGCGGAAACCGTCACCGTCAGCGCGCAAAATAGAAATTTCCCCGGCCGCAGTGGACCAGGGAAACTCTACCTCGCTTCACCCTACGTCGTCGCCGCCTCCGCCATCGCCGGCAAGATCGTCGAACCGTTCGAGTTTCTCAGCGAACGTATGAAGGTCGCTTAACGCTCCGGACCGGGTTACTTCTTGGGCGTCGGTTTGTGGTTCGCGTTTGCAGCGTTGCTGTTGTCGTTTGCCAGCTTCAAGAGGTTCTTTACTCCCTTCACACCCTCAACTGCCTTGGCCACTGACTCAGCTTTGGCCACCTGATCATGGTTGGCAACGGTGCCGCTTAACGTTACTACGCCACTCTCCACGTCAACGTTGATCGTCGAGTCGCGCAGGTCGTCCGCCGCCGCGAGATCGAAGCGCGTCTTGGTCCATAACCAACCGTCATCCAGACCCGTGCCGATCTTACTTCCCAGGCTCTTGGCGTCCTGCGTGTAGCGATCCTTGTTCCTTTCATAGTCGGCGCGCGTCGGCGCTCGATTGTTATTGGCGTTAGCGTTGGCATTGGTATTCGCAACCGCTACCTTAGCGTTCGCGTTGTAGTTCGCATTGTCGTTCGCCGTTTGATTGCAACCGCTGACGACTACAACTAAGGCGGCTATGATTGGCGCAAGGATTAGCGCAAGTTTGCATCTCATCTCTTCGTAACCTCCCGCAGACTAGTTCCGAAAACATACGTCCGCATGAAAACCCACCAGTGGGCCAATTGGTCCAACGGCAGTGAACAACTTTTTGGGGGGCGTTTGCTTCGGTTAGCAGTTTAAAAAAACCAGGGGGCCGCAGGGTTGTTTAAGAAGCAAGCGCTGGGCCAGTGGCGGAGGGTAAGCCTGAACTGGGAAAGGTTAAAGGGGAAGCTTTTCTTTTACCATTTCACCGTGCCTTCCTTGGTGGTATCGATCTCGGCTTGTTCAGCAACGGGCAGCGACTCGTTGAAGAGGAAGCCCTTGATGTTATCGAAGAGAAAATTTTGTGCGTCAGGATTCGTGAGGTCCAGGCCGTAGTGATTGATAATCTGCGTCTGCTTTTGCAGCCAGGCGGCCCAGCAAGGCTGACAAATTTCAGTCGCAATGCGCTGTCCGAGTTCGTT
>JAVEEA010000107.1 GCA_030840675.1 Pyrinomonadaceae bacterium
TCAGAGTCTTCATCCGCCAGTTGCGCAAAAAGCTCGAGACTGATCCTGCGAATCCCAAATACATTCTCACCGAGCCCTGGATCGGCTATCGCTTCAACCCGGGCGGGAGTGAAGAGTAAACAGTAACAGCAAACAGTAGACAGTCTGACTAAGACCATAGCCGGTGGCTGCTATTAGATTGCGTTCGTGGTTTCTTGCTGACGGCTGTTTACCTTGACTGCTATTTGCTCCCTCAAATCCTTACGAACTTTTTATTAACTGTTTACTCCTTTCTTATACGACGGAGCGTAGATCTGTTTGTATGAGAACGTTAATTAATCGGAAGCGTGTGCGCTCGTGGGAGGCGGCGGGAGGGGCCTGCTGCTTTGTTGCAGGAATCGTCGCGGCTTTGTTGGGTAGCTTGTTGACCGCGAGCGGCTGGGTTCTCGGGGCTGCGCTCCATCCCTGGATACACGCTGCCGGTACGTTGTTTTTGATTGCGGCGATTCCGCTAATCCTCTTTGCCGGTTTCTGCTTGGATTGGGCGGAGCGCGAGCGAGGGAAAGCGGATCGAGATCCCCCAAGCGCTCAACGCGGCGCCGCGGCCCTGGCTCAAATCGCCGTTATCGCAACCATTCTCGGCGTTGCACTCCTGGCCCCGCTTCATGCACAACAAACGATCCTTAATGTTCTCACCACGGACGTTCTTGATCGCGCCAAAGGTTACGCCGGACTCGTCGTCAGTTTAAAGCCAACCGATTCCGCTTCAGTCAATAAGTTCTCTTCATTTGTGCCACGCGTTGTTGTGGGCGGCGCGGTCGCGTCGAAGTCGGGTTGAATATCACGGGCAATCTATTAGGCGCTACTTGGGAATGCTTGTGATCGAGAAGGCGCTGTAAAGCTAGCAGCGGTGATTTGCTTCGCCGAGTCATTGACTATTACGGGGAGAACAAAAGTCGTGGCAGCAGAACTCAAACGGTTTTTCATCGGCCGCGCGTTGCGAACAGAACAAGCGGCTCACGAGCGGCTCACCAGAAAGACGGCACTGGCGGTTTTTTCTTCCGATGCACTCTCTTCCACCGCCTATGCGACCGAGGAGATTCTGCTCGTGTTGGCTGTGGCCGCGGCTTATGGCCAGGCGGGGGCCTTCAAGTTTCTCGTGCCGATTTCTATTGGCATTGCAATGCTTCTCATTATTGTCGCCATCAGCTACCGGCAAACGATTCACGCCTACCCATCGGGTGGCGGCGCGTACATCGTTGCCAAAGAGAACCTCGGCACCAACGCGGGACTGGTCGCCGGCGCCTCACTCCTGGTTGACTATGTCCTGACTGTGGCTGTTTCAATCGCTGCCGGCGTTGCCGCGATTACATCCATGGTGCAGGGAACACGATATGCCTGGCTGGACCATCACAAAGTTTTCCTTTGTCTGATTTTCATCACCTTCATCGCCGTAGCCAATTTACGTGGCGTGAGGGAAGCGGGGAGTCTGTTCGCGGCGCCCACTTACGCCTTCCTGATCAGCTTTCTCTTCATGATAAGTTATGGGCTATTCAGCTATTACACGTACGGTGGCGCCGCGCGCGTTCCGACTGCCGAACAGATCAAAATCGCGGAAGGATACAAGCTTCAGCCGCTGACACTCTTTCTTTTGCTGGGAGCTTTCTCTAACGGGTGTGCCGCGCTCACCGGTATCGAAGCCATCTCCAACGGCGTCCCGGCGTTCAAGAAACCTGAGGCGAAGAACGCGGCTACCACCCTGGTGTGGATGGCCCTACTGCTGACGGTCATGTTCCTCGGCACGAGCGTCCTGGCTTACCTCTATGGCGTTCATCCGCACGCGAGTGAAACCGTCATTTCTCAGTTTGCCCGTATCATGTTCACCGGGCCTATGGCTTGGTTCTACTACGTTGTGCAAAGTACGACAGCGCTAATCCTGGTGCTGGCGGCTAATACCTCTTTTGCCGACTTCCCGCGGCTCGGCAGTTTATTGGCCCGTGATCGTTTCCTGCCGCGACAGTTCGCCACCCGCGGAGACAAACTCGTCTTCTCAAATGGAATTGTGATCCTGGCAATCTTTGCGAGCGTCCTTGTGATCGCCTTTGGCGGAGACACCAGCCGTCTCATTCCTCTTTATGCGGTGGGCGTTTTTCTCTCGTTCACTCTTTCGCAATCCGGGATGGTACGTCATTGGCTCAAAGTGCGTGCGCAGTCGCCGAAGAAAGCGAAGCCGCGCAGTCGGGTTGAGGATGACATTCACTTCACTCAGAGCACGGTCGATAGAGAACCCTTACCCGATGTCGAACTTGAGGCGTCTGAGCAACGCGGATCGTCCTTCGTTACGGACGAAGTAACAGACAGCGCGCACTGGAAAAAATCCATCGTGATTAATGCTGTCGGCGCCGTCGCTACCTTCATCGTGCTGTGTGTCTTCATTGCCACCAAATTCATTCACGGCGCCTGGATAGTGGTGGTAGTTGTTCCGCTGCTCGTGCTCGTGTTTCGCGCCATTCACAATCACTATGTGGGCGTGGCGAAACAACTGTCCACGGAAGGGCTTGGAGAACTTCGTCCGATCAAGCACACCGTGATCGTTCCGATCTCTGGCATTCACCGCGGAGTTGTTAGTGCGTTGCAGTATGCAAAGTCGATCGCTCCCGATCATGTTCAGGCTGTTTATGTGGACTTCGATGAGGAAGCCACAATCAAGTTACGGGAGAAGTGGGAGCGTTGGGGGGCCGGAGTGAAATTGGTGGTACTGCCGTCACCCTACCGGGAACTTACGCGTCCGTTGTTGCGTTACATCGCTCGCCGCGAACGCCATAGCGAGAATGATATGTTAACCGTGGTTCTGCCTGAGTTTGTACCGGCTAAGTGGTGGCAACACCTGCTGCACAATCAGAGTTCATTGATGCTGAAGGGTGCGTTACTCTTTAAGAAGGGTGTGATCGTGACCAGTGTGCCTTACCATTTGGAAAAATAGTATTAAGAGCGCGCACAAACATGCGAATGATTAGTGGGGGCGGAAGTTGTGCGGTGAAGCAATGATCGCGTGAACTCAAGCGCTGGCCGAACTGTTCGCTTCCGTAGCCCGTCCTGCCAGAAAACACGAACGACAATAAACGGGGCGTCCCTGCGAAGGATAAAAAGGCACGGTGGTTTGTTGCCCACATTGTGCGCACTGCACCGAGACCTCGACGCGTTGTCTGACGCCCGAGGTTTGGGCCGCGGTGATGGCAGCCAGCCTTTCGTTCTTCGCCTGCTTGCAGGGTTTGCAACGCTTTGGCTCGTTCTTCAATCCCTTGTCGTGGAAAAATGCCTGTTCGCCTGAGGTCCAGATGAAATGCTCGTTACAATCCACACACTTGATGCTGCGATCCGGATGTTCGGATTCTGAGGTTGTATCCACCTCGCGGATTTCTTCCCGTTCTGACATGATTCGTTCTCCCGGGGTCGTTGTTCGCTTAAAATTGGGCGGGCCACTTAAATAGCGGTCTGGCCAAACATTCAAAGGACCGCTATTTCCTGGCGAGCATCGGGGTGAGCCTCGGCTGGCCCTCGAACAGGCGGAGCGGATGAAGAAAAGTATAACTATGGCGAAACTGTGTCAAGGAGATTCTGGCAGGCAATGTTAACTGGGTCGAGTAAGCTGACAACGAAGGTGTTGGTCGTAGGTTCGGGCGGGCGGGAACACGCGCTTCTGCAGACTCTGCAGCGTACGTCGAAACTGCCGTTATCTCTCTTCAGTGCACCAGGCAATGGCGGTATTTCACAGTTGGCTACTTGCGTCCCGATACCAGCGAACGACATCTTGGCGCTGCTTCGGTTTGCACGCGCGGAGAACATTGATCTGACGATTGTCGGACCCGAAGGTCCTTTGGCTGACGGGATTGTTGACGAGTTCGAGGGTAGTGGTCTGAAGATTATTGGACCAAGTCGGGCGGCTGCGAGATTGGAAGCGAGTAAATCGTTTGCGAAAGATTTCATGCAGCGTCACGAAATACCGACGGCCCCATACGCCGTGGCGAATTCTGCCGGCGAAGCGGTCGCGGCGTTGCGCAGCGGAAAATTTGGACCACCCGAGTCCGCGGTGGTGGTGAAGGCGGATGGACTGGCGGCCGGCAAGGGCGTGGTCGTCGCCCGTTCGCACGATGAAGCTGAACGGGCAGTCGTCGAGTTGCTTTCCGGATCGCTGGTAGCGCCGCAAGCCGCGCAGCACCTGGTGATCGAAGCGGCGCTCGCCGGCAGAGAAGTTTCAGTCCTTTTGTTCGCGGACGGCCGCGACTACGTGCTGATGCCCGCGGCACGCGACCACAAGCGCATCGGAGAAAATGACACCGGACCAAACACCGGCGGCATGGGAGCAATCACCGACGCTAAACTAATCGACAGTGAGACTCTCAACCGGATCGTGCGAGATATTGTGGTGCCAACGCTCGAGGGCGCCGTGGCGGAAGGGTTTCCCTTTCGCGGGATTCTCTTCATCGGTTTGATGTTGACAGCGACGGGTCCGCAAGTCCTCGAGTACAACGTGCGTTTCGGCGATCCTGAAACTCAGGCAGTTCTGGTCAGGTTGCAAACAGATCTCTGGCGGATTTTTCAGGCAATGATTACGGGTAAACTGGGAGACATTGACGTGGACTGGAGCGAACAGGCCTCGGCTTGCGTGGTATTGGCGAGCGGCGGTTATCCCGGCGCTTATGAAACCGGCGTCGTTATTTCGGGACTCGAAAGGCTGGCTGCAAGTGACTCGCTGCAGGTATTTCATGCCGGCACTGAGAAATCGCGGAATGGCGACTTCGTTACCTCCGGTGGTCGAGTGTTGGGTGTGACTTCGACCGGGACCACATTGGTCGAGGCGCTGCGGACGTGTTACGAAGCCATTGGGGAGGTTAATTGGAAAGGAATGCAGTATCGTCGGGACATAGGGCGCTTCAGCGAGAGTCACGAGTGGTAAAATCCTGCTGGCCTCTGCAGGGAGGCGCACAAGTCGCTACGCGCATTCGTAAGAGAAGAAATCCCGCTCGTCTGGAAGAGGTAGGCAACTGCTGTTATACTTCGGCTCACTTTTGGCCACCGTATTTTGAACCCTTCGAAGTAATTCAACGTACCTATTACGGGCGCGGGAATTTGAAACCACAGCACTAAGATCGCACATCTCTTCGTGGAGGATCAGCGAAAACATGGGACTTTTAAGCAGAATCTCGCGTTCAATGAGGGCGCTCTTTGGCGGAATAATCGAATCGACTGAGAATCCCGAGTTGATCTTACAGCAGACAATCCGAGACATGCGCGATCGCGTGCCGGAGTTGAACAATTCCGTGGCGCAGGTGATGGCGACGGAAAAGCTTCTCGCGAAAAGCAAGGAACGTCTGGAAGGCCAGGTCGTGGACCTGGACTCGAAGATCCGCGCCTCGGTTAAGCTGAGCCGCGACGACATAGCCACCGCTTATATCGGCCAGCTGCAACAAGCGCAGATGGACCTGCAAAAAACTTCGCAGCAACTCGAGCACGCTACGCTCGCCTCGAAGCAGGCGCTCAAGGCGCGCGACAATTATGTGTTGCAAATGCAGCGGCGCACGGCCGAGGCCATGCAGCTGATCAATCAGTCGAAGCAGGCGCGACTGCAGGAGCAACTGGCCCAGACGATGGAGTCGTTCCAGATTGGCGACGACGCCTCAACCTTCGACGAGATGCGCGACAAGATCGATCGGCGCGCTGCTGCTGCTGAAGCAAAACTCCAGCTCGGCTCGGCGTCCGTCGACAACCAGATGCAGGACATCGAACGTGAAGCGATGGATATGCAGTTACAGGACAAGTTGCTTGCGTATAAACAGGAGATGGGACTGCTGGGCGGAACCACTGGCACACAGCAGGCCTTGCCGGCACAGGGTGAAACCAGCGGCAGCGAGCAAAACGAAAAAGTAGTCAACAACAGTAACCGGATTAATTGATTTTCAGCGTTGCCGGCAGCCAGGTAGTTTTTGGTTCTTGAAGGATATGGCAGAGTTTCCCAAGATTGATCTGAAGTATCTGAAAGAAGCCTTCAACGAACCCCTGAATTTTTTGGGATTGCTGAGCTTTGGAGTTGTCGGAGCGTACACGCTCGCTTCCGCGCATGAGGTATTGCCGCTGGCCGCGGGTCTTGCGGCCGAGACAGTTTACTTAGTTACCGTGCCAGCCAGTTCAATCTACCGCCGCCTCGTTGACCGCCGCGAAAAGCAGCGTCTGCTGAAGCTGCGCGATCAGCAACGCGAAGCTTCCATCAAGCTCTTCGATCCGCGCGAACGCGAGGCGGTCGAGTATTTGCGCTGGATGAAGAACCAAATTTATTCCAACTACAAGAAGTTTACCAACGCCAAACAAATTCCCTCGAACATTCAGAGCCTCGATCAACGCTGGGAAGACTTTGTAGATTTACTCGACGTTTACCGGCGCCGCAAACATCACCTGCGATCGATAAATCGACAGGCAGTCCAGAACCAACTGGTTCAGGCCGAGCGCTCGGTCGAGAATTCGCATGACGATCGCGAGCGCCGTATTCAACAGTCAAACGTGGAAATCCTGAAACGCCGCGTGGCTGCATTTCAGGACATAGAACGTTCGGTAAAGCTGGTGGAAGGTCAACTGCAATCGATTGAGAACTTCTTCGGTCTGGTCAACGATCAGGTCGTTACCCTGCCGACTCCCGAACGAGTCTCCTCGCTGGACTTCGAACAGCTCAGCGATTCCATCGCCATGACAAAGCAGATGCTGGAAGAGACTTCCGACACTTTTGCCGCTCTGGATAGCCACAATCGCGACCTGGGCAAGTTCGAATTACTCCTCTCCAATAGCTCCAAATAGCGAGTTTCTCTTCAGTCAAAATCATTTAGCGAAAAGGTCGCGGAAGCAGTATCGCAAAAGTACGCAAACAGTATTATGTGTGCGCACTTTGTGGAAACGTTGCGACCTTTGCGTTAAAGAATCCGCCGGCTTTATAACCCGTCAGCGAGGTATCCGGGGGCTGAAGCGTCTGATTATCAGTGGTTTAGGACTTAACGTTGAATCTCAATTAACACACTATAAGGCGTTGAAAAAAAAAGCGACCACAAGATGTTGACATCAGGTTATCAAAGGAGTATATTCCGCTCCGCTTGAGACGGGGCGGGTTTACTTGGAGCAGCGGCAGGCCCCCTGTACTGCTCTCCGCATAGTTTTTTCGCTTCGAGAAAAGCCAACCGAAGTATCCGCTACACATGAAAAGAGCCGGTGCGTCTACTATAATGTAGCTGTATAACCGTCTCTGAAGCTCGCGGAAATTGAAATTCAGACGCAGTTACTCGTGACCCCGGCACGAGAAAGGTAAATGAGATGAGCGCAGCTATTAGAAAAGACACCCTCGCCGTAGATGTATCTCCCAGCACCGCAACCGGGACCACGGTGACCACACCGCCCGTCCGCCGCAAGAGCCAGCCGCTTGGCTTGAATGCAAAGCGGGTTATCAGTAAGCGCTATTCGTTGAAGGACGCGAAAGGACGAGCACTCGAAGAGTGGCCGGACATCGTTCGTCGAGTGGTGGGTCACGTCTCAGCCGCGGAGAAAGACGCTCAAAAGCGTGATCTGTTTTTTGCGGCCATGAGCGATGTCATGTTGGCGCGCGAGTTTGTTCCCAATACACCCTGCCTGGTAAACGCCGGCCGAGTTAACGGCCAGCTGGCTGCCTGCTTCGTACTGGAGGTACCCGATTCCCTCAACGGCATCATGGATCACGCCAAGGCGGCGGCGACGATTCATCAAACCGGCGGCGGTACCGGCATGACTTACGAATTTCTGCGTCCCTCTGGCGCCATGGTTAGTTCCGCAACCGGAGTCGCTTCCGGCCCGGTCTCGTTCATGAACATCGTCAACCAAGTGACTGACGTAGTGAAACAAGGCGGCGTGCGACGCGGCGCGAACATGGGCATGATGCGCGTGACGCACCCGGACGTGCTGCGCTTCATTCATGCGAAAAACGATCAGCACTCGCTTACGAACTTCAACATCTCGGTTAACGTTACCGACAAATTCCTGAAGGCCGTGGACGATAACGAATGGTTTCAGCTCGAGTTTGACGGCGAGTCGTGGACCGATCCAATTTACGATCCGCTACGCAACGATGATTACGTCATCTATCGCCGGCCTGACGGCGCCACCGTTACTTTCCCGGACAAGCTCGCATTCGACTCGGCCGACCTTTCCGACTGCACGATTGAAGAAGCCCCGCGACCGGGTATGGTCTATGCGCCTGACATCTGGAATCGGATCGTCGCGAGTGCACACAAGTATGCCGAACCAGGCATAGCTTTCATCGACGAGGTGAACCGTCATAACCACATGATGAAGTCGATGGGGCCCATCTATTCGTGTAATCCCTGCGGCGAACAGTTTCTCCACTTCTCAAATTCCTGCAACCTCGGCTCGATCGACTTGAACAAGTTTTACGATGCTGAGCAGCGCGTTGACTGGGACCGCCTGCGCGAAGTAACGCACCTTTGCACGCGCTTCCTCGACAATGTGATCGACACCTGCGCCTGGCCGCTTCCCGAGATTAACGATGTGGTAACGCGCACTCGTCCCGTCGGCCTTGGCATCATGGGGTTTGCGGATCTGTGTGTGAACCTCAACGTCACCTACGGCTCGGCCGCGTCAATCGACCTGATGGACGAGATGATGGGCTTCATTCGCCGCGAGGCCTGGAACGCGAGCATCAGGATTGGCGCCGAGAAGGGGACCTTCCCCGAGTTTGAGCCGAACCGCGAAGCCTACGAAGACTTTCTTTACAACCAGATCGGCATCCCGCGCGACACAGTCTTGACGCCGCGCAACTACGAAGTAACAACGATCGCGCCGACCGGAACGATTTCGCTGGTGGCGGAAACGTCGTCCGGCATTGAACCAAACTTCTCCTGGGCTTACGTGCGTCGCGACACGCTCGGCACACGCACTTATGTACATACGCTCGCGGCCAACGCTTTGGGAATCGAAGTGGACCAGACCAACCAGGAGTCGATTGACCGCGCGTCGGAGTACGTCTGCGAACACGAACGCGAACTCCCGCCGCAATTCATTTCCGCCATGAACATCAGCGCCGAGCAGCATGTGCACGTGCTCGCTGCCGCGCAACGCAACGTCGATAACAGCGTCTCCAAGACCTGCAACGGTGCGGTCAACGATACGGTTGCGTCAGTCGATAATCTTTACCGGCTCGGTCGCCAGTTGGGTTGCAAAGCTGTCAGTTACTACCGCGACGGCTCGCGCGACAATCAGGTGTTGACCTCGATGAAAGCTTCTGACGCAAACGCGTCCGAGGCAAAAGGTGAGATTGCCTGCAATCCCGAGGCGGTCGTTGAAGTGGTCGACGAACTGACGAGTCATGATGGGAGCATTGTCGCACCCGTCGGCCCCGACGCGGAGGTCGCGGCGCGCCAACAGATTCAGGCGGACACGACGACCGATGCGGATGCCGGGGCGGAAGCCCGACCGTTAGGGAGAACTCCGTCAGTTGGTTCGCGCATCAGCGACCGGGCACAGCTCGAGGCCGTGCGCATCGAGCGCCCACGCGAGTTGAAGGGCGCCACCTGGCAGATTCCGTTTGATGGCCAGAATCTTTACGTCACCGTCAATCACGATGGCCGAATGATTCAGGAAGTGTTTGC
>JAVEEA010000128.1 GCA_030840675.1 Pyrinomonadaceae bacterium
AGTTCGGCGGACAGCGCTTTGGAGAAATGGAAGTTTGGGCGCTCGAGGCTTACGGCGCGGCCCATATTCTCCAGGAGTTGTTGACGGCGAAGTCCGACGACGTAGCGGGACGCTCGAAGATCTATGAAGCCATCGTCAAAGGCGAAGCCGACTTCGACCCGGGTCTGCCCGAGTCGTTCAACGTCCTGGTGCGCGAACTACAGTCGCTCTGTCTCGACGTTGAGTTGATTCACAAGAAAGTCCCCGGCGAAGAAAACGGCGACGGCGTGGGGGAAGCGCTGATCACCAGCGCGGCGGAATGATAACGGCTGGAAGGCACTAGGCAGTAAGCAGAAGGCAGCAACCACGGCCTTTTGCATTCTGCCTTCTGCATACTGCTTTCTGCCTACCGTGGTTGAAAATGGAGAACAACGTGTTCAGATTTCAACAAGAGAAGACGCAATTAGCTCCTGACTTTGAAGCAATTCGCATTTCGCTGGCGTCGCCGGAAAAAATCCGGCAGTGGTCGCACGGCGAAGTGACAAAGCCGGAGACGATCAACTACCGCACGTTTAAGCCGGAGCGGGATGGGTTGTTCTGCGCGCGCATCTTCGGCCCGGTGGCTGATTGGGAATGCCTCTGCGGCAAATACAAACGCATGAAGCATCGCGGCGTGATCTGCGATAAGTGTGGCGTGGAGGTGACGCAGGCGAAGGTGCGCCGCGAGCGTCTCGGCCACATCGATCTCGCGAGCCCGTGTTCGCACGTCTGGTTCTTCAAGGGCCTGCCCTCGCGCATCGGCCACTTGCTCGACATCCCGCTGCGCGAGCTGGAGAAGGTGCTTTATTTCGAGTCGTACATCGTCATCGACCCGGGCGACGTCACCGGCATCAAGGAGCGCGAGCTGCTCACCGATGAGCGCTATCGTGAATTGGTGCGCGATTACCCGGCGCAGTTTGTCGCGAAGATGGGCGCCGAGGCAATCAAAGAACTGCTCTCGATGGTCAAGGTGGAAGAACTGACTGTCGAATTGCGCAAGCGCATGCGCGAAGAAACTTCGCAGCAGAAGAAACTGAAGTATTCGAAACGGCTCAAGGTGGCGACCAGTTTTCAGAAATCGGGTAATCGTCCCGAGTGGATGATCCTGGATGTGATTCCGGTCATTCCACCTGAGCTGCGCCCGCTGGTACCGCTCGATGGCGGCCGCTTCGCGACTTCGGATCTTAACGATCTTTATCGGCGCGTGATCAATCGCAACAACCGTCTCAAGAAGTTAATGGAGTTGCGCGCCCCGGAAGTTATCGTGCGCAACGAAAAGCGCATGCTGCAGGAAGCTGTCGACGCTCTGTTTGACAACGGTCGACGCGGTCGCGTTTTGCGTGGCGTCAACAATCGCCCGCTCAAGTCGCTTAGCGGCACGCTCAAAGGCAAACAGGGACGTTTTCGTCAGAACCTGCTGGGCAAGCGCGTTGACTACTCGGGACGCTCGGTAATCGTCGTCGGTCCGGAGTTGAAACTGCACCAGTGCGGCCTGCCCAAGAAGATGGCGCTCGAACTTTTCAAACCGTTCATCTACAACCAACTCGAGAAGCAGGGCCATGCGGCGACGATCAAGCAGGCACGCGAGATGGTTGAACGCCAGGAGCCCGTCGTTTGGGACATTCTCGAGGAAGTAATTCGCGAGCATCCGGTGCTGCTAAACCGTGCGCCGACCCTGCACCGTCTCGGTATCCAGGCGTTTGAACCGGTGCTGGTTGAAGGTAAGGCGATCAAGATTCATCCGCTCGTCTGTACCGCTTTCAATGCTGACTTTGACGGCGACCAGATGGCCGTTCACATTCCGCTTTCGCCCGAAGCGCAGATCGAAGCCGCGGTCCTGATGCTTTCGAGCAATAACATTCTCAGTCCCGCGAGCGGCCAGCCAATCGCTGTGCCTTCGCAGGACATCGTGCTCGGCATTTATTACCTGACGCGCGACAAGCCGGGCGCGAAGGGTGAAGGCCGTGTGTTTGCTTCGCTCGAAGAAGTGCTGCTGGCGCTCGACGCGAAGGAAGTGACGACGCAGACGCCGATCAAACTGCGCATCCAGGGCGACTTGATTGATCTGACGCAGGAACACGATCCGCAGGACATCCTGCGTGCGGCCGTGCAGGAAGACGTGCGCCGCGTCATCGACACCACCGTTGGTCGCGTCATTTTCAACGACTCGATTCCGCCCGGCCTGCCGTTCTTCAACGGCACGCTCAAGAAAAAGGGACTGCAGTCGCTGGTCAACTATTCCCACATTCGTCTCGGCCACGAGATGACTGTCAAGATGCTTGACGATCTGAAGAACCTCGGATTCCTTTACGCCACCAAGGCCGGCATCTCGATCGGCATCGACGATCTGGTTACCCCCGAGGCCAAGAAGCCTTTGGTTAAGAAGGCCGAAGCTGACGTGATCGCGGTCGAGCAACAGTACCTTGACGGCGTGATCACGAGCGGCGAGCGCTACAACAAAGTCATCGCCATCTGGTCTGAAGTGACCGACAAAGTCGCCAAGGAAATGTTCAAGGCGATGGACGAACGCGAGAAGTCTTCCGGTGAACTCAACCCGATCCTGGTCATGAGCGACTCCGGCGCGCGCGGCAGTGCACAACAAATTCGCCAGCTCGCCGGCATGCGCGGCTTGATGGCCAAACCTTCGGGCGAGATCATCGAGACGCCCATCAAGGCAAACTTCCGCGAAGGTCTCGACGTGTTGCAGTACTTCATCTCCACCCACGGCGCCCGCAAGGGTTTGGCCGATACGGCGCTGAAGACCGCCGACTCGGGTTACCTGACCCGACGCCTGGTTGACGTGGCGCAGGACGTGATTATCAGCGAGCCTGATTGCGGTACGTTGCGCGGTATCTCCGCTAGTGCCATCGTTGAAGGCGGCGAAGAGATTGAGTCGTTGCGCGACCGCATCGTCGGCCGGATCGCTCTCGAAGACGTTATTGATCCGGTTGAAGGCCGCGTGATTGTCGACGGCAACGCCGAGATTGACGAAGACCTTTCGTCCGAGATTCAACGTTCCGGCGTCCAGGTTGTGCGCATTCGTTCCGTGTTGACCTGCGAAACGCGGCGCGGCTGCTGCATCAAGTGCTACGGTCGCAACCTGGCCACTGGTCGGCCGGTGGAAATCGGCGAAGCGGTAGGCGTTATTGCCGCGCAGTCGATTGGCGAACCCGGCACGCAGCTCACCATGCGCACGTTCCACATCGGTGGTACGGCGCGTTTGGAAGAGTCTTCGAAACACGAAGCACGTCAGGACGGGACAATAAAATATTTAGACCTGCAGACGGTAAAGAGCCGCAAGGGTGAACGCATCGCCATGAACCGTAACGGTTCCCTGACGATCATCGACGACCGCGGCCGCGAGGCAGCGCGTTATCAAATTGTTTACGGCGCGCACATCCTGGTCGAAGACGGCGCGCGCGTGACGCAGGATCAACTGCTGGCGACCTGGGATCCGTTTACCTTCGCGATCCTGACGGAAGTCGCCGGCCACGTTAAGTATCAGGACTTGAAAGAAGGCGTAACCTTCGACGAAGAAGTCGACGAAGTAACCGGTCAGTCGCGCATGGTTGTGAAAGACTCGCCTGACGAGAAGAAACAGCCGCGCTTCGAAGTGCGCAACGCCAGCAATAAGATTCTGAAGACTTACCAGATGCCCGTGCGGGCCAACCTGATGGTCATCGACGGCGAAGACGTAGAGCCCGGCGACATCATCGCTAAGATTCCGCGCGAAACAACCAAGACCAAGGACATTACCGGTGGTCTGCCGCGCGTCGTGGAACTGTTCGAAGCGCGTCGCCCAGCGGAAACCGCGGTTATGTCGGAAATCGACGGTACCGTTACCCTCGGCCCAATCGCCAAGGGCAAGCGCAAGCTCATCATTACCGGCGACGACGGCGAAGAGCGTGAGTATGACATCCCGCGCGGTACGCACATTAACGTGCAGGAAGGCGATCGCGTCCGCGCCGGCGAAGCGTTGATGGACGGTCCGCTCAACCCGCACGACATTTTGCGCGTGCTCGGAATGCAGCGCCTGCAGGAGTATCTGGTCAACGAAATCCAGGAAGTCTATCGCCTGCAGGGTGTGAACATTAACGATAAGCACATCGAAGTGATCGTTCGGCAGATGCTGCGTTGGGTGAAGATCAAGGAAGTCGGCGATACGGACTTCCTGCTCGAGGAACAGGTCGATCGGTTCCGCTTCACTGACGAAAACGAACGCGTCAACGGCGAAAAGGGCGAAGTCGCCCAGGCTGAACCGCTGTTGCTGGGTATCACCAAGGCTTCGCTCTCGACTGACTCGTTCATCTCGGCGGCGTCGTTCCAGGAGACGACCCGCGTGCTTACGGAAGCGGCCATCTCAGGTCGTATCGATTACCTGCGCGGTCTCAAGGAGAACGTGATCATGGGGCGGTTGATTCCGGCCGGCACGGGCATGGAGTATTACCGCAATGTGGAAATCGCCCGCGACGAGTCAATCGATCAGGCACGCGAGCGCGACCTGGATGATTTCCCGGACATCGTCGGCGGTGCAGAGATCCAGCCGCCCATAGGGCGCGAACCGCTGGTTCGTGAGCCGCTGGTTCCAGCCGGCAGCGACGGCGAGAGCGGGGACGTGACTGAGTAGCGTGTGATCCGGTGCGCGCACTCTGGGAGCGCACCTGGGAGCGCAGGCATCTTGCCTGCATTCAAAAAACCTACAGGCTGGAATGCCTGTCATACAGCAGACCGGCGTGATTCGTTCACGCCGGTTTTGTTTTGGAGTCTAAGTCTGCCCGCGGCCCAGAGGCGGACTTGTTCTGCGCTGGCAGGGCGTTGCGCGTCAGCAGCACCCGTCCGGATTGGAAGGAGTAGCGCGCAACTTTTGGCGCCCACGCGACGAAGTCCTTGCACGGTTCGTCCCGGTCAATGACGCCACGCAAGTGTTCCAATTTTTCCAGGAGTTGCTCCCAACGTTCCGCCTCCGCCGCACTGAGTGGCCCCTCCCCAGTCCCTTCTTTTTCCTCCGCCGGTTGGCCAGTACCGTTGGTCTTTGATTCGGCTGCGCTGGTTTTAGTCCCGACCTCGTTCGCGGTTTGCTTGGCGTCGGCGCCCGTCGCCGCCGGCTGCTCAGCGCCGGACGCACTGGATCTGACCGGCGACTTTATCCGTTTCTCCACCCGCTTCCTGGTGTTGTCGACAAACTCCCACCAGGTTTCCGGGTGTTCGTTCTTGATCAAGTCGCGCAGAATCTCCGTGGCCTGATCCGGATAGCCGGTAAGAATAGCAAGCAACAACAACACCGGGCGATAGCTTCCCTGCGTTTCGTCGCCGGTGAATTCATCAAGCACCAAGCGTTCATCAATATCCACCGCTGCTCGCATCAAACGATAGACATTAATGAACCGTTTGGTGGCGCGCGGTGAGGGAATCAGTTGATGCAGCTGCTTCATGTACGTTCGTTCCCAGGATTTGATCTGCAGGTGGGCCGGATGAGGATCAATGGGCTCGGTTAGCGCGTGCGCGGCAGGTTCTTTCTCAGTCGCGAGGAAACTCTTGGGCGCTGGCTCGGGGGTTTGCGCTGACGGCTCTTTAGTAACGACTCTTCCCGTGACGTTTGGCGGCGTCAACGCCTCCGTCGCCGGCGTCGCCAGCGGTTGCGAGTCAGGCTGTGGTGCAGCGACTTCGCGCGCCTTGCTCTCAAGCGGTGCTTGCGGTTTTTTAGCCGGCGTTTCGGGCTTCGGCGGTTCGGTCAAGGTGTCCACCATCTTGCCGAAACCGGATGCAGCCATGGGCCATAACGTGAAGGGGATCTGGAAAATCTTTTCCAGGTAGTTCAGCGGAGTTGACTGCCAGTGGGTACGCTCTTCTTCGGACGAATCCTCATCGTCCTCCGGCTTGTCCCGGAAAGCCTGCGAGTGTTGCCGCAGTGAATGGAGCAGCCAACGCGGATCGACACCCACTACAACTACGAAGAGTGGAAACGCCAGCAGCAGGTGAACGGCTTGCAGCACATCCACCACTTTGTCTTCCGGACAACGATCGAGATCGTCGATGTAGAGAATGATGCGATCGATGCGTGGTAACAGTAATTGCAGCTCCGCGGTCGGCAAGACGAGGTTTGCCGCGCCCGCAGCCAGCTCTTGTTTTGTCGTGCGCTCGTGAGCGGAACGTTCCTGCTCTTTGGCGATGAGCATGCTGAGCTGTTCAAAGTCGTTGCGGGCCTTGGCTATCACACCCAGGTGACGTGTGTAGTCCGAGCTCTGCTGTCGTTGCCGGATGAAGCTCGACATCTTCCGGTCCGCGCGCAAGTCGTCGAGTTCGGTAGTCAGTTCCTGAGCTTTGGTAACTGCCGCCTGGAGCGTGGCGTCGGCCCGGTTCGCGCTTTCCTGAAGTTGTTGGTGGTCTGCCTGGAGCTTCCGTTCCGCGTCCAGCCGCGCCTGCTCAACGGATTCCTGATTGGACCTAACTGCGTCGCGCACAATTTTCACAGCGTGATTCACCGCGGGCAGGTAAGTCCCGAGAGTCGCCAGGAGTGGCAGCGCGGCGCCCGCGAGCCACAGCCAGGCAGTCTGAACCTTCTGTTGGGCCAACAACGCCGGGAGCAGCCAGACGAACGCGACCACTACGATTACAAAGGTTGCCAGCAAGAGAACCAGGCGCCACTTGTTTCTCGTGTTACGTATGGCGAGAAAAATTGCCTTGAGGTAGCCCAGCAGGCCCTGGAGCTCGAGTAGCTGCTGCTTCACGGAGTCGGGCGTTTCGCCCATGTTCAGCGTCGTCGCTGCTTCATCAACCTTTTGCTTGAGCGTGTTTTCGGCGGTCTTTATTGTCTGGCGCACTTCCGGCTGTTGGACGGCGAAGCGATAGCCTTCACGCAAAACGGCCCGCGGACTCATCGCGACTGTTGTCTCTCCGCTTTGGAGGGCGGTGAGTTGTTGTTCGGTGGCGCGTACTTTAGCGTCAGCCTCACGCTTCTCCTGCGCGGCTTTCGTTACGGCCTCGGTCGCGTCTGCCCGTTCAGCTGTCAGTTTCGCCCGTTCGTAATCGGGATCTATACCCGCGACGAGCGCATCCTGCCGGGCCAGTTCCTGGGCCAACTTATCAAAAATTTCCTGGGCGAGACTGGCCCAGAGGTTGGTATCCATGTAGTGCCACGCATTGAACCAAAGCTGCACAATATTTGCGCAATACGAGGAACCCGGCTGGCGCCCAACCTCTTTGAGTTCGTTGAAGCGCGCCTCCATCTTCTTCATGAAAAAACTCTTCCCGCTGCCCCACTCGCCAAAGAGGCCAAGCGAGATCGGCGGCTTCACATCGCGCGACGCGAGTACGGTGCAGAGCGCCTCAACCTCGGCCTTGATGTCGAGCAGGTCTTCGCCTTCAGGCTCGTCTGACCTGATGCCCGCCTGCGTCGGTCGGCGCGTTGCGCGCGGCTCGGGTTGCTCGGCGGCTGGTTCATCGAGTGACGCAATTCGACCCGCGTCGACACCCGCCGCCAGCAGCGCTTTGATCAGACTGCACTCGCTTATGGAAAGCGCGCCGCGAATCAAGTGGCGAGTTCTGATGGCGAACCCGTGTTCGTTTGCCAGCGCTGCCGCCGCGATTAAGGCCGCGCGTACATGTTTGGACAGAGGCGGCAGTTCCTGGGTTAGCAGGGGCTCGTAGCTGCCCGCCGGCGGCAACCGGGTCTCAACGACTGTCTGAACGATCTCCGTTAGCCGTTTCCGGTCAAGGCCGGCCCGCGCGAATTCCGTTTGTGTCGGCCCACCCTCTTTTTGAAATAGTCCGGCGATGAGGTGTTCCATATGCAACTTGGACCTACCGAGGAAGGCGAGCATGCCGTGCGCTTCAGCCAAAGCCGCCACCGACGAGGGACTCAAGCGGGCTAAAAACTCGGCTTCGTTTAGTTCGCCAGACTGCTCGCCCTGACCTGATTCCGTAGTCTCGCGCTGCCGCGCCGCGACAATTTCGTCGCGGGGCATCTCGGTTACAGGAATGGCGTAGCAATATTTGTCTTCACTCTCGTCCTGGGCCATCACGCCGACGAGTTCGTTGTCGACCATCACCGGGGCTCCGCTAATTCCGGGGACAGCGAATGTCGGGTTTTCGCGCATGTCGATCCCCGTGTCGCGATCGGTAGGCAAGAGCTTGAGTCGCTGAACACCGTCGATTTTGGCGACCTCTGCGACGCGCCCCTGAATCACCTTTGACTCAAGACTATCGAGTGATTGATATACGCACTGCCAATCGGCCCCGGCGCTGGGTGCCGACGAGGAAAGAAGGTCGAAGGGCACAAAAACTTCAGCGGCAGGAGGGAATGTGAGCTTTGCCAAGCCTCGCGCCTCGTCGCGAGCGACTGTTGCCACCCTTCTCGGTCCGGCCAAGCGAGGCACTATGTCGTACTCCTGATCATTCGCAACCAGGTGACTGGCGGTAAGCGCCAGGCCGGGAGCAATCAGCGTGGCCATTCCCACGTAGTTTCCGTCGGAACCATGCAAGGTGGCCGCAATCAGTTCGATAAGAGGAGGGAACGATGAAGAAGGCATAGCAGTCTCCCAGCTAACCTCTGGAGGTTGGCGGACGAGCAGAGAGTTCCGACGAATTCGGGCAGTCGCGAGGCGGGGAATAATAACTTACCTGCCGCACTCGTTGCCAGACCTGGTTGGAGGTGGTGATCGGCGGACGTGAAAATTCAACTGCGCTAATTGTGGTTTGGGCGAGTGTTGCGAACGGCGGATGATTGGTTCTCTGAGATCAGTACTACCAAAGAATTAAAAGCCGTACGTAGATTTATGCCACGCACGGCTCCTAATCTTGCTACTTCCGAAACAGCGCTGAAGGGTTACTTCGTCGCGGCCTTATACGCCTTGCGATAGAGCGTGTACGCGCCCTTGAAGTCTCCCGCCGTACGCGCTGCGTCACCCTGGCTCAGCAGCGACTGGGCCTGCCCAGTGCTGCCGCCGGCGGCCTGAATGTTGGCAATGGTCTGGGCGACGATTGTGCGCGTCAGATCGAGATAGCCGCCGTTCGCAGTCGGTGTCAGGTAAAGCGCGACGAAAGTGGCGCTGTCGGTCGAAGCGAGGTCCGCCTCGATTTGCGTGCGCAGAATAAGGTCTCTCAGTTCATTCTTGTTCGCGTTCGCGTTGACGAGAATGTTCGTGGTGTTGGCATTGTCGTTGGCGATGATGTTTGCCGTGTTGGTGTTGTCGTTAGTGATAATGGAGGTCTTGTTCGCATTATCGTTGTTGATGATCGAGGTCTTGTTGGCATTGTCGTTGGCGACGATACTCGTGGTGTTCGTATTGTCGTTAGTAATAATGGCGGTCTTATTGGCGTTATCGTTGGCGACGCTGGCGTCGAGATCGCTATGCAAGTGATCCAGCCGCGCATAAGAAGCCAGCAGTTCGGCCTGGTCGATCTTGTCGTTGCAGAAGTGGAGCCCGTAGTTCACGATCTTGGCGGCCACGTAAATGCCGTCCGTTATCAGGCAGGCAAGTGAACCATTGCCGCCTTCTCCGAGAATCACTACCACTTCATCGCAGGCGCGACTCGCTGCATCACGTACAGTTTCCGCGGCAAACAAGGCGGTGTCAGACGCGTCAACGATCGCTTCGCTGGTGCGCGTGCTGCCGCAACTCGGATAATCAGCGCCGGGAAATCCGGGCGAATTCGGTTGCGGGGAGCCCACGAATCTCATCTGCGATGTCGACCACTTGTTCTCAGCCTGCTGTAACTCGACCTGAGTGCGCAGTTTTTGCGTGGCGGTTTTTACGCCGGTTGTGTCCGGTAGGAAGCCCTTCAAGACATCAAGTTGCCTAAGCGACAGCTTGCGAATCTGTTCGGCGTTGAGATCGAAGGCCGCTGCTTGCTTGTTCATGCCAACGGTCCCGGCGAACTCTTTGTAAGCCTGAACGAAAGTTAGCAGGTCGGTGCGCAGTTGTTCCAGATCCTGGTCGGGCGCTTTTAGTGCGACCTGCGGGTTCTGAGTTTGCGCGACCACGGGCTCAGCGTTTGCGCCCGGTGACGAATTCAATGGTTTGGCTGATGCCTGGCTGGTAAAAATTAAACTACTCAAGATTAGTGCGGCCACGGCGGCGCACAACGAAGCAAACGGGGGTCTATTCATGATTTTCTCCATGTCAGTGAAAACGGCGATTTAGGCAAACATTCCCGAGAAGTTATGATGCGGGTCGTTTCGGAAGCTCTCGCAGGACTGGGGAAATCGTCCACGAGTTTCTTTCGGATTGGATCAGGATCATTTGCTGAAGGGAGGCTGTACGATAGGGCCTGAATCCAATTACGTCAAGCACGAGCGAAGGCTTCAACTCAATGGCCGCACCGGCGCACGCAAAGTGAGCGAGAGGAGGCGGGGTAATTCCCGCGGAGCTGCTTCGGCATCGCGCCACTCGCCAAGTTGCGTAAGTTCAAGACCGGCTGCGAGGCCTGCATTCACGTAGTCAGAAACGTTATGCAGGAAGGCCGGGACGAGTTGCAGCTCGCCTGTTTGTACGTTGGCGAAGCGCGCCTGCCCACCCAACAGTTGTCGCATCGGATGTAGCTCACAAATGAAGAGTTCACCAAAGGCGGTCAAGGTACGGGCGGCTTCCTCGAAGATCGTCTGGAGGTGTTCGACGTGCTCCAACACCAGCATCACGATAATTACGTCCGCGCTCGCATTTTCCAGCGGCCAGGCACTGCGCACATCGTGCCGCAGGAAACGTACCCGCGGATCGTTAAGTCGCGCTCGGGCATGCGCCAGCATTTGTTCGGAAAAATCTAATCCGATAATATTTTTGGCAGACGCAGCTGAGCGGGCCAGCCACTCGGTATTACGTCCCGTCCCGCAACCCACTTCGATGATAGTGCGACTGGTGAATTTGAGATTTACGCGACGTAGCACGTCGCCGGCGAGATCGCGTGTGCGGTTCGGGACGACATCGTAAGTCGCGGCCCACTCGTTGTAGGCTGCCGCAACTTCGGATGGACGTGACGGATTCATGTCTGGTGGAGGGGCACCGCAGTCGTGTTCCTGCTACTGTCGTTACAGTCGCGCGAGAGCGGCTATCCTGGTCCGCACGGCGCCGGCAAGTTGTTCAACTTCTTCGGTACTATAGTTCGCCGAACGAAACGCGTCCTTGATCTGTTCGTCGCTCAAACGATTCAGCAGTGTGGCCAGCCACTTGGCGTCCTCGACCTTGAGATCCGCGAACAGGATTTTATTTTTGCCGCCGTAGTTCACCACGACATTCTCGCCTTTTACCTCTTTGATAAACTCGGCTTTCACATAGTCCGAAGGCTTGTTTCGGCTGCGGGAAATAATTCCGCCCGTCTTGCCGAAAGAGCCGCCGAGGTCGCTCACGATGTAACGCAGGTCGCCGCCTTCGGTGACGCCTCTCGCGGCGAGAATCTGGTTGTTATCGTCCTTCATGTCCCAGTTGTTAATGAAGGCCATCATGAGTTTCAGGCCCTGAAGTTCGCGCGTGCCTTTGAACGGGTTGTCGTCCCATTTCCAGCTGCTGACGCGCTTGACTGCTTTAGGCCGTGCCTCGAGACGCACGTTCTCAAAGTCTCCTTTGCCGGCGATGGTCAGGCGCGGGATCAGGTAAGCGATCTCGGGCTCGTAGCCGATGGCCCACAGCAAGCGGTTCGCCGCGGTGTCAGTTTGTGCTTCCTTACCGATTTTCGCCATCCATTCGTTGCCGGCGCCATCGGTAACGCGATACTTGGTTGAATAACCTCCGGTCTTCTGTTCCACAAAGCTAACTCGAGTGAGATCGGGTTTCATGGTGTCGCCGCCCGCGCCGAGCAGGAGATTGCGCGACTCCAGATCCGCCGGCTCGCGCCAGAGCAGCGGGGTGCCGGTATAGCTCTTCCTTGTCTTGCTGTCACTGTCCGTGATTACGACTTGTTGAGACTGGGCAATTGAATTCCGGGCCAGACGCGGCAGCGGCGCGGCGAGAAACGCTAACGAGAGCAGGGTTAGCAGGGTAATTTTCGATTTCAACATATGGCCTCCTCCGGCTATCCTAGTTCACCTGTACTGTTCGGGAAATGAATCGTCAAGATTCTAAGTTGGGCAGCGCGTCAGGCTGTCTGCCTAGCTTGTCTTCACTTTGATAACGCGAAAAGAGCAGGTGAAAAGGACCAGCAGTTATTAATTGGAAATTCATCGAGGTATCTGTTTGGCTCAAATTACAGCGACGCAACTCAAGAAACTACCCGGCGCACGCAAGGCTGCGATGCCTGACGTGATCGCGCCGCAACTCGCCACGCTGGTGAAAGAAGCGCCGACCGGCGCAGAGTGGTTTCATGAACTAAAGTTTGACGGCTATCGCATGCTGTGCCATCTGCAACGCGGGGCAGTACGCTTCCTGAGTCGCAACGGCAAGGATTGGACAGAGAAATTTCCGAACCTGGCCCAGGCGCTCAAGACGCTGCCGGTCACGAACGCGGTGCTTGACGGCGAGGTCGTTGTTGTTGACGCGGCCGGCCGCAGCAGTTTCCAAAAGTTGCAGCAGTCGCTGGGTCAAGGCGGTAAGGCGCCGTCATTCGTATTTGAAGTGTTCGACTTGATTTATCTCGATGGGTTCAACCTGATGCGCACTCCGCTACGCGAGCGCAAGGGAGTGCTGGAACAGTTGTTGTCGCACACCAAATCCAAAGGACCACTGCGCTACAGCGATCATGTGACAGGCGACGGTCCGCTGTTTTTTAAGCAGGCCTGCGAATATCGCATCGAGGGGATCGTTTCTAAGCTGGCTGATTCACCTTACGAATCGACGCGCAATCGCAACTGGGTCAAGACCAAGTGTCTGCGGCGGCAGGAGTTTGTGATCGCGGGCTACACGCCTTCGAAGAAAAACTTTCCTGGGTTTGGTTCCCTGATCCTCGGTGTTTACGACCACGGCAAGCTGATCTACTCGGGTCGCGTGGGGACCGGCTTCAGCATTAAGCAGCGGCTGGAACTGCAAAAGAAACTGGATCGCATCGCGCAACCGCGGATGTCTTTTGCGACCAAGCCTAAAGATCCGGGACTGCGCGAGGCCCAGTGGGCCAAGCCGTTGCTGGTCGGAGAAGTCGAATTTACGGAATGGACCGCGGACGGTTCGATTCGACATCCGTCGTTTCAGGGTCTGCGCGAAGATAAACAAGCCACGGAGATAATCCGCGAAGAGCCCGAAAATTTGTAGGTCTGAACGCGCTACAGAACCGAAAGCAGTAGCGACCGGATGCTGGAAATCAACTTCGGTTGGGCATCATAGATTGGCCGTAGTCCCTATTTGAGCGTGTGCCTTTCTAGTTCGTACCGAGAGATTCCCCTAAGTAGCGTGCAGCATCCGGTCGCTACTGCTCCCGGTTCTGCATTGGCCCAGTTCACGACAGATCCTCTTCCAGCAGCTCCTTGTTGATTGCTACCGCTGCTTGCGCGCCTTCGGCGGCCGCGACAATTACAAACTGGACCAGGCGCGACGCATCACCAGCAACGTACAAACCGGGCACACTCGTCTTTTCATATTCACCGGTCCAGACACAGCCTTGCTCAGTAAATTCGCAGCCAAGTTTTTCCGGTAGGTTCGAGCCCTGTCGCTGGCCGGAACTAAAAAACATGCCGCGGCGCGCGAGCGATTCTCCGTTTGCAAAAACAATTCGTTCGAGCACGCCGTCAGTCCCGGCGAGGCGTTCGATCCTTTTTTCGTTGACCGGAATCTTATGCCGGTCCAGGCGTTGCAGTTGCGAGGCAGAAAGCTGCGCGGGCCCGTCCGTGCACAGCACCAGGTCGCGACTCCACAGCGTCAGTTCCAGGGCGAGGCCCGATCCGGTTTCGCCGTTGCCATAGATGGCGAGTGGTTGATCGCGCATTTCCCAGCCGTCGCAGTAGGGACAATGAAAAACACTGCGTCCGTAAAGGGCGGCGAGGCCGGTAACTGTGGGCACGTCGTCCACCACGCCCGTTGCCAGCAGAAGTTTTCTCGAGGTCAATTGTTCACCGGTGCGCAGTGAAATCTCAAAGCCACTTGCGACTTGCCGTCCGTCGATCACTTCAGTTTCCCTCGGCGTTACCGTCTCATAAGCTGTGAGCTGTTCGCGAGCGAGGCGTAGAAACTCAGCCGGCGCAATCCCATCGCGAGTTAAGAAGCCATGCAAGTGACGAGTGGACGCGTTCCGCGGCCTTGCGGAATCGCAAATCAGTACTCTCCGCCGGGCGCGACCGAGGATTAACGCAGCGCTGAGACCTGCTGGACCCGCGCCCACAATGATGACGTCAAACTGGGATTCGCCCATTAATAGTTTCCTTCCGCGTGTTGTTATTAGCGGCGCTGGGCGCGCGCGTAATCGGACGCAGGTGTGCAACTGCTGCTCAGTTCGCGGGGGTTAAGCGGGGAATGCTTATCGGGGACGGGGCAGTATAGCAAAAGGCCGGCGCGAGTTGTCGCTCGCGCCGGCCTCAAGGGATGTCACGGAGGTAAATTTTAGGGAGCCATTGCCGGCGGGTTGGCGCCTTGCGGGCAGACCCACAGTTCGACAACCAGATCATCGCGGGCTGGTCCTACAATGGTGACTATGCGTTGTCCATTGATGCCACGCGAGTTGACCAGGTAGTCAACGATTCGCGTCGAGTGCTTCTGCACGTCGCCGGGCCGGCCACGTCGTCCGGGATAGACGATCACGTATGCAGTCGCCGTCGGATCGTTCTGCAGTTCAATCGCAAAGTTGTCCAGCCGCGCCTTCTCGTCGTTGTAAGCGATCGCTGGAAACTCGTCAAACTTCTTGCAGAGTACCGGGACGGGGAACTGGACCGTGCAGGTCGCGGAACATTCGAGCGTGTAGCCGCCCATGGAAAGCGTTGCCGTCACGGATTGTCCGGCGAGCCCGGACGTGTCGACATGAATCGTGTCGGTGCCCTGGCCGTCGATGATGCGGCCGGCGGAAACGGTCCAATTGTAAATCGGCGTGATATTCGGAGACCCGCCGCTAACGGTAGATCTGAATGTGAGTGGTTCGCCCAGGACAACTCTGTCCGGGCATTCGATACCAACGTTGGGACAAGAAGGAGGCGGCGGAGCGCAACGATTAACGAGTACAGCGGTCGACGAAAAAGCCTGGCACGCTGCGTCGCCGCTGCCGGTATCGATGTCAACGTAAGCTTTGTAGTATCCCGGTTGCAGACCGGAAAGGTCCCAGGCGACGTTCGGTCCATCACCCTGGATGTGTCCGGCGTTGCTGGTCCAGCGATAACTAATCGGGTAGTCAGAGGTCGCCGCTGCATGCAGGTTCACGATCGCCGGCCCCTCGCAAACGGTGATTATTTTCGGATCAGCGGATAGGCTCAGGTTGGGCGGAGTGAACGCGCGTGTTTGCACCCTGACCTTTTGGGCCACGGCGGTGTTGGCGAAGGTGAAGCATCCTACCAGGGCAAGTAGCAGGAACAGTCCAATTGGGCGGCGCTCGTTTCTCAACATTTCCACTCCTTTGTGGCTTACAGGTTTTTGGGCTGCGACAGCCCATTCCTACGGCTGACGATTTTTTTCGAACGGAAGAACCAGTTGCTAAGAAAATAGAGGGAATAGCACCAAAGTTCCAAAACCCCGCGAGCGACTGGGGAAGGTTATGAGCGCATTCCCGGTTCTACTTATTACTTTTCCGAGCGCGGGAACCGCGGTGCGTACCGATTTAAGGTCGTTTGACTCACCCAACGAATTCAAGTAGATAAGGTGGCGCTCGCATAGTTCGCCCGTCAAGAATTGAGTCAAATGAAACGGTCATTAACAATCGGGCTTACCGCGCTAGTCATCCTCGTAATAGGAGCCGGCGCCTGTTCACGTAAAAAGCGCGTGGACACCAATAGTCAGGCCTACGCGGAAGGCGAACACACGGCGGCGGAAAATCAAACTCAAGCGCGCACCGTTTTGGATCAGGGCAAGGAATTTTACCGCACAGATCAGGATGATAAGGCGGTCGCGGCATTTCAGGAAGCGATCAAGCTTGACCCCGAAATGGCGGAAGCGTACTTCCGTTTGGGGTTGGGATATGACGCACTCGGCAGGGAAACTGAAGCCGAAGCAGCGTACAAGAAGGCCGTTGAGAAGTATAAGAAGTACCTGGCGGCAAACGGCAAAGAGGCAGAGGCGCACTATAATCTGGGCCAGGCGTACATGGGTCTTCATCTGTACGAGGAGGCTGTCAAAGAGTACCGGCAGGCGACCCATCTCAAGGATGACGACTCCGATATGTTTTTTGATCTGGGAACCGCATTCTCCCGACTCGCTCGTTACGATGAGGCCGCCGCGGCCTTTAGCAAGTCGCTCGAGCTCGATCCGCAAAATTATCGCGCCGAGGACGCGCTCGAGGAAGCCCGCGAAGGGATGAAGCGGATCAAAGCAGGTAAGAAACACCAGGAAGACTTGCTGAAGAAACAACAGAAGGCAGACGGGAGCGACGAAGAAACCAACTCGAACACCACGGGCAGTTCCAGCAACTCAAGACCTTCCAATTCTAATTCCGCCAAAACAAGGCCTGCGAATTCGAACTCCAAATCACCGCACCCGCGTTTGCCCTAGCGAGCGTGTCCCTCACCGGGCTCGCAAGTTTTTTCGCTATTCACGGAGGGGATTTCTGAAGGTGGATCTGGCAGGGTGCGCAGCGGCGAGATTGCTCTTATAGTAGAGTGCCAAGATTCGAACCCAGAACGTAAGCATTTTTCAGGAGCACCAAGCGAGCATGGCTACCTATACACCACCACCGTATTTCCCCCAGAGTTCATTGGCGCCGCCGGACAAGAACCGCTACACCAAATTCAAGTTGGTGTTGGTTGGCGTAGTGATCCTCCTCGTCGTGTTACTGGCAGGCTTAGCGTGGGGAATCTGGCACTTGGCCAAGTCAGTTTTCTAGCCGGTTTTCTAGCGTGGTACCGGCGTCGTCCTGGACATATCCTCAACTCGGCAGGTCCGCTTGACAGTTTTAACCCCATTCCTTATAGTCCTTTGTTTCGGACCTACAGTCTGAAGTCAACAATGCAACGTCAAGCAGGTTCTGTCGGCGTGGAGACGTTGCCCCGGCTGGGTTTTTTTTGCAGCCGGTTTGACAATTATTGTGGCGTAAGTTGCCCGGCGTTGCGGCGGTATCGACCGTTCGCTCCCGCGCCGGCACGCGTGAAAGGCCCCGCGGTCTTCTCGTCTTAAATGCGACGCCACAGAAAAGTCGGCTACAGGGAAGCCAACATCCACACCCACCCTCAGCGGTGAACCAGAACGTCCCTGGAAGAAATTATTTTTAACAGGGCAGCTCGCCTGCGCTGACTGCCGGACGAAGCGGGATTCCCGCGGTGGCATCCCAGTGGAAAGCCACGAGTTCCGGAAAGAGGCAGGTAACGCCTTTTTGCGCGCTGAAAACAGCAGTTCGGTCGATTGACCAGAGCACAAGGAAAGAAAACGTGCCGACAATTAATCAACTTGTTCGCAAGGGACGCCAGGCAGTCAAGTACAAGACCGCCAGTCCGGCGCTCCAAAGTTCGCCGCAGAAGCGTGGTGTCTGCACGCGCGTCTACACGCAAACCCCCAAGAAGCCAAACTCGGCTTTGCGTAAGGTTGCGCGCGTCCGCCTGACCAACGGAATCGAGGTCACGACCTATATTCCCGGTGTCGGCCACAACCTGCAGGAGCACTCGATAGTTTTGATCCGCGGCGGCCGGGTGAAGGACTTGCCGGGTGTCCGCTACCACGTAATTCGCGGCACGCTGGATTCGGTGGGCGTTGCCGATCGCAAGCAGGGACGCTCGAAGTATGGCGCCAAGCGACCCAAGGCGGCAGGAAAATAGCAGTTCGAATCCTACATTGAGGAATTATGCCTAGAAGAAGAGTTGCCGACAGACGAGAAGTACTTCCCGATCCGGTTTACAACAACCCCCTGGTGACGAAGTTTATTAACGGCGTCATGTGGGGCGGCAAGAAATCGGTAGCCGAGATCATCTTCTACAGCGCGATGAAACAGATTGGCGAGAAGACCGGACAGGAACCGCTGAAGGTCTTCAAGGCGGCGATCGATAACGTGAAGCCGACGGTAGAAGTTAAGTCGCGGCGTGTCGGTGGTTCAACTTATCAGGTACCGATCGAGGTACATCAGGAGCGGCGTGGCGCCCTCGCGATTCGTTGGATCGTTTCCTATGCGCGCGGACGCGGCGAAAAGACGATGACTGACCGGCTCGCCGGCGAGATCCTTGACGCTGCCAACAACCGCGGCAACTCGGTTAAGAAGAAGGAAGATACGCACCGCATGGCTGATGCCAACAAGGCATTCGCGCATTACAAGTTTTGAGAGCAGTGAAGAGGGAAGGGCAAATAGTAAAAAGCCAGCGCTCCTACTAAACACCTTCCACTCTTTACTATTCACGGTTTTTATGGCGAAGCAAGATCTAAATCTGACCAGGAATATCGGCATCATGGCCCACATCGATGCCGGTAAGACCACCACGACTGAACGTATCCTCTATTACACGGGTATCACGCACAAAATCGGCGAGGTGCACGAGGGTACGGCGACGATGGACTGGATGGAACAGGAGCAGGAGCGCGGTATTACTATTACCAGCGCGGCTACCACCTGTTACTGGGAGCGAAGCGGCGTCGATCATCGCATTAATATTATCGACACGCCTGGCCACGTGGACTTTACGATGGAAGTGGAGCGTTCGCTGCGGGTCCTCGACGGCGCGGTGGCCGTGTTCGACGGTGTTGCCGGTGTCGAGCCGCAGTCGGAAACAGTCTGGCGCCAGGCTGACAAGTATGGTGTGCCGCGTATCTGCTTCATCAATAAACTCGATCGCGCCGGCGCCTCGTTTGATCGTTCGTTTGAGTCAATCATTACTCGCCTCGGCGCTAATCCCGTTGCTATTCAAATCCCCATCGGTCTGGAAGATCAGTTAAAGGGCGTGGTCGATCTGATCTCGATGAAGGCGCTGGTGTGGAATGACGAGAGCAAGGGCTCGGAATATGAAACGACCGAGATTCCGGACAATCTCAAGGAGGCAGCAACCGCCGCTCGCGAAAAATTGGTCGAAGCCGTTTCCAGCGTTGACGACGGCCTGATGCATAAGTACGTCGAAGGTGAGGAGATTAGCGAAGCGGAGATTCGCAAGGCGTTGCGCAAGGGCACGCTCGAGCTAAAGCTCGTCCCTGTTGTCACCGGATCGGCGTTTAAGAACAAGGGTGTACAGACTCTACTCGATGCGGTGGTGGACTACCTGCCTTCGCCGCTCGACATCCCGCCGGTTGAGGGGATTAATCCGAAGAACGGTGAAACGGAACTGCGTCCCCCGGATGCGAGCGCGCCGTTTTCCGGCCTGGTCTTCAAGATCATGGCTGACAAGCACCTGGGCCAGTTGTCTTTCGTGCGCATTTACAGCGGCACGATCAAGGCCGGTTCCTATGCTTACAATCCCATCAAGGAAACGAAAGAACGCGTCGGCCGGCTGATGCGCATGCACGCGAATAAGCGCGAAGATATCGAGGACGCAAGCGCGGGCGAAATTATTGCTATCGGCGGCATGAAGCAGGTTACGACCGGCGACACCGTTTGTGATGACAATAAGCCGATCATTCTGGAGCGGATGGAGTTTCCCGCGCCTGTCATTCGCGTCGCCGTTGAGCCAAAGACCCGTCAGGATCAGGACAAGCTGGGCGTGGCGTTGAATCGCCTGGCCCAGGAAGATCCTTCCTTCAACGTTTCAACCGATCCGGAAACTAATCAGACGATCATCGCCGGCATGGGCGAACTGCATCTGGAGATTATTGTCGATCGCATGAAGCGAGAGTTTGG
>JAVEEA010000129.1 GCA_030840675.1 Pyrinomonadaceae bacterium
CGGATAAAATTGCTGATCAACTCGATGGGAAATATCAGCCATGAAATCCACCAGATTGGTCCGGCCAAATGTTTGAGGTGACCCAACAGGCCGTTCTCCTTGATCCCGATCCAGTTGTAGTAAAGAAATGACGAAAGACCGAGTGCAAAAGTCACGCTGACCGCGGCCGTGGGCGACATGAATAGCGGGAACAGTCCCATTAGATTCGACACGAGAATCAAAACCGCAAAGGTTAGCACGATCGGAAAGTATTGCAATCCGTGCGGCCCAATGATGTCTTCCAACATACCGCGGACCGCGAGCACGCCAACCTCGAGTGTTTGCTGTCCGTAACCAGGTTTATCTTCCGAGAGCTGCCCCTTAAAAATCCAGATGATTGCCACACTGAGTATGCAGGCAATCACAAACATTACGGTGTACCAGGGAATCGCTGTCTCCGGCGAGTATGGTCCAAACACTGCTTCGGGCGTGGTGTGAAACCGGGCGAAGAACTTCGTCCAGAATGGATAGGTGTAGTTCATCTCAAACCGGTACGCGTACTCGCCAAAGTAGTGGTTGACCAGTTGCACGATGATCGGCGCCTGTTCAACTTCCTCCGCCCCGTGTTCGGCAGCTTCCTGTAACCAGAACATCAACTAGTTTCCTCTCGGTGAATAATTGCGAAATAAAATTCTCGCGCCGCTTCCACGAATAACGCGACCACGAAGCTGCATAGGCCGGCAATCGTCGCGGCCAATGAAACCAAAGCAAACTTGTAGGCGAAGAAGACAACCGCACCGACCACAAAGTAGCGCAGAATGTACTGCGTCAGCTTGAGCCGCGGTTTTGTCCCGTGCGCGATCACGCTAAACGCCGCGGCACTCGAACTGCTCAACCAATGATGATTGAGCAACGAAAGCAGTCCTCCCACGAGCAAGCCGGCGCTGATGCGCCACTGCGCGAACGGCAGACTACCAATCACCGCGCCCGCCACGGCGATTCCCATGTTGCGCAAGACTCGTCGCTCAAGTGCGTTACCTTGGGGTTCAAAAAGTCCGCCGGCAACCCCCGGAAGCATCGTCTCGCCCCCATTGTTTGGAATATCTTTCATTAGCGAAGCTGGTGATTTTACACAGGAAATCGCCACCTTGTCGAGGCGACCACTCAGGCGATTTTGACGAAAACGCAAGCTGAAGCTTGAACTCTAGACTGCTTTAACCCTCAACGGCCTCGTACCCGTCAGGCGCATCCTAGAGTTTTGAGGTCAGTCGCACGAACTGGTAGAAACCCGCGGCGGAGCCCAGCACCAGGCCCGCCACCAACATCCAGGGCTTCGTGTCCAGCCAGCGATCGAGCACCCAACCAAGCCCGGCGAGAGTGATCACGGAAGCAAAAAGCGTCAGCGCCGCGGCGTAAGCGACGCCACTCTTGCGGTTGGTCTCTTCGGTTTCCGGATCAGTTGGCAATGTTTTAGGGCGCAGTGTGGCTTCGTTCGCGACCGGCGATGTTTAGGGGAATTATTCCAGCGAGACTCGTTCGTAGATATCGCGCAAGGGCAGGGAACAGTCAAGCGATCGCAACTCAACTTCACTCTCCAGCGAAACTACGTCAGCCAACAGCCAACGCTGATCGGTTTGTTTGACGTACTGCTCTACTCGATATTCGTCCTGAGCCACCAGCAGATATTCAGTCAGCGAAGCGATCGTGCGGTAATAGGCAGACTTGGCAAGGCGATTGTAAGACTCGGTCGATTTTGAAAGTACTTCCACAACGACAGTCGGATTAAGCAATGTATCAAGGTAATCGTCTTCAAATTGCGGCTCGCCGCAAACTACCACGACATCAGGGTAGACATACGAGCGAGCCGCGGGCGCCTTGACGCGCATCTTACCGGGATAAACCTCGCAGGGTTTGCCTTTCAATTGCTCTCTCAATTCAGCCGAAACATTTAAGCAGATGAGATTATGCTTGCGGCTGGCCCCTGTCATTGCGAATATCTCGCCGTCGACATACTCATTCTTGTACTCGGCCGCGCGCTCGATCGCGAGATACTCTTCCGGTGTGACGTAAGTTTTTACCTGTCGTGACATGGCAGTGTGACCTCAGTCTACCACGATTCCCTGGTGAGGTAATTCTTAGGTAACTCATACAACATCGCCCGACTTGAATGCCGCATCGAGTCATGGATAAAACAGACATGAGTACACCAACAAGCCTTGCCGCCGGCGATCGCGGTTAGTTCGACTTCACGTCCGTGGGCGGCCCAAAGCGCGCTGAAGTCGTAATCGAAGTCTGCGAGCGTGGCGAATTTCTCGCGCAACTCACAGGCGCGCACATCGCCGTTGTAGTCGATGACTGCCGTCGTTTCGCCGGCCGTGCAGGGAAAGGGCCAGGCGGTCGGCGTCTTGAAGTTTGCGTGTTGCGTTCGGTAGTGAGTGGTAATCGCGCCGACGTAAGCGACGTTCTTCACGAAGCGTTTGCCGGCCTCATCCCCGGCAAACATGCGATCACCGTAGCGTTTGGTCAACTTCGAGATGTACTCATAAATCGCCGGCAAGACATCGTGGGGCACCTGCTTGATCTCTTCGCCCACCAGGGTTTCGCCGCGAACAATATTGAAGTACTGGCCGTCGAGCTGAAAGTTTTCCCACATAAACTCGCCCAACTTTTCGATCTCGCTGTAGTTATCGGCGCAGACCACGGTGTTAACGTTGAGACGAAAACGATCCGAGTACTTCGCCTTGAGCGGATAGAGCGATCGGATGCAGTCAAGCGCCTTTTCCCAATTTCCTGGCACGCCACGAATTGCGTCATGCGTTGTGCCGTAACCGTCCAGCGCTATGTTGAGATAGAGATCGAGATTGGGATGAGCACCCAGGGCGTCGTCAACAATCTCGTAGACGCGCGTTTTGATGAGACCGTTAGTGGGGATGATTACGCGATTCACGCCGTTGTTTTTCACAAACGTGCGGATCACTTCGGGCACGTCGCGCCGCAGCGTCGGTTCACCGCCGGACAACCACAGGTCCGTGATCGCGGGCATAGTGGCCGAGATCTTTTCGATCTGGGCAAACGACAAATCGCCGGGTTGATTCAGCTCTTCATGATAAAAGCAGGTCTTGCAAAAGGCATTACAGCGGGAAGTGACAAAGAGAATAACGGTGCCGAGACGCCGCTCGCGGTTCGTGGACCGAAGCAGTTGCACTAGTTGTACGGCTTTGTTTGGCATGGATTCGCAGGTGTAAAGCAAACTGTCAGTTTGCGTCTCAGTTCGCAGCTGTAAAGCAAACTGTCAGTTTGCGTTGTCGCGTAAGAAGTCCGGCTGGCCAGTCGCGGCACGCAAACTAACAGTTTGCTTTACGATTCGCGGGCGATGATGACAGCTTCGGTAGCTGATTTCAATTCGTAGGTAATCCCGCGCCACTTGATGCGCCGCGAACCAGCCGCGACCACCGCGTTACACAAGTACAGCGCGGACGCGAACGGCCAGAGCAGTAGCTGCGCCGGCAGACTTTTCCCGAACGAAACTGGCAACGCACGAGCGACTGCATGCAGGCGAACCCACGACTTGGCGGCGCCCAGTGCATAAATCAAAGCCAGCAGCGCCAGCGGCAAGGCGTAAGGCAAATGAAGAAATGCACGAGCAATTACCAGCGCGGCCCCGCCGAAGAATACCACGCAAAATAAAAAGCTGCCGATGAGCAAGGGCCGCCACAGGTGTGGCGCATAGACGCGCGTGATCTTCAGTTGGCGATTGGTAAACTCCAGCAACTCCCCCCAGTCGCAATCGCCGGGGGAAGCGACCAGGCAAGCGGGGACGAAGTGAATCGGGAGCCTCGCCTCCTGCAAGATACGCGTTAGGGTAAAGTCGTCGGAAACCGAACCACGCCAGTGCTCGCTGATTTTTAGTTTCGCGAAAGTCTCTTTCCGAATCGCGGTCGAACCGCCCCAACAGAAGTTCCGGTCCGCACGTTCCCCGAGCGCGGAAGCAATAGCAGCGTTCCAGACGGAACGCAGTTGTGAAGCAAGCCCGCCATTGAGTGGCACAAACCAACGGTAACCCGTCGTCGCACCAAGCTCAGGATCCACTAATGGAGCGATCAGCGACTGTAGCCAGGTCGGATGTGGACGCGCGTCAGTATCAACAAAGACGAGCACCTCGCTGCGTGGATCAACTTCCGCGACCGCGCTTCTCAAGTTATGCACCTTCTGCCCGCAGTCGCGCGCCGCGCCGGCAATCACGACGCGGGCGGAGACTCCCGCTGAGTGGTCGTAAATCTGGCTTACTTCATTGAACACGCCGAGCGACGGGTCGCCGGCGCGATCGGTAACAAAGACCACTTCAAAGGCGGGATAATTTTGTTGGAAGAGTGCGGCGATGTTTTCCGCGAGGCCGGCTTCAAGGCCGCGGCCGGGAGCGATGACTGAAGCGAAGGGCGTAAATTTTGGCAGCGGGCGACGCAACTCGTTCTTGACGTAGGCAGCGAAGCGCAGTCCGCTGCGTAGCGAAAGAATGCCGAGGCCAATTACAACTATCGCGAAGAAATAGAAGATAAGCATCGCGCTCTCTGCGAATGGAAAGCGCCTTCATTCTCAAAACAATGGTGACCAGCGATCCCATCCGTCAAGAAAATGTCTTCGCTACTCTTTGCGGGTACTTGCGACAAACTGTTCGACCGCGCGACGAAACGAGGTCGCATCGAGCGCGGGAAACCTGGGAATCTCACCTGCGATTGCCGCGAACAGATGCAGCAACTTTTCTGGCTCAACCAGATTGCGCTTAACCATTTGTTCTATGTCGCGCCGATCGCCCTCATGACCACGCTCAAGCTTCGCGAGTGCCTGGGCGTAAAAGTCGTAATGAAGAAAAGTGACCCTGCCCTCTTGTCTAACAAACTGACTTCTATCTTCCCAGCCCGGTAACTCGGGAATAAAATTATCGGGCGCCGCCAGTTCAATATTTATTTCGAGGCGTTCCTTCAGAGTTGATAGCTGCCGCAGCAGATCGTCTCGCTCAGGTAGCGCCTTCAGATCGATGTCGATGGTGGCATTACGCCAACCCAAAAGCACTGCGCTCGCGCCACCGACGAGAAATACGCGGGCTGGCTCTTTCACTCCCTGACCCAGAGCCTTCATGAATTGCTCGACGCGAGCTGCGGTTACCGTTTGACGCATGCTGCGGCTCGTTCGTAGCTAACCAATCTTCTGATAAAGGCGTTATAACGCGAGTGTGCCGAGTCCTGGTCAACTTGCGCGAGCAAATCGTAAAGGCGATGCTCCGGGTCCGGCGGCAATTGCGCGGGTAGGTCAAGACCAAGTTGCTTCAATCTAGGCGAGCCGATGGCGACCAGCAAGCCGGCGACGGTTTCGCGGCCGGCATGCAAATCTGCTAAGCCGGCCTCAATTAGATCTTGTCCTGGCAAGACGGCATCCATGACTTCATTGTAGGAGACGGCGGTCCGGGCTGCTAGCGCGCGACCAGCTTCTGCACGATTGCGATCAGAGGTTGGGGATAAACGCCGATGAAGATAATGCCCAGGAGTGAAACGGCCAAAGCAGTTTGCAGCGCGGGTGAAAGCGAGAGTGGCTGATCATCGGCAACGCGATCGCCGAGGTACATCACCCTGATAAAGCGCACGTAGTAATAGAACGAGACTACGGTGTTGATGATCGCCCAGCCCGCCAGCCAGTAGTACCAGCTTTTGCCGTCAGTGCGGCCGCGCTCCAGCAAGCCGCCGAAAAGAAAATACTTGCCGATGAATCCACCCGTGATCGGCAGGCCGCCGAGCGATAGCATGAACACCGCCATCATAGCCGCCATCCCCGGCGCTTTGTGCGCAAGCCCGGTGAGGTCGTCAACGTTGTCGCCAATGATGCCGCGCCGGCGCAAACTGATGATGACGCCAAAGGCGCCCATGTTCATGAGCGTGTAGACCAGCAGGTAGATCACGAGACCGATATACCCGTAGCTGTTTCCGGCCACCAGACCCAGCAGCAGGTAACCCGCATTGGAGATCGACGAATAGGCGAGCAGGCGTTTGGAGTTTTCCTGTGTGACTGCCGCCCAGTTCCCGACCATGATCGTGATCGCGGCAACCAAACCGAGCAAGGGTGCCCAATCGGCGCGAATGCTATTGAGCGCCTCAATGAAGATACGCGCGTAAAGCGCAAAGCTCGCAGCTTTGGAAGCGGTCG
This sequence comes from Pyrinomonadaceae bacterium, assembly GCA_030840675.1. Lineage (GTDB taxonomy): Bacteria > Acidobacteriota > Blastocatellia > Pyrinomonadales > Pyrinomonadaceae > PSRF01. The sequence continues at coordinate 6,175 of JAVEEA010000129.1, forward strand.
AAAGAAACGCAGTGACCGAGGTCGGCGCGCCTTCGTATGCGTCCGGCGCCCACATGTGAAACG
>JAVEEA010000053.1 GCA_030840675.1 Pyrinomonadaceae bacterium
ACTCATCGCCAGCAGCCCATAGCGTTTCAGCGCCATCACTAAAAGAAAAGCCGCGAGCACAGTCAAGGGGATCATGACCGGACTCGCCTGAGTCATCAAACTGTTAAGCAGCGCCAGCAGCGTAGCCAGCGCCAGAAGAGCCGCCCATTGGCGGCGCAGCGCCGCGAAAAACAGCAGCAACAGAAACACCGAGATGAAGGCGATAAAGAATGCCGCTGTTAGTTGCGTTACGAACCGGCTGAAGAAAAGGTGACCAAACTGGAAGTTGCCCGGGTTAAGCGTTAACCACGACGGTTGGCCCAGCCCGCGCGGCAGCAGGTAAGCGATAATCACGATGAATGCCATGCCGATGCCGATCACGGCGCCCACCAGGAGATCGCGGCCGACAAGTGGATCGCGATAATCTCCCGCGAGCAACCGACTCCAGGAAATGATCCACATGGGCCAACGCCGCCTGATGAACGGCTCGAGTGCTACGTAAAGTACCCACATGAAACCGGCGAAGAAAACGGACGAAGAGAGATAGGTCAGGAACAACTCAAACTCCCGCGACGCCAGGCCGTTATGATGAACGGCGAAAACCCAGACCAGCATTCGTACGCCGAAGTAAAACGCGGACACGCGCGTAGCTCCGCGCCGGTCGCCGCGCCCGAGCGTCAGGTTTCTGCGTGCCAGCATTGCGCTACCCAGCAGCACCGTGAGAACGATCGGTATCAGGATGAAGTTTAGCGCACGCGAACGGCCGCTCTCGGGCGTCTCCTCCTGCCGGACCTGCTGGTCCCAGGGGTAGATGGTTTCAAAGTAAACCAGCTTGCCGCGAAACGCCGCCGCCTCGACGTGTGTTTTAAGTTGAGCGTTGCTCGGATCAGCGCCATCCCAGGCAGCACGTGCGTCATAGGCGTGCAAGGGGACGAAGGTTGACGCCACTGGCTGAAAGGTCGCGATGTCCAGGCCTGCCTCGCGAAAAGCACGGGACCAGTCAGGCGCCGCCAGCGGGGGCGCGTTCGGATCAGCCGCGGGTTCACGCTGTGGCGGCACGGCCATGAACCAATGCAGCCGACCGGTCATGTCCATATAGACGCTGGCCATGCCGGAAACATCCAGCGCCGGTTGATCAACCTGTATGTCTTCGAGCGTTTCGAAATAGCGTGGACTCTGGCGATACCAGAAGCGATAGGGACCAGGGCCGATTGTTCCCATTCTTTGCCAGCGCGTGAGCGACTGATCATTGTCGGCAAGGTATTGCAGGTAGTTCCCCTGGAGAAAAATTCCGTCCGCACTGTCGCGCGGCTCAGCCGTGTAACCCAGTTTCTTAATCACGTCACGAGCGCGTGCACGCAGCACCTCCGGCGGCTGGTCCAGTTGCACCTGCCGGTAGACCGCCGTGTATTTTGTCAGCCAGCAACATAGCGCCAGCAAAACTAAAAACGACGCGAACAATGCCGCAGCCACAGCGGGACGAAGAATGCCTTGCTTGGGTGCGGCCGCGACCATCTCCGGCGAAGGCGTTTCGCCCGCGGCGAGTGCGGCGGCGATTGGATCACCACCCGGCAGCGCGGCAGCGACTTGCAAAGCCGACGCCGGACGCTTGGCTGGATCTTTCTGAATGCAGCGATCGATCACGCGCTCGATCAAAGGGTCAAGGTCTTTGACGATCGCGCTGGGATTTGTAGGCGCCGTGTTGCTACGGCGGAGCTTGATCAATTCACCGAGCGTCGCCGCTGCAAACGCTTTGCGGCTGGTGAAAAGTTCATAGAGCAAAAGCCCAAGTGAATAAATGTCACTACGAACGGTAAACGGCTCGCCGTTCAATTGTTCGGGAGCCATGTAGGCGGGCGTGCCGGCGGCGAGTTCATCTTCGGCAAACTCTTCGGCCAAACCCGCGAGACCGAAGTCAGTGATACGCGCGTTGCCGTCGCCGTCGATCATGATGTTCGCGGGTTTCAAGTCGCGGTGCAGTACGCCGACGTCATGGGCGGCGTTGAGTCCGGCGCAAATTTGGCGTGCGAGCTGGACGGCCTTGTCAGCGGGCAAGCGACCGATGCGGCGCAGCAAGGAAGAGAGTTCTTCGCCCTTGATGTATTCCATCGAGAGGAAGTGATGGCCCTCGAGTTCACCAATGTCGTAAACGCGGCAGACATTTTTGTGACTTACCTGACGCGCCACGCGTACTTCGCGATGAAAGCGCGCGAGCGAAGCCCCATCGCTAAGCAAATGAGCCGGCAGAAATTTTAGTGCGACTGGCTGGCTGAGTTTTAGATCGTCAGCGCGGTAGACCTCGCCCATCCCGCCTTTACCGAGCAGGCCGATGATGCGATAGCGATCCGCCAGGATTGTTCCCGGTAAGAAACGCGCGTTGTCGATTGAGTCAAACGACGGTGGCCGCGACGGCGACGACCTCGGAGTGTCAAGCCGACGCGTGGCCTCGTCCTGAGCTTGGCCGCAACTCGGACAGATACTCGCGGCGGCCGGAACTTCACTCGCACATGAGGGACAGTAGCTGGGGAGCGTCATCGCCGAGGGATTCTAGCAGAGACGGCGCACGCTGGGGAGGTGCAAGCGAATGGGCAAAGAGATCGAGGGAGGGAAGCCTTCCTCCCTCCCTCAACTGCAAACTTCCTGCTCCCGCCCGGCTAGCCTCGCAACAACTCGTTGGCGAGGTTGTCCGCTTTGAACACCTTGCGCAGGATTTCCATCATGCCGCGAGCGTCGACGGAGATTGAGCGATTCACAGTCTCGTCGTATTCAAAGTCGCCGACAATCGATTGAATGTTACCGTCGAAGATCAAACCGACGAGTTCGCGATTCTTGTTGATAGTGGGCGAGCCGCTGTTGCCGCCCGTAATGTCGTTAGTCGAAACGAAATTAAAAGGCGTGCGCGGGTTTATCACCGCGCGCTTGCTGGTCCAACGCGGCGGCAGATTGTAGGGAAACGCGTGATGGTACTGATTCGAGCGCGCGTAGAGTCCGCCAAGCGTGGTAAACGGCGGCACGACCTTGCCGTTCTCCCGATAACCTTTAACCGCCCCGTATGACAAACGCAGCGTGAACGTCGCATCCGGGTAAAGGCTGGTTCCCTGCTCTTCAAACAACGCGCGCGCGATCTTGGCATAGTTTGCGCGTTCAACCGCGACCACTTCTTCGTCGTAACGTTTGTGCACCGCGCGTGCTTCCTTGTCCACACTGCGCGCGAGTTCAATCATCGGATCGTGCGCATCGTCGATAGCCTGGCGACCACCGCGCGCAAGTTGCCGGCGATATTCAACGTCTTTGAGTTTTGAACCGTCGATCAGTTCAGCGGCGCGGGCGTCGGGTGTTTTGCCTTTGAGGACCTTCTTTGCGAAGTCGCTGTTCGCGCCGTATTCACTTTGCAGGAATGCCAGCGAACTGGCGAGCTTTCGTTTTTCCAGGTCCTCGTAAAACGGCGGGGTGGAAAACAGAACCGCTTCCAGTCCGGCGCGACGGGCGTTCGTATACTCGGGCAGTCGCTCGGAATCCGGCTTGAGGTTCTCGTCAGCGAGACGCACCAGCGTACGCGCGTAACCAAACAGCGGGGTGTAGAAACCGGCGTTGAGATCAAAGAAGCGACGCTCCCGCTCGTATGCAGCCAGATTCTTGCGGCCTTTGGCGATTGCGTCCCAGGCATCGCCGTATGCCTTTTGCCGTTTCGCGTCGGCCGCGACCGACTTTTGCAACGCCTGTTCTTCCTGCCGCTTGCGCGCCATCACCTTGGGATCCTGCAAGCCCTCGACTTGTCCTTTGTAAACCTTGATTGAGTTCTCGACGCTATTCAGTTCGTTTTCAGCGCGACGATTTTGCTCCTCGCCCTGGGCCATGTAAGCCTTCAACGCCTGTTGCCGCGAGCGCAGCATGCGCAGAATCAAAGGGATGCTGGTGTCGCGCAACGATTCCAGGTTCGCGACCGTGTCGAGCCGCGCGGTTGAACCCGGATGGCCGGTAACGAAAACCAACTCGCCGTCGCGCACGCCTGTCTTGGACCACTTGAAATAGTTTTCAACTTTGAGTGGTTGACCATTTTCATAAACTCTTACCAGCGCCATGTCGATGTTGAAGCGTGGAAAGTTGAAGTTGTCAGGGTCGCCGCCAAAGAACGCCGCCTGAAACTCCGGCACAAACGCGACGCGAATGTCGTCGTAGCGTTTGTAGCGATACAGGTTGTAAAGTCCGCCCTGGTAAAGCGTCACGACATCGCTGCGCAACCCGGTCGCCTGCGTTGAGTCAGCTTCAATGGCTCTAATCGCCGCGCCTCTCGCAACGTTTGCCGCCGCGGGTGACATGTTGTCATTGAGCGCCGCGTTCACGCGATCGGTTACATCCTCGATACTCATCAGCACGTCGATAAACAGGTCTGGCGCCCGCAACTCTTCCGCCTGGGTACGCGCGACGAACCCCTCCTTGGCGTAGTCCTTCTCCGCCGTGCTGGCGTCGCCAATCGCCTTCTCGACAATGTGATAGTTCGTCAGCACCAAACCGTTCGGTGAAACAAACGAACCGGAGCCGTTGGGGAAACGCACGGAAGCGAGCTGCACTTTGCGCAGCCACTCGTCAGTTACTTCAAAGCCATACTTCTTCTTAATGTCTGCTCGCGGAACGTTATTGAACGTCCACATTCCTTCGTCTACGGCGGCGACCGGAATTGCCTGGAAGGTAAAGAGCGCCAGCACCAGCGCGCACAGAAATGTTCGTCGTTGCATCGGTTATCCTCGCGAGAAATTGTTTAAGGGAGAACTCTTTCAGATTATTGCCGACTAAAGGGATGAGTGAATTAGAAACGTTTGGTCCAACTAATGTCAAGTAGGGTGAGAAGACGTGGTGGCGGTTCGGACACTCAGTCACACCGCCGCTTCGGCCCTGTGTGACTGAGATAGCATCTGACTCTCAAACTTGCGGCGGGTGACGGTGTCGCTTGTGTTTGATCGCGTGCCGGGTTGCAGCTTCTTCAATTGAGTGGCTCGCCGTGAGTGCCAGATCCTTTTTCGACATTACTACGAGCTGCCGGTAGTAAGCGTGGAGCGTTTTGATTTCCGCCTCCGTCAGATCCTCCACATCAATCAGCCGGTTGCTGGCGCCGTCCAGGGCGGCCACGATTTCGTTAAGTTTCAAATGAATCGCCAACGCGTCCTTGTTTTGGGAACGTTGGATCAGGAAGACCATGAGAAACGTGACGATCGTGGTGCCGGTATTGATCACCAACTGCCAGGTGTCGGAAAAATGAAACAACGGACCCGTGAGTAACCAGACTATGATGACAGCCGCCGCCAGCAGGAAAGCCGTGGAGGTTCCCGTCGCTTCCGTCGCCACGCGTGAGAACCGTTCCAACTGTTGGCCCAACCCTGTCTTCTTCTTGCGCGCCATAACTGCCTCCTGACTACCAATCAATTGAAA
>JAVEEA010000074.1 GCA_030840675.1 Pyrinomonadaceae bacterium
CCAGGGAATACAAGGAGCCGAATGTTAATGTCACCGTTAACAACGACAGCTCGCTGGTTGTCACCTTCATTAATTCTGCTTTGAACAATGATAGCTATGAGGAGCGTCAGAAACGAGCGACACAAACCGCGGCTTTTGTTAGTCAACAGTATCCCAGGGTCGCGGAGCTAGCGGACATCTGGGTAGGCTTCGTTAAGATCGAAACACGCTTCGTCTTCATGCATTACTCACGCAGCCTGAACTTTTTTCGGTTTGATAGGCTAGCGCACCCGCTCGCCTGGGATGAAAGATCTGAGCATGCCTCGGGTAACCGCGCGCGCGCTTCAGCGATTTATTCCGACAAGCTCGATCGCACCGAGATCTCGGTTGCTCTCATGCAACTGGAAGGAGATACGAATAACGGCTTGGCGCTATCGCCCCATTTTTCAGTGCCCGGGAATGCCAGTGGCGTCAGGAGAGCGCTGGCGACCCCCCAATCGGTGAACTTCGATTTCTCTTCGTTTTCAGAGAAGTCGATGTTTCCCGGCGCGCCAAAAATTATTTTTCTAGCTGACGGCAAAACAGTTTTTGAAACCGAGGCCCAGTTTTCAACTTCGAAATCCCGTGACGGTCAGTTTTCCGAATTTCTACTGTTGCCCGTTCCCTACCCCGCCTTTCGCCGGCTGGCTGCCGCGGCAAAAGTAAGAATCAGAATCGGGGACGGTGAATATGAATTGACTGAGGAACAGGTCGGGGCGTTGCGGGAAATGGCTGAGCATGTCAAAGCATGAGCAGGTCAGAGCAGCAGTCGCGCGGCGCCGCTGGCGGAAAGTTGCCGGGTCTCGGCCTGGCGTTTGACGATGACGAGGGTGATGTCATCGGCTGCCTGCGTTCCCTGCGAAAACTTGGTCAGCGCTGATTCGATGCGATCGCGAATCCCCGCGGCTGAGGCATCGACGTTGCGCGAAACCACTTCGTAAAGTCTGGTGGGGCCAAACTCTTCACCGCTCGGGCTGGCCGCCTCCGTAACGCCATCGGAATAAATCACCAACACGTCGCCCATCTGCAAGTGCGTGCGGCCTTCGCGATAGTCGGCATCCGCTTTGATACCCAACGGCAGACCGCCCGAAGCGAGCTGCTCGACCGTGCCGGCCGAGTGAACAATCAAGGGCGGGTTGTGCCCCGCGTTCAGAAACGAGAGTGCGCCTGAGTCGGGATCGAGTTCGGCATAGAAGAGCGTGACGAATCGATTCGGCGGAATATTTTCCGCGAGGTAACGGTTCACGGCGGAGATCGTCTGCACCAGCGTGTCGTGCGAACCCGTTTGCGCATGAATCGCCGCATGCAGCGACGACATCAAGAGCGCCGCGGCCGTACCCTTACCGGAGACGTCGCCCAGCGCGATCACGAGGCGACCGTCTTCGCGGCGAATGAAGTCGTAATAGTCGCCGCCAATTTCGTAGCAGGGGAAACTGATGCCCTGCAGTTCGTAACCCGGCACGATGGGCGGCGCGGTTGGTTGAAAGCGCTGCTGAATTTCCATCGCCAGTTGCAGTTCGCGTTCGAGCCGTTCCTGTTGGAAGCGAGCTTCAACCAGGCGCGCGTTTTCGACGCGAATAGCGGCGACCGAAGCGAGGGTAGTTAAGACTTTCAGGTGGTCTTCAGTGAATCTTCCCTCGGCGATCGGCGAATCTGCATAGATGATGCCGAAAACTTTTTCGGAAACTCCCAGTGGCACGGCCAACACGGACCGAACGCCCTGCAGTACGACGGTGCCGCTCGCGAACCGCGGATCGTGTTGCGCGTCAGAGGTGAGCACTGACTTGCCGCGGATCACAACTTCATCCATCACGTTGCGGCTGACGCGAATCTCGCCGACTTCCCCGACCCGATCGCGCAGGCGCGCCACCGCTACCTTCAAGTCTTCACTGTGTTCGTCGCGCATCATTAATAAACAACGATCCGCCGGCACGGCTTCGAAGACGAGCGAAACTATCTGCTCGAGGGTTTGCTCCAGTGTCGACGAACTCAGGAGCGTGATGCCGACCTTGCTAATCAAGGCGAGCAAGTCGCCTTCGCGGGCCACTCGTGCGACCACGCTCTGGTCCGGTTGCTTGCGTGCATCTTCAATAGCCTCGAGCAATCCCGAAGTCGTACGGTCGCCGGAGGCGAGCGCAATGGTGGCTTCGGGCAGCGAAACCGAGCCGTTGTCAGTGATCATCGTGGCGCCCATGCTCGAATGATAGGTGCCGTCGTCAAAGACAATTTCAGTCTCGCCAATCTGAATGCGGCCGCCGGCCGTCAGCGGGACAGTGCCCTCAACCGCTCCGCCGTTATAAAGGGTGCCATTCGCGGACCCCAGGTCCTGCAGAAAATATTCCTCGCCTTCGCGCCGCACTTCAGCGTGGACGCGCGAGGCAAACGGATCGGGAATGCAGAGGTCGTTGCGCGCGGAACGGCCCAAGGTGATCCGCAAGCGGCCCAGCGGAAAGCGGTCCGGTGCGCGGTCAGGGTATTTCACGATTAGCTCAGGCATTAATTTCCCAGTCTCGATGTTTGGCGGGAGCGACTATTAGTGCTCACAAGTATGCGTGCTTTTGTCAGTATCTCAAATCTGAATTTCAAATCTCCGCTCTGAAATCTGAATCTTCATTTCAGACGCGGGGGATAGTGCGCCACAAAAGGACAAGCAGGAATGACTGCCCTACCTTGCGCGCACGACACGCGCTTCGCGCACCACGATCGTGTTCGCGATCAGATCATGGAGCCCACGGCCGCGCACAGTTAGGGCAGCCGCAAGAAACCCCAGTCCCAGGGGAATAAAAGCCAGCGGGTAGCCGAGAAAGTGACGCAGAAAAGCGCGGCCAATACCGATTGGCCCACCGTCGTCCCGCAAGATCCGCAGACCCGTGGCCCACTTACCGGCCGTGAATCCCGTGAGGCCCGGCAGCACTCCCAGGTTCAAGGCGGCGACAATTAGGGCCAACAGGACGCCAATGGTTTCCGACGAGTTACCTGCCGAGCGCGCGCCGCCGCCTAACAAGCGACTGACGAGAGTACTGAAAGCAATAATCGCAACCAGAATAATGTAGTCGATCAAGAGCGCACCGCAACGCAGGGAGAAGGGAGCGCGGAACCGCGCCAAACTTTGGAAGGCTACCCGCGGTTTTGGTTTGCTTGGAAGGGGCGCTGTTTCGGCTACGGTGGCGGTCATCAGTATTTGTCAGCAGGAACAAGTCAGTTGCTTATGTTGTCTGGCAGTTTTGATTTTCCAATATGACTGAAGTGATAAATGAAAAAATTTTTACACTTTCCACTCGGCGCAGAGTCATCCTAACAAAAAATGCAGCGTAGTTTCGCCGAGGCGAAGTTTATCACCGCTATCAAGGACACGCGGCTGCCGCGGCGCAAGCCGGACGGAATCGTTGATCACGGTACCGTTGACTGAACCCAGGTCTTCCACGAGAAAGGTTTCCCCCTCGCGCCAGATGCGCGCGTGTCGCCGCGAAACTTTGGTTTCGGGATCGAAGCGGGACAGATCTACTTCGGGGAAGACGTTCGAATGCGGATCGGTGCGACCGAGCAGGTTGTTGTCTTTCTGTAGGACAAACGAAGCGTCCAATTCCGTGGTACCGGCCACCACAAGCTTCGCAGTCGCGCGCGCGGCCCGCAGGGTAGCGCTGGATCCCGCGCCGGCGAGTGGCTGGCGCGCGCCGCAATGTGCGCAAAAAATATCGTCAGCAGCAATCCGCCCGCCGCAAAAACCGCAATAGACAGTTTGTACCTGGACCGTCTCGCTGCCAACTTGTCCCGAGGCAACGCCGTAGCTAACCTGACCAGCCGCCAGCTTCTCCAAATGGACTGCGAGCGCGTCGCGCATGGCGCCGGCGGAAGCAAAGCGGTCCTCCGGTTTATATTCGACCGAACGCATCAGAATCTGCTCCATCTCGGTGGAGATTGAAGGAGCGATCTGGCGCGGCCGGGGATTTTTTTGAAAATCGAAAATCAACAGCGGGTTGTCCTGTGGGTCGGAACCGGTGAGCAGGTGAAACAGGGTGGCGCCCAAACTGTAAACATCGGAGCGCGGCTCGACGCGTCCGCCGAAGAGTTCGGGTGGTGCGTAACCCATGGTGCCGACCGCGGTCACGCCCTTCTCTTCCTGCTTGACCCAGCGGGCGATACCGAAGTCAATCAGCATCAAGCGTCCGCTGTTGCCGTCAATCATCAGGTTCGCCGGTTTCAGATCGCGATAGATGATCGGCTTGGGCCGGCTATGCAGATACTCGAGTACGTCCGCGGTCTGCATACCCCAATCGGCAACCGTCTTTTCATCGATGCGGCCCCCGGGAGCGGTGCGCAAGCGGGCGGCCAAATCGCCCCCGGCAATAAACTTCATCACCAGGTAGAAACGGCTGAGCGACTCGTCGTAAAAATAATCGTAGATGGTGGGAATCGAAGGGTGTTCCAGCGCGGTCAGCAGTAACGACTCGCGTTTGAAGTCGCCAATCGCCTTCTCGTGCTGGTTGGGATCGAGATGCGACTCGACCATTTCCTTGACTGCGCGCGGCGCGTCGCCCAGGTTGCGGTCCTTGGCAAGGTATACAGCGCCCATGCCGCCGCCGCCGATTCGCCGGACGATTTCGTAGCGGGCGTTCAAGACGCTGCCCGGGTCGAGTTGCTTGACTGACGGTTGATGTCCGCCTGTCGTTCCTTTTTTGACAGTGCGTTTGATCGGTGCTGCTACTTCGCCGGTGGGACTGCCACCAAGAGAACTGGATGAGACTGGAGCTTCTTCGCTGCTCGGCAGTTCGCCCGTGGTGTCAGAATCGGGCGGCGGCGCGACTGGCACGGCGGCGACGGGTGCCGCCGACACAGGGTTCTTCGTGCCGCAATTACTGCAGAACGTTTCTCCCGGCACTGTCGCCGTACCGCATTCGACACACTGAGCCATTTATTCACCGGGCGCGTCCCGCGACGTGCAAACCAAGCGCTACTTAACTACATGGAACCGCAAAAATGTTTTTCCCACGATGAGCTCGTCACCATCACTCAGGGGCTGACGCGTTCCCGGTTCGAGGCGCTTGCCGCGATTCACAAACGTGCCGTTCGTTGAACCGAGATCCTCGAGCAGATGCTGACCTGCAGACAGCGTAATGCGGGCGTGCTTGCGCGAGACCTTCGCTTCGGGATCGTCAGAATCCAAATCCACGTCCGGAAAAATTCCACCGTCAGCATCCCAGCGGCCGATGTTCGACTCGACGGCACTCAACAGAAACTGCTTGCCGACTGACTTACCGCGCTCGATCACCAGACGTGCATGCGGCTTATCCGTGGCGCCGAGTGACGCTGAAAGGTTCACTGCTGGTCCACCCGTCGCCCCGCGCGCGACTTCAGGCTGCGGAATCTGCGCCGAAGCGTGCGAACCGTTTTGTCCTTCCTGCTTAGCCCTGAGCGCATGCGCGTCCGGTAAATCAAGCGCTGGCGGTGACTTCGAATTTGGCCGCAAAGGCGCGCCACACTCATCGCAATACTGCCCGCCGTCAAGGTTTGAAGATTTGCAACGATCACACGTAATCATGGTTTTTGGAAGTTTGCGACCTCACCCAATTCGCGCTAAATTCACAGTTAGTGATCTAAAACGGAGTCCCGGGACGGCGCCTCATTCTAACGCGAAAGCATTCGACGCGCCAACGATGGGTTCAATCGGTCGTGATCCTCTTTGACTTGGCACCTTAGCCGACGCACCCGCAACGATTCATCGTTCGATCCGTTGTACGCCAGCAATGGAAGCAGGCGTTGCTACCTCGATCTGGACATGGCGCGACTTGTTTGTTGCCGTATAATTCAGAGCATGACCGATCCATTTCACAGCTCAAAGCACAGTATTGCGTGGGCTAAGGATCACCTTGCGAAGTTCGAAGGGGAAACCGAAACTTTCTTCCAGCCCGACGCTTACACCACCGTTACCGAGCTTGACGAGGACGGCACCTATAAACTCCTCAAGCTCAAATTGATTAAACCGATGCCCGTGGCCCTTAACGGCCACGTCATCGATGCGGTCAACAACCTCCGATCTGCTCTCGATCAAGCGATCTGCTCTGTCGCTACACTTATCGGGATTCGCGCTGATAACACTTTCTTCCCTATCGCTAATTCCGCTGCCGACTTTGAGAACACCCTGAAAGGCCGTTGCGGAAAACTCCCACAAGAAATTTCTGCCATCGTGGGCGCGTTCCAGCCGTACAAAGGAGGGAATGATCTTATCTGGGCTTTGAAGAAGCTTAGTAATACCAATAAACATGGAATCATCCGTCCCGTTGCAATGGCGAATTGCAGCATGGCCGCTTCGGGAACCAGTCAAGCGAGCAAGAAGGGCAGTCTCCAGCTCCCCTTTCCGCCTCGCTGGGATAGCACTGAAAACGAGATGATACTCGCCAGGGCACCCAGTGATATTAAGTTCACAATGAACTTCGATTACTCCTTTTTCATAGCTTTCAGCGACGTTGAGTTTGTTGACGGCGAGCCAGTTACGCGCGTCCTTGACTACCTTGTCGGCGTAGTCGAGAGCATCGTCATGGCTATCGAAGCGGAGTCCAAGCGAATCGGTCTACTTTAGCCTCAAGCACCACTGTTTCGCATTCCGCTACCATTCCTTCCATAATGAGCCGCCGGTTAGAGACCCCCGCGATATTGCAAGGCTTTCCGTTCACATGAAACGGATCACGACCGTTCAACCAGCAGGATCCCATTTTGGAGTGCGGCGGCCTGTCACCACTTTGGCCCGCAACGTCTCGCCGCCGCGCACTCAAATAATGAACTCGCTTTGCGCGACCAGCTGCGACAATCCGGAACGACGCCTGTCCGTCGCACTCTAAACCAGCGCACTACCGTTCAGGACGCTAGGGATTCGCAAAGGAATGCTTTATGAAGCGCCCTTTATTGAAACTGTTTACGAATTTTTGACGTAAGAGTTACTCGAATCAGGTTGGCTGCGAAATCCGCTGGTTTCACAACCATATTAATAAGATAACCCCCGAACTAAGGAACAATTCATGGCTCTAACTCGGAAAAAGAAAATCATCATTGGCGTCTCGGCCTTTGCCTTGCTGGCGCTAATAATCATCATCAGTGTTTTTGCCAGTCGCAAAGACGAAGCTGAAGTGACCACTGTGAAGCTGGAAGTGAAACCCGAACTGCGCCAGACGGTCACAGCCTCCGGCGAAGTGAGACCGATTCGCTACATCAAGCTGACCAGCGAAGTACCCGGACGCATTGAAGAGATTTACGTGAACGCCGGCGATCAGGTTACGCAGGGCAAGCCGCTGGTACGCGTCGATCCCACTCAACTACAGTCGAGCCAGGAAGCCCAGTTTGCGGCGACGCAGACGGCCATGAACGATATTCAGAGCGCACGCAATGCCGTCGCCAACGCACAGCAGGGATTGATAGTCGCCGAGTCGTCGGTGGCCTCAGCACGACAGCAACTGGTAGCACTACAGACCCAGGTCGATCGCGCCCAGGTGGATGTCAACACCGCGCAACGCGAACTCAAGCGCAACAGCGATCTGATTGAAGCTGGAGTCGCGTCGCGTTCCGAGTATGACGCCGCACGCGATCGTTTCGATCAAGCGAAGATTGCGCTGCAAACGGCCCGCGCGAATCTTGAATCGCAAAAGATTTCGGTCAAGGAGGCGATGGAACGCGCCAACCAACAAAAGATCGCGGTCCAGGAAGCGAGAACAGGCATCAAGTCTTCCGAGTCGCGCGCCAATCAACAGCAGGCGTTGTTGCGTGGCCAGTCCAGCCAGCGTTCGAAAGCTACCCAGTTGTCTCCGCTCAACGGCGTAGTCGCCGACATTCCCACGCGCGTCGGCGAATACGCGGTGGCGGGTTTGTCTACCACACCCCTGATGACGATTGCCGACATGTCTACGATTAACGTCGAGGTGAACGTCGATGAGACGGAGATTTCTAACGTTGAGGTGGGCCAACAAGCAAAGGTGAAAGTGGACGCACTGGGCGACAAGGAAATGACCGCGGTCGTTACCCAGAAGAATCCCCTGGCGGTTTCCAAGTCAGACACGCAGGGCGGTCTTTCAAACCGCGTGAACGTTCAGGAAGCGAAAGAGTTTAAGGTTACCGTCGAACTGCGCGACATGCCTGACGAGGTTCGTGCCGGCCTGCGACCGGGCATGAGTGCCACGGCCACGATTACAACCAAGACGAAGAACAATGTGATCGCGGTGCCGCTGGAAGCAATTGTTGAGAAGGCGCCCTCCGCGCCGTCGCCCGCGCCTGCGGTCGCCGGCAGCGTACCCACGCCCACGTCCAGTGAAAAGCCCAAGAGCGTCAAAGGGGTCTACCTGCTCGAAGGTAATAAGGTTCGCTTTATCGAAATCACTACCGGCATTACCGGCGAAGCAGATATCGAGGTCACGAGTGGCGTCAAGTCAGGCATGGAAATCGTGCGTGGACCCAGCCGGATTTTGAAGACACTTAAAGACGGCATGGTGGTGAAGCGCACGGAAAAGAAGACCGGCGCTAACGCCAACGCAAACGAGGGCAGCTAATGAGCGACGTCACCCTAGCAACACCGCCAGCACCAGACGTACTCCCGGCGCCCACGCAGTCCACGCGCGGCCACGACGTCAATTCACTAATCTCCATGCGCGACATCTGGAAGACCTACCAGATGGGCTCGGAGGAAGTGCACGCGCTGCATGGCGTTTCCTTCGACATTCCCAAGGGCGAGTACATCGCGATCATTGGTCCCTCAGGTTCGGGCAAGTCGACCTTGATGAACCTTATCGGCTGTCTCGACACGCCGAGCCAGGGAGAGTATTGGCTCAACGCCAAGAACGTCTCGGAAATGGACGACGACGAACTCGCGCGCATACGCAACCAGGAAGTGGGTTTCGTGTTCCAAACTTTCAACCTGCTGGCCCGCGCCACCGCGCTGCACAATGTCGAGTTACCTCTCATCTATGGCGGCGTGGGTTCGGCGCAACGTCACGAGATGGCGAAGCAGGCGCTCGCGGCGGTCGATCTCGCTGATCGCGTTACGCACCGTCCAAACGAATTATCCGGCGGGCAGCGACAGCGCGTGGCGATTGCCAGAGCGTTAGTGAACCATCCTTCGATCCTGCTCGCAGACGAACCTACCGGCGCACTCGACACGCACACCAGCATGGAAATCATGGACCTGTTTGAACGTTTGCACGGTGAAGGCAACACGATCATCGTGGTCACACACGAGCCCGACATCGCAGCCCGCGCGCACCGCGTAATTTCCATTCGCGATGGTTTGATCGAAAAGGACGAGAAGATCAGGTAGCAGTCCGAGCGACTGGCAAGCGATGAGTGCCGACAAACTCAGGTCACGCGACGACGATCCATCAGGGCGAGCGCTTTCTCCAGTTAGAAAACGCTCGCTTGCTTTTTTTCGCGTGACTGCATTGTGGGAAGCGTTTCTCGTAGCGCTCGGCAGCCTGCGACAAAACAAACTGCGCACTGCCCTCACCCTGGTCGGCATTGTCGTCGGAGTGGCGGCTGTGATCGCGGTGGTCACCATCATCCAGGGACTCGACAATAAAGTCGCCACCACATTTTCTTCCCAAGGCTCCACTGTCTTTTCCATCTCCAAGCGTCCGCAGATCATCAGGTCGCGCGAAGAATTCATCAAGTTCAATAAGCGTAAAGACGTAAGACACGAAGATGCCGATGCGGTGGCGCGCTTGTGCAGCGCCTGTTGGCGCGTGGGCGAAGCCGCGAATGCGCGCGAAACGCTCAAACACGGCGACCAGAAATTTGAAAACGTAAACATCCGTGGAGTTAGTCCGACCACGATGTTTGATATTGACGGACGCGCCGTTGACGCCGGTCGCGTCTGGACCGACTCGGAAGGAATTTCCGGCCGCGAAATCTGCGTCGTTGGCCCGGACGTGTTGACGAATCTTTTTGGCGGCGCGTCGGCCGACCGCGTCATCGGCCAGGAAGTCAGAATAGCCGGGCGACCGTTTCAGATCATCGGCGTACTCGAGCCGCTCGGTTCCATCTTTGGCGCTTCGCGCGACAGCGTGGCGTACATTCCCTACGCGACTTATCAAAAGGTCTACGGCGCACGCGATTCGATCGTGATCTTCATTCAGGTGCCGGCGGCCCAGCAATTGGAGGTGGCGGAAGACCAGGTGCGCACGATCATGCGCAACCGCCGCGGCGGCGCTTTTAGTCAGGAAGATGACGAGGGCTTTTCACTCGAAACGCAGGACGTGTTTCTCGATCTTTACGGCAAGGCAACTTCCAATATCTATTTGGTGACAATTGGTGTGGCAGCAATCTCGCTCGTGGTCGGCGGCATCGTGGTCATGAATATCATGCTTGTGTCCGTGACGGAACGTACCAAGGAGATCGGCATTCGCAAGGCGATTGGCGCGCGGCGCAAAGATATTCTGACGCAGTTTCTGATCGAAGCCGTGATGGTGACGGCAATCGGCGGCGCGATCGGCGTGCTGACCGGCTTTGGCCTCGCCTACCTGATTGCGGCGTTGATCGGCTTTCCACTGTTGATGAGCGTCGGCTCGGCAATCCTGGGAGTTGGTGTCTCGTCGGTAGTCGGAATTGTTAGTGGCCTCTGGCCCGCCTGGCGTGCCGCGCGCCTTGATCCAATTGAAGCGTTGCGCGCGGAATGAGAGACGAGCAACAGCGAGCAGCGCATATTAAACTACTGATCTGGGAGCGCGGGCGCCCTCGCCCGCCACGCACCCTAGGTGCGAGGTGGCAGTTCGCGTTGCGCGCTCATTGCGGGCGAGGGCGCCCGCGCTCCCAGAAAATGAAGCGCGCATCAATTGACAATACTTAATGCGGTCGGGTTGTTCGGCGGCTGTTCACTGATTGCTGTTCACTGATTGCTGTTCACTGTTTACTATTTGCCGTCTTATGCGACTTGACGACATAAAAGAATCCGCCCTGATGGCTCTCGACACTTTGCGCGCCAACAAGCTGCGTTCGGCGTTGACCATCCTGGGCGTGAGTGTCGGCGTGATCACCATCATCTTCATGGTGTCGATCATTCAGGGACTCAACAAGGCTTTCGCGGACCAGGTGGAGTCGCTCGGGTCGAACACGATCTTCCTCTCGAAGTTTGAACCCAGTTTCGGTAAACCGCCGGGGCCCGACGAGATTCACCGGAAAGATCTGACGATGGACGACGCGGACGCCCTGCGTCGCGAAGCGCCTTCGATCGCCGGCGTCTCGCCCATTCATCGCTTGATTGCCGTGACCGCGCGTTACCAGGACAAGCAATCGGACACGCCCGTCCTCCTCGGCGTCACGCCTTACTACGAATTCGTCCACACGCAATATGTCGCGCATGGACGTTTCATCAAAGACTTCGACATGGACAGTCGCTCCAATGTCTGCATCGTCGGCGTGGACGTAGTGCACGCGCTCTTTCCCTACGAAGATCCGATTGACAAAGATATCCGGCTCAACGGAAATCCCTTTCACGTAATCGGTGTGATGGAGCCGCTGGGAAATTTCTTCGGCCAGTCGCGCGACAACTCAATCTTTATTCCGATCAGCACCTTTGACAAGTATTACCCCGACCGGCCCTTCCCCGAAGCTGTCTTCTTCGTCATCATTCGTCCGCAATCTCGCGCGTACGTCAAACCCGCAATCGACGAGATCACTGACATCCTGCGACGCCGGCGGCGCGTGCCGCTGGGCGCACCGAACGATTTCGGGATCTCTTCGCAGGACTCGCTCCTGGATATTTACAATCAACTCACCGGCGCCACGGCCCTGGTGCTTACCGCGATCTCCTTCGTCGCGTTGATGATTGGCGGTATCGGCGTCATGAACATCATGTTGGTTTCGGTGACGGAACGGACCAAGGAAATTGGAGTACGAAAAGCCGTCGGCGCTACGCGCATGAATATCCTCTCGCAGTTTCTGATCGAAGCAGTCGTGCTGACGGCGATTGGTGGACTAGCGGGGCTCGCGGTTGGCGAACTGCTGGCGTTTTTGATTAACAAATATTCACCGCTGCCGGCGTACGTTCCGCTCTGGGCCATCGGCGTGGGCATTGGTGTTTCAGCCGCGGTCGGGATAGTCTTCGGCTTGTGGCCGGCGTGGAAAGCGGCGCGCCTCGATCCGATTGAAGCCCTGCGCTGGGAATAGATTTTGCAGTTTAGAGTTCAAGCTTTAGCTTGGCCTGGTCGGTTCTTTACGATATGCACGTCAGCAGGCGACTTCCTGCAGTGCGTTTGATTTTGCAAAGGCAGGCAAGGTTACTTGAACACCAAGCTGCTAGTGCAACCCTAATCGCCCGCCAGCCGTAATAACTCCCAGTGAAATTCATCGAAACCCTAAAGCTCGCAATCGCCGCTATCTGGGCGCACAAACTGCGCTCGGCGTTGACGCTGCTCGGCATGATCATCGGCATCATGTCGGTAGTTGTCGTCTACTCGTTAATTCAGGGTTTCAATACCTATGTCGACGAGAAAATTGCGGGCATCGGCGCCAAGTCGTTTACCTTGCAACGCTTCAATCCGCTCGAGGACTTCAAGGACACCGACACGATCGCGGCTGCGCAACGTCGCAATAAAGATCTGACGCTGGAGGATTACGAATATTTGAAAGAGCGTGCCACGCTCGTCGGCAAGATTGGCGCGAAGGCGCGCGCCACACCGTCGGAGGTGAAGCGCGGCGGTCAGGTACTCGAGGATGTTTTTGTTACCGGCGCCACGGCCAACATCGTCGACATCGAGAACCGCGACGTCGCTGAAGGACGCTATATCAGCGATCCGGAAAATGACGCGGCGCAACGCGTAGCTTACATCGGCGCCGATGTGGCCACCAAACTTTTTCCCGCCGGCAGTCCCGTGGGTCAGGAGCTTACCATCGGCGGACTACCGTATCGCGTGATTGGCGTTGAGGCGGTAAAAGGCACGGTCTTTGGCGTACCGCAGGACAACTTCATTCAAGTTCCGTTGAAGACGTACGCGAATAACTTCGGCGGACTTATCCGCCAACGCTCGCTGTATTTTGTGGCCACGTCCAAAACTGATGACACGTTTAATGACGCCGTCGAGGAGACTCGTTTCCTCATGCGCACGCGCCGCAAACTGAGCGCGGGTGAAAAGGACAACTTCGGCATGGTGACGCCCGACGCGATCACCGGACTTCGCGATCGTATTTTTGGCACCATCTTCATTGTTGCGATCGCGGTACCGAGTATTGCGCTGCTGGTCGGCGCGATTGTCATCATGAACATCATGCTCGTTTCGGTTACGGAAAGAACGAAAGAGATCGGCATTAGGAAGTCACTCGGCGCGCGGCAGATCGATATTCTGAAACAGTTTCTGGTTGAGGCCGTCACCCTTTCGGCGCTGGGCGGGGCGGTAGGCGTCTCGCTCGCGTGGATTATTGGACGCGTGATCACGGCGGTGTTCTTCCCCACGTTCTTATCAGTGGGCGCAGTCGTGATCGCGGTTGGCGTCTCGATGGCAGTCGGAGTGATGGCCGGCGTTTTTCCCGCCTGGAAAGCGGCGCGGCTCGATCCAATCGAAGCGCTCAGAGCGGACTAATACTTCGGCTCGCGGCCCAGATCCAGGTCGGCGTTCATTATGAAGTTAATACGAAACGACATCTACGAAAACCTCAAGATGGCAATTGCCACTTTGCTGGCCAATAAGCTGCGCTCGTTTTTGACGGTGTTTGGCGTGGTCATCGGAGTGATCACCGTGATGTTGATCGCTTCCATCATCAGCGGCATCGATGTCTCGGTTAAGAAAGAGGTCGAATCCTTTGGCACGCGCTCCATCTTCCTGAGCAAGTACAACCCGGGCATTCATATCGGCCGGCTCTCGCGCGAGGAGCGCATGCGCAAAGAACTGACGTACGACGATGCGATAGCGCTTGCGACTTTGCCGACTATCGAAGTCTCCGTCCCCTTCCTCGACGTCAGCAGTGATTTCTTTGGCAAGAAGATCAATGTCTCAGGTAGCGGCAAGACGTCCGCGGGAGTGAACCTGCAAGGCACGTTGCCGGACTTCGAGAAAGCCGGCACACAGGTAATCTCGGAAGGGCGCTTCTTCTCTTCGTTTGAAAACGACTCCAATCAAACCGTTTGTGTGATCGGCTCAAAAGTCGCGGACGACTTTTTCCGTTTCGGTTCGCCGGTGGAACAGACCTTGAAGATTGGCCAACAGGAATTTCGCGTAGTCGGCGTGCTGCAGAAACGCGAGCAGTTTCTCGGTGGCGGCGGCAATGACGATCAGAATAACGCGATCTACCTGCCTTACAACGTGGCGCGGAAACTGAAGCCCAATGCCGACGACGTATTCATCATGGCCGTCGCCAAGCCGGGTGTCATGGATGAAGCGAAAGACCAGGTGCGCGACCTTCTGCGCGTGCGGCGGCAGGTGCCTTTGGCCGCGCCTGATAATTTCGGACTGGAAACCGCTGAAAGCATACTCGACAACTTTCGTTCGATCACTTCCGGTCTGGCGATCGCGATGGTGGTTATTTCTTCGGTGGGACTGATGGTCGGCGGCATCGGCGTGATGAACATCATGCTGGTTTCCGTTACCGAACGTACTCGCGAGATCGGCGTACGCAAAGCAATTGGCGCCCGCCGCAGCGACATCATGTGGCAGTTTCTGATTGAGGCCGCGACGCTCACCGGGCTGGGTGGCGTAGTCGGACTTTCAATTGGCTGGCTGTTGACCCTGCTGCTGCGTCTGCTGTTGCCGTCCTACGTACCGCTGTGGGCCCCGGTCGGCGGCTTCGTTGCCAGCGTCGGTATCGGTTTGATCTTCGGCCTCTGGCCCGCCTGGAAAGCAGCTCGGCTCGATCCGATTGAGTCGCTGCGGTACGAATAGATCGCAAACAGTCCGGCCCTTCAGAAGTTGCTCTGAAGGGCCGGACTCGTTAGCGAACCTTATGGCGACGGGTTAACTACCAAACAACGCCGCTGACGCAACCCGCAACACGATCCCGATAATCCAGAAACTAATCACCACTCCCCACGCCGAACCCGACGACATGCGCGCAACTTTCCGCAGTCCCAACGCGGCCAGAAATAGACCATAGAATTTCAGCAAGTCAAACTGTGTCAGGATCGCGGTAAGAATTGGCGAGCTGCCTTCGCCCATGAACGCTCCCGGGTTAGTGAATAACAAGTGTTCGGGATCGACTGAGTCGGCCGTCTTCAGGAATAGCACGCAGATGGCAACCACGGTACCGAGCACCGCTGGCGGTAATGATGAATACGCCCAAACGGCAAGCGAGCCTTTGTAGCTAATCGAGCCACCAAACGCCATCACGCCCAGCAGGTAAAGCGCCGCGCCAGCTGCCAGGGTAATCGGCACGCTGAGCGGCACGGCCACCGCACCGATGATCTTGGCAAACTTCACGCCCATTTCTCGCTGCTCCGGAGTTTGTTGCGCGGCGCGCGGCGATCGTTCCATTTTCTGCCGGATAAACTCGCCCATGTCTACACGCATGAAAAGCACCGCGGTCACACTCAGCGTCAGCACCAGCATCACGACCGCGGCCACCAGAAATCGCGGCCGCACGCGCAAGGCTTCAAAGACACGTCCGGGTTCAAAGAAGATCCCCGTTAACGTCTCGGGTGTGCTCATGGTCGGACCTGCGGGAGTTTCAGTGCCGATGATAGGCGGGGGGGGCGCTTGAAACTGGCTATTGGGATCACTCACGTTATTTATCCTCCGTTGTTGTTAGAGGACGGGGAGACAACTGTTCCGTCCTGCGCTGACATGTCGAGTACGAATGCGCGGGGCCATTCGCGTGCGGACTGATACGCACAGACTACGAATCTAGTTTCAGGGAACGTAAAGCAGTTTCTGATCGCGGCGACTGAGCTACACACTTTCCACGGCCGGCGCCTCGGCCCAACCCGGTACGCGAATACAAGCCACCGTATGACCCGGCATAACTTCGCGCAACTCTGGATCAATTCCTGCACACTCGTCAATAGCAATCGGACAGCGAGTGCGAAAGCGACAACCCGATGGCGGGTTGATCGGCGTCGGCACGTCGCCTTGTAAGACGATACGTTCGCGTTTTTGTTTGGGGTCCGGTATCGGGATCGCTGAGAGCAACGCCTTGGTGTAGGGATGTAGCGGCAACGCGTAAAGGTCGGCGGCAGTCGCCACCTCCACGATGCGTCCCAGGTACATAACGGCCACGCGCGTCGAGATGTGTTCGACAACAGCGAGACCGTGAGAGATGAAGAGATACGCGAGGCCAAACTCCTGCTGCAGATCCTGCAACAGATTGACTACCTGTGCCTGGACGGAGACGTCGAGCGCCGAGACGGGTTCGTCGGCGACGATCAGTTTCGGATTGAGCGCGAGCGTGCGCGCCACGCCGATGCGTTGTCGCTGACCGCCGGAAAATTCATGACTGTAGCGATTCCGGTAGTCCGGATCGAGACCAACTTTTTTCAGCAACTCAGCGACGCGATCTCGACGTTCTTGCTTAGTCCCCACTTTGTGGATGACAAGCGGCTCGCCAACAATGTCGCCAACTTTCATGCGCGGGTTGAGCGAAGCATAAGGATCCTGAAACACAATCTGCATTTCCCGTCGCAGTTCGCGCATTTCAGCCTTGCCGAGCGCCAGCACGTCGCGTCCATCAAACTCAATCTCACCGGCAGTGGGCTCGATCAAGCGCAACAAGCAACGGCCGACAGTGGACTTGCCACAGCCCGACTCGCCCACCAGTCCCAGAGTTTCGCCGCGAAAGATTTCAAACGAGACGCCGTCAACC
>JAVEEA010000089.1 GCA_030840675.1 Pyrinomonadaceae bacterium
CCGGGTACTGGGCCTGCGCGGCCTGAACAATTTCCGCCTCGCTCAGTCCCTGGAGCAAACACTCAAGCACGAATACGTAGGAGTCGTCGAACTCCGGCATTCCCAACGCGTTCGTTTCCTGCGACCCCAACACTCGCGTGCGTGCGAGCTCTTCAACCCAATCCAGCACGGTCTCCACCGCGTCTTGTTCCGGATAGCGTTGCTTTACCAACTCCAAAATCTTGCCGCGACTAGGTACGTTCAAGAGCAACGCCAGGAAGAAACGATGCCCTTCGCTCGTGATAGTACCGCGTCGCTGGATGATGCTCATTTGCCGTTCCTGCTCTTCCAAAACAGGCAACACCAGGTCGGCGAGTTCGCCATGAGTAGTCTTTGCACGAGCGAGGATTGTCTTGAAGCGGTCCTTGCCGAGTGATAAACCAAACAACGCATCCATCTCGCTGTTCTGCAACTGTTGAAAAGTTTCCGCCAGGACGAAGTACGCGGTGTGGAAGTCTGAATTGCTAACCAGGTCGCCAATCATCTGGTCCGCCTGTTTATGCTTCATCCCCAGGAGCAGGGAAATTGTCTGTAGCTTCTTGATCAGGGCGGAATTTTTGAAGAAAGGATTTAAAGCGAAAAAGGGTTTGCGATAGTCGTACTGCAAGGCGGCAGAAGGCGTGTGTTCGGTTCTGATAGTTATCGTCGCCGAGGGTCGATCGAGGTGAAACAGAGAGTGAATAAAATTTCTGCCGGGCCGAATTGGCCGGATGTCCTTGAACTGCAGCAACTGGACTTCTTCCAGGGTTAAATCGCCGGTCGAGAAGTGTTCATTGATGACTCTCGCCTCGCGAAATGAATAGCGACTATGAATGCTCGATCCCAGCAGGACCTGAAAGGCGCCCGTGAACGCGTGTTGATGAATGCTGGTGGTGCCGTCAAGCCAGTAATAAACGTCAATATAAAATCTGGAGCCGGAGAAAAGTGTGACTGGTGGGTTGCCGAAGCGGCCCTCAATATCATGCTGTTCGGGAAGTGAAGCGGCGTTGTGTACCCAACGAATGATCTCCCAGGGATCAACGTGCGCCGGTAAGTCGGCCTCCGCGAGCGCGGTCGCGGCCAGTTCCGGGAAAACCTCTTCGTTGTAGTTCTCAGCTTTCCAGCGGCTTTCCACCAGGGCGCCAAGCTTTTGAAATTCATCCATGAGTTTCGGTTGCTGAACCTCGCTTCCGTCTTGCAAATCTGAAATTGGAGAATATGAGGCAAGCGGGGAATAGGCAAGCGTAGAGCTTCGCAGTGAGTGGGCCAGCGAGCGGCGTGATTCCGCTGCAGCTTGTCGCGGGTGATGACCTGGGGCAGTCAAAGGCGGCGCGGCAAAAGCGGCGACCGGCCGCCGCACTCCAAACTACTCGACAGTTGCGGTTCAGCGACCACTCGCCTTATTATCTTCCCCCTCGTACCCGCTGCCGGAGTGGCGAAATTGGTATACGCACCAGACTCAAAATCTGGCGAGGTCAAACTCATGTCGGTTCGAGTCCGACCTCCGGCACCACATCCGATACTGTTTGTGTAGTTTTTCGCGCGCGCGAGTGCTCCCCGCAAAACTCTTGCTGCTCGACAAAGTGCGTTCACGCACTTAGAATCGACGTTGCAGCCCTCCACTAGAAACCATCTCCCGCCAGCGACGCCAACGTCGAGAAAGACTTCATCTAATGAGAAAAATACTTTCAATCCTGATGGTATTAACGTTCACGGCTTTGTTGTCCGTGCCGGCTTCGGCCCGCACCTGCGGAAAGATTCGACATAGCCACGGAAACTACACCCATACGCATTATGCCTGTGTTGGCGATGGCCACAGACACGGCCGAAGCTTCTGGCAAAAGCATCGCGATAAGTTGACCACCGCCGGAGGCATTGGCGCCGGAGCACTGATTGGCGGGCTCGCGGGTGGCAAAAAAGGTGCGGCTATTGGCGCGCTTGCCGGCGGCGGCGGTGCCGCTGTTTACACCTACGGAATCCGTAAACGTCGTCGCGGCGCCCGCTATTGATCTTCTTCTGGTTCACCCCATTACGCGCTCTTCGGTACCTCGGAGAGCGCGTGACCGGGACCTTACTTCTCAGCTTCTCCCGAAAACCTCAGTAAAACGGCTCTTTCTTCGTATGTAAAAACATGTTTGCCACAATCGGCCAAAATCTGTAGAATCTCAGTCGTTCCCTGAGGGCGGAACAAAGCAGTAACCGCCTCGAGCCCCTCACCAAGCCTCCAGGGTTTTTTCTTTGCGGTGACACACCGCTAATTTCCCGGCAATCAGGAGTCGAAAGAATGTCAGGTGACCTGCGACCACGGGTTCTTATCGTTGACGACGAAGCGGAGATTACGTCTATCCTGGCCGATCTCTTTGAAGACAGTTATGACTGCACCACGGCTGGTTCCGCCGAGGCTGCGCTGGGACTGCTGGCCGCGAATGATTACGAACTCGTTATCAGCGACATTACCATGCCCGGCATGAGCGGGCTGGACATGATTCCGCATGTGCGGGAGCATTGGCCCAACAGTGTGGTAGTGATGATCAGCGGCATGCAGACGGTTGAAAGCGCCATCGATGCGTTGCGCCTCGGTGCGTTCGACTACGTCATGAAGCCATTTGATCTACGTCAGGTGGAAGCGGTGGTCTCACGCGCGTTGGAACATCAGGATCTGATTGTTGCCAAACAGCGCTACGAAGATCACCTCGAGGAGCTGGTCGAACAACGGACCATCGAACTCGATCAAGCTTTGAACTCACTGGAAGACGCCTATCGTTCAACACTGAAAGCGCTGACTGCGGCGCTGGAAACCAGAGACCTGGAAACGCACGGGCATTCCGAACGCGTGGTTAGTTACAGCATGCGGCTCGGTCGTGCCTATGGTCTGGAGGGACGGCACATCAAGGCGCTCGAATTTGGTTCGTTGCTGCATGATATCGGCAAGATCGGTGTGCCTGATTTGATCCTGCGCAAGCCGGCGAAGTTGAGTCCGGAGGAATGGGTGCTGATGCGCCAACATCCGCTGCATGGGCAACAGATTTTACGCGGCATTCACTTTCTGGAGGGAGCAGCTCGCGTGGTGGCGCAGCATCACGAGAAGTGGGACGGTTCAGGCTATCCGATCGGCCTGAGCGGCGAAGACATTGATATCTGCGCGCGCATATTCTCGGTGGCCGACGCCTTCGACGCCATTACGAGCGACCGTGTGTATCGCCAGGGTAAACCGTACGAAGCAGCGGCTGAGGAACTAGATGCGTGGTCGGGGAGACAGTTTGACCCAAAAGTGGTCGAAGCCTTTCATCGGGTGCCGCCTTCGGATTGGGACGAACTCCGCGAACAGTCTCTGCTGCGGAAGGAAGATGACCTCGACGTACGACGCTTGGTTGAAATGCTTGAACCCCAACTCGGGGCCGTGGTCCGGTAGAG
>JAVEEA010000102.1 GCA_030840675.1 Pyrinomonadaceae bacterium
GGGGGAAACGAGAATGTGGGCAGGATGCCCGCGCTCCCAGGGGAAAACGAGAATGTGGGCAGGATGCCCGCGCTCCCAGGTGGAAACGAGAATGCGGGCAGGGTGCCCGCGCTCCCAGGAGGAAACGAGAATGTGGGCAGGGTGCCCGCGCTCCCAGGGGGAAACGAGAATGCGGGCAGGGTGCCCGCGCTCCCAGGGGGAGCGGTTGATGTGCTCGACACTGAAGGAAAGGTTACTGTCTTTCGCGAGCCGCGAATCCGCGGCGCGAACCTGCACGGCTCAGGCTGTATGTTGTCAGCCGCGATCGCTGCTGGCCTGGGAAACGGAATGACTTTGGAAGATTCGGTTGGCGCCGCGAAAAGTTTTGTCCTGGCCGCGATTCGCGGGAACTCAATAACGAACCGGGAGCAATAGGGTCAGGGTATTGGTTGCTGCCGAAAACTTCATCGAGACCAAACGTTATCCGGTCGTTACCGCTCCCGTTCTGAGTTTGCGCTGCTTACGCTTCGATCGTCACCTTCTCCATCTTCACTTCCGCGAGCGGCTTATCGCTGCGGTCTGTGTCGCTGGTGGCAATCGAGTCCACTACGTCCAGACCGTCGATGACCGTACCAAAGATCGTGTAGCTGGGCGGCAGTGGATAGTCGGCATGCATGATGAAAAACTGCGAGCCGTTGGTGTTTGGACCAGCGTTGGCCATGGCCACAGTGCCTTTCTTGTAACCCCGCTGATAGACAGGCGAGGAGCTATCGATCTCGTCGTTGAAACGCCCGCCCCAGGCCGACTCGCCGCCGCGTCCGGTCCCGGTTGGATCGCCGCCCTGGATCATGAAGCCCTTGATCACGCGATGAAAGATGACGCCGTCGTAGTAACCTTTTTCAGCGAGCGTAATGAAATTTTCGGTGGTCTTAGGGGCATCGGATTCGAGCAGTTCGACCTTGATGGTGCCTTTGTTGGTTTGGATCGCGGCGGTTCGGTTTGGCATAGTTTCCCTTCTTAAATAACTAACTTGACGAGCGTTCTGTGATGGCTGACAAGATACTGTGTTTGCCCGCGGTTTGTCACTGACACAGCCGCGAGGTCACAGATCGTAACTCGCCACTGTATCTCGCCGCTGTCGCTCCAGCGCCTTTGCGGTAATCTACGTAGGTGCAGGATGATTACTCCAAGTGCAACAAGGGACGGCAATCTCTCGACAAGACAAAACTCTGACGAAGAAAAAAATTCAGCTGAAAGGCCCAAACAATGAACGTTACTCACCTCGAATGCGCCGCCTGTCATCTGGAACACGAGGCACGACGGTTGCTCAACCTATGCCGTGAATGCGGCAAGCCGCTGCTGGTTCGTTACGATCTGGACCAGGCGGCGCGGACGTTGACCAGAGAATCATTGGTCGGACGGCGTGCGGATCTTTGGCGTTATCGTGAAGTGTTGCCCGTCGACGACGACGCGAACATCGTGTCGCTGGGTGAAGGCTGGACGCCGCTGTTACACGCCGAGAGACTAGGAAAAAAACTTGGAATCGATCGACTCTACATCAAAGACGAATCGCAGAATCCCACGCAGAGCTTCAAAGCTCGCGGCATGTCGGCGGCGGTGTCGATGGCAAAGGAACTCGGCGCGCGCAAACTCGCGGTGCCTTCCGCGGGAAACGCCGCCGGTGCCCTCGCGGCTTACGCGGCCCGCGCCGGCATCGAGTGTTTTATCTTTATGCCCGACGATACGCCGCGCGCCAACATTGTCGAGTGTGAGCAGACCGGCGCGCGGGTGACGTTGCTGCCGGGGTTAATAACTGACTGCGGCGCGGAAGTCGCGCGACGCAAGGAAGCGGAAGGTTGGTTTGACGTTTCTACTTTGAAGGAACCCTATCGGGTCGAGGGCAAGAAGACGCTCGGCTACGAACTCGCCGAGCAGTTTGACTGGAAACTACCGGACGTGATCATTTATCCGACGGGCGGCGGCACCGGATTGATTGGCATGTGGAAAGCGTTTGACGAAATGGAACAGCTGGGTTGGATCGGAGCAAAGCGTCCGCGGATGGTGACCGTGCAGGCCAGCGCTTGCGCGCCGATCGTAACTGCGTTCAAGGCAGGTGAAAGGTTTGCGGCGGAGTTTGCCAACGCGGAGACAGTCGCATCAGGACTCCGCGTTCCGAAAGCGATTGGCGACTTTTTGATCCTTGATGCGATACGCGCCTCGGGCGGTACCGCGCTCGCCGTGACGGACGAGGAGTTGCTTGCCGCCACGCGCGAAGTGGGCGCCGCGGAAGGAATATTTTGCGCTCCCGAAGGCGCCGCCTGTTTGCCGGCGCTGAAACAATTGCAGGCTGCCGGTGAAGTTGGACCAACGGACCGCGTGGTGCTATTCAACACTGGTGCGGGAGTGAAGTATCTCGAGGCATTTTCTTAGTTTGATTTTTTGGGAGGCAGATCTGGTGAAGCACTTAAATTCGTTTCTGATCGCTTTGGTAATCTTTGGTTCCACGAACCTGTTTGCGCAGACAACGCAACCGCTGCAAGCGACCGCGGCGGCGACGATGACTGAAGCCGAACGCGCGCAGCTCGACTCGCTCAGACGTGGCGGCCTTCAGTCACTCTACAATCTCGACTACGACACGGCGCTCCGGGATTTCAAGGAGATTGTGCGCCTCTACCCCAGTCATCCCGCGGGACCGCAGTTGCTCGCCGCGCGACTTTGGATCAAAACGCTTTACGAGTCGCGGCGTTTGCAGTCTTCGCTTTACAGTTCGGAGAGTTTTTATGCGAGCGGTGACGATAAGGTCGACCCGAAAATCATCGGCGAGTTTCGCAACCTGACTCGTGAAGCCAAGCGCCTCGCCGAGTTGCGCCTGAGGCAAAATCCGAAAGACATTGAAGCGCTCGATTGGCTGGCGGCGATCCAGGGACTGAAAGCCTCGTTTGAAGAAGCGGTCGAACGCCGCCACTTTGCCGCGTTGAAGGATGGTGACGATGCGGTTGATAAGCACCGGGAAGTGCTAAAGCTCGATCCGAAATTCATCGACGCCGGCATCACCGTTGGGCTTTACGAATACGTGGTCGGTTCGCTGCCGCTGCCGATCAAGGTGGTGGCGGGAGTAACCGGTTTTCGTGGCTCGAAGAAGCGCGGCCTGGCGCTGCTCGAAGGCGTGGCGCGCGACGGCACCTGGTCGCGCGACGACGCGAAGACACTCCTGATCGTGCTCTACACGCGCGAGAAGCGTTATCCGGATGCGCTCGCACACGCGCGCGAACTCAGCGCGAAGTATCCGCGCAACTATCTCTTCCGACTCGAAGCTGCCGACGCTCTGGTCTCCCAGGCTGAGGTCGAACGCGCGAATAAACATGCTGAGGCGGCAGTCAAAGCCGAGCGTGAAGCGTTTGCGATGTTTGACGATCTCTTGCATGACCGCTCGGTGCGCGACACAGTTTCGCGCGCGCTCGATTTGGTCCACTTCAAGTACGGCGAGGTGTTGCTGACGGCTGGCGAGGGAGACCGAGCCGCTAAGGAGTTTCTCGCGGCGACCAGGGTGGAGCACGCCGAACCGGCGTTAGTAACCATGGCGCACCTGTACGCTGCTCGCGCTTTCGATCTGGCCGGCAAACGTGAAGAAGCTTTGTCGCAGTATCGCGAAGTTTTGACGCGGCCGGATATTTACGCCGCGCACGAGGAAGCGAAGAAGGGACTGGCCCAAGCTTACAAGACTGCCATTGCAGCGGCAGGCCCGAGCGCCGGGGACAGCGAGTGACCAAAGCTGTGCCTGTCAGAACCGCCTGCGTAAGCAGGTGGTCCCTTGTCAGAACC
>JAVEEA010000122.1 GCA_030840675.1 Pyrinomonadaceae bacterium
CCACGTCCGCACCTGCCGCGGTGACCGCACCGGCGACAATGCAGGAAAAAATCCCGGGCTGTAATGGCGTGACAATCGCAAACGTGGTCGCCATCGATCAGGTGATTTTTTACAATCGCTTTGGCGCGTTTAATCCGGCGGGCATGATGTATGCACTCGCTCGTGACGTGGTGCAAAATTCCGCTGGTCAGTATCAACTCAAAGAAGGCAAGCGTCCGCGCCCGATCGTGTTGCGTGTCAATGAGGGCGACTGCCTCCAGGTCAACTTCACAAACCGTCTCAACGACCCGCGGATCGAAAACGATTCGACCTATACGCGCAACGCGTCGATGCACGTCAACGGCCTCGACTACGTGCGCAGCATCGATCTCGACGACGGCGCGAATGTTGGGAACAACGGCTCGTCGCTGGTCAAGCCTGGCGATTCCACCACGTACACCTGGTATGCAGCGAAGCAGGGCCAGTACATCCTCAATTCAATGGGGGCGGCGGCGGGTGGCGAAGGTGACGGCGGACAGGTTGGCCTGGGACTCTTCGGTTCCGTGAACGTCGAACCGAAGGGCTCGAAGTGGTACCGCTCGCAAGTAACCGCGGCACAGCTCGACGCGGCGACTGTGCCGACGCCGACGCGTTTTCTCAAGATCAATTACGAAGCAGTGTTTCCCGCCTCACATCCGGACCACGACTTGCCCGTTCTCAACATGCTTAAGGGCAATGAAATTATCTACACAGACCTCAACGCCATTATCACCGACCCCTCGGGCACGCTTCAGGAAGACTGTACACTGGCGCCGCCATCAAGCACCTGTGGGCAACCTTTCCGCGAGTTCACTGTCATCTTTCATGACGAGATCAAAGCCGTGCAGGCCTTTGACGCACTCAATGCCGATATCTTTCACGGCGTGCGGGACGGGTTTGCGATTAACTACGGTTCGGATTCTTTAGGAGCACGGTTGATTGCGAACCGTTCGCAGGTAGGGCCGGCGGCTAAATGTAACGAATGCAAGTTTGAAGAGTTTTTTCTGGAGTCGCACGTCCAGGGCGACCCGGCGGTCATCGTTCGCAAAGATCCACAAAGCGGCGTCGCGGTAGAGGCGCTGTTCCCTGATGATCCTTCCAACGTGCATCACTCTTACCTGAATGACGCGGTGCGTTTCCGCAACGTGCACGTGGGACCGAAGGAGACCCACGTTTTTCACCTGCATGCGCATCAATGGTTGCAGAGTCCGCGCGACCAGGATTCAACTTACCTCGACTCGCAAACGATCTCGCCTGGCGCCGCGTTCACTTACGAAATCAATTACGGCGGCAGCGGCAATCGCAACATCAATCCCGGCGACGCGATTTTTCACTGCCACCTTTACCCGCACTTCGCGCAGGGCATGTGGGAACTCTGGCGCAATCACGATGTCTTTGAAAACGGTCGCCCGGAACGCAACCTTCCTGACGCCGAGATTGCAGGCGGAGTGCCGAACCCTGCGATTGTTCCCATTCCCGGCAAGCCGCTGCCGGTGATGCCGACTGCTGAGTTCAAAGGATATCCGTTTTACATCGCCGGCGAAGCGGGCCACCGTCCGCCGCAGCCGCCGTATGACATGGACTGGGACGGCGGTCTACAGCGTCACATTATTCTTGACGCGAAGAAGATCGACGGTAAGGAAGCGATCGACCCGCAACTGCTGGCCGATCCGGTTGCGGAGCGCGTGCTCAATACCAATAACGACCCGAATCCGTTTCCTCCGGGCCATCCGTTACACGACGAATCCATTCTGCTGGCGTTCGCGCGCAAGTTAACCGTGGTGAAGTGGCGACCACTCGCGCCGCTGGGCGAACCCGCGGAAACTACCGCGATGAGTTTCCATCAGGGCACACTCTTTCCGAGTGTTCCGTTTGAAACGCGGTATGGCTGGCAGGCACGCGGTTACCAAACTTCTTATCCCGACGGCACTACTGATGAAAAAGCTTTGTTCCTCGTGAACGGACTCGCGCCGATCGCGGGTGCGCCCTTTGCCAATCCCTGTCCGAAGGGAACTTTCGTGCGCAACTACCGTGCGGCCTACATCCAGTTTGACATGGGCATTAACAACTTCAAGTGGCACGACCGGCAGGCACGCATCGCCATGCTCGAGCAGGATGCTAAGGACACGAACCAAAAGCCGCCCAACCCTGAGCCGCTTTTCTTCCGCGCGAATTCCACCGAGTGCATTAGCTTCGCGGCGACCAACCTGATTCCAGGCAATCTCAATCTTGATGACTTCCAAATTTTCACGCCGACCGACATCATCGGCCAGCACATTCATCTGGTGAAGTTTGACGTAACGTCGTCTGACGGCGCCGGCAACGGTTGGAATTACGAGGACGGGGCGTTTTCACCCGATGACGTGAGAGAGCGCATCGCCGCGATTCGCAAAGGAAACGGCTGCCCGCCGTTACCAGGTCCGCCGGGACCGTTTACCGATCCGAATTGCCCGGTCGCGCAACCGCATCCGGTTTTCGGTACGGGCGAACGCGGCGAATTCGTCGGCGCGCAAACTACTATTCAACGCTGGTGGGCCGATCCACTCGTGAACAATTCCGGCCATGACCGCACTATTCGCACCGTGTTCACACACGATCACTTCGGACCGAGTTCACATCAGCATCACGGACTTTACGCGGCGCTCGTGGTCGAGCCGCGCAAATCCGAATGGCAAAAGCTGGACGGCACGGCGCTCGGCGGCCGGCCCGACGGTGGTCCAACCTCTTTCGCGGCCAACATCATTCCATCCGCGGAAGAGCAGCCGCCGTTTCGCGAGTTTAATCTTGCCTTCGCCGACTTCGCGATTGTCTACACCGCCGACCTCGAGCCCGTGAACCCGCCGGGGCGCAAGGAGGCCGATCTTCCGATCGCGATTGAACCCACCGCGGAACCGCATCCGGAATCGATCTCCTCCGCTGATCCGGGTACGCAGCTGATCAACTATCGCAACGAGCCGATTCCGCTGCGCATCGGCGAAAAAAGTGCCAGCGGTGAGTTTGCACAAAAGCCGGGCGACCCCGGCGATCTGGCGAAAGTATTTGACTCACGCGTTCACGGCGATCCCGCGACGCCGCTGCTGCAAGCTTACGAAGGCGATCGCGCAATCGTACGTTTAATTCAGGGCGCACAGGAGGAACAGCACGTTTTCAATATTCACGGATTGAAGTGGTTGTTTGAGCCATCGGTCCGCAACTCGGGTTTCCGCAACGGGCAACAGATTGGCATCTCGGAGCACTTCGAGTTTGAAGTTGGCCCACAACCGCGCTTCGATAACAAACTCGCGCGCCGTTTTACTGACCTGCTTTACTCGTCGGCGGCCACGGACAATCTGTGGGACGGTCAATGGGGCATCATGCGCGTCTATCAGGGAATCCAGCAGCAGTACAGTTCCCAGCGCGAAGGTGCGCAGAGGTCTGGCAACGGCGGACTGGCGCCGTTGCCAAATAACAGTTCGGGCGAGGTGCTTGGGAAAAATATCTTTTTCAATAGTGTCTGTCCCGCCGACGCGCCGCTGCGACCTTACACGGTCTTTGCGCTGCTCGCGCGCGACCTTTTGCCGGAAGGCGCGCTGATCTACAACGATCATTTCCGGCGCGTGATTCAGGATCAGGACGCAATCATGTTCGTCGACAAAGAGGATGTCGACGCGTTGAAAGCCGGAGACAAGAAACCGGAGCCGCTAATCCTCAGGGGCGCGGCCGGCGAGTGTTTGAAAGTCACTTTGTTCAACCAACTGCCGCAGGAACTTCCCGAACATGATAGCTGGAACGAAGTACCGATGATTGTGAACCGGTTCAATTTTAACCAGGTGCGCAGCTCGAATCGCGTCGGGCTGCACCCGCAGCTGGTGGCGGTTGATACCCGCACGAACGACGGCGCCGACGTGGGTTACAACCTCGATTCGACGGTTGGCCCAGGCGAATCGATCACCTATACCTGGTACGCCGGTAACGATCGCCTGGGCAGCAACGGGCTGCCGGCGCAGTTGCCGATCGAGTTTGGCGCGACCGGGTTGCGTGACATGGCCGACGTCATCAAACACAGTTCACACGGCGCCATCGGTTCGCTCGTCATTGAACCGGAAGCGTCGACCTGGACTTATGACGACAAGACGCGCGCTACTGCGGACGTGCTCGACCGGAACGGCGCGACGATATTTCGCGAATTCGTGGTGCACTACCAGGACGATTTGAGTTTGCAGTTTCGACCACCCTGGCGCGATTCGCGTTTTCCGCCGCCAGTGCCGCAGCCCATCCGCAACATCAGCGACACCGACGACTCTGAAGATACGGGTCTGAAGGCGTTCAATTATCGCACCGAGCCGTTTTGGTTGCGGCTGGATAAGAACGTGGACACGCCGGAGACGGAACTGAACGATCTCGACTTTTCTAATGTGCTGAGTTCCATCGATCCCAACCCGGGTTGCGGCGGCCCGTGCGGCGACCCGGCCACGCCGGTGTTTGAGACGACGGCGGGAACGCCGGTACGTTTCCGCGTGGTCCATCCGGCGGGACATCCACGCCAGCATGGCTTCACCGTCTTCGGACATCACTGGCAATTCGAACCGTGGACCAACGACTCGACCGTGCAGGGCAGCAATACGTTTACCTTCAACGTCGGCTCCTACAGCGGCCTTGGACCAACGCGTCACGAGAACATCCTGACGACGGCGGGAGGACTGCTGCAGCTTCCGGGAGACTATTTGTATCGCACGCAGGATAGTTACAACTTCTCGGCAGGGGGGCTGTGGGGGATTCTGCGCGTCTCGCCCAGAAGAGGAATCGACTGTCTCGCTTGTATCGAGACGCTTAAGCCTCAGCCCTGAAAATGGCCGAGCCATCTCTGGTTCGACTCAGCGGTCTGTGTCTCCGCGGTGGTTTAGTATTTCCACACGGAGACACAGCGCATTTTGAAAAGCTGGACGCTTGAGAATGTGTGACCATATAATGCCGCGACCCGTCGGCCGACATCACGAGCAACGTCTGAAGTCCTGATATGCCAAAACTAAACCCGAGTAGCGGCACCGTCTGCTACTCGTTAATTCCGTCGCTGTGCGTAATGCTAGTCGCGCTGCCGCTCGCGGCGACGGCCCAGATCGGTGGGCCAGTAAAAACTAAAACTCCAGCGAAACGGGAAGTCGCGAAAGCACCCGCGGTTGTCTCGCAGCGTTTCGAAAAGGAAGGTATCGCGATCGATTTTTCCGTGCGCCCGACTCCCGATCAGACGGTGGCTTTGCTTGCGGGCACAAACGCCGTCGCCACTTTCAAGCTGACGGATGTCCGCACGGGCCAACCGCTAACCGGCTTGCATCCAAACGCCTGGATGAGTGCGCGCGTCGCGGGCCGCGTGCCCAATGAGGCCGAATGCAAAGACAAGATCGGATCGTTCATGGGCGGCTTGCTGAGTGCGCGTCCGGAGATTGATCTCAACAGCTACCTGATCCTGACTATCAACCACGACAACACAGTCTCGCTGATCAACCCGCAGATTTCTTTCAGTCGCACCAAGCTCGAGAGTCTGATCGTACTGCCTGGACCAGGGGCGGACTGGACGCTTTCTCCAAACAGTGAGTTTCTCTATCTCACGTTGCCTGAACAAGCAGCCGTGGCCGTCATTGATACCACCACGCGCAAGATCAGTAAGACAATTCAACTCAAGGAAGGAACTAAACCTCGGCGACTGTCTTTCGACTCCGAAGGCACGCGCGTTTGGGTTGGACTAGACGACTCATCGTTCGTCGCCGTCGTTGACGCGGCGACAAATATGCTCGTCGATACTGTCAGCGTCGGCGAGGGTTTGCACAATATCGCTCTTGTCCCCGATGGCCGTCTGGCTTATGTAACCAACAGCAAGTCGAACACAGTTTCCATTATCGACACCCGCAAATTGACGAAGCTGGCGGACGTGAAGGTCGCCGCCGCGCCGGTCGCGATCGCTTACAGCACGGCCAGTCGACTCATGTACGTGGCCTCGGTCAATGGCAACGCGGTCTCGGTGATTGATCCGGCGAAGCAACGCGTGGTCGCGTCAGTTCCGGTTGAGCAGGGGAGTGTCGCGCTGCGATTTGCACCGGGCGGCCGCTTTGGTTTTCTGGTCAATCAACTGGCCGGTAAGGTTTCGATTCTGGACGCGGCAACGAACAAGATCGTCGGCAGCGCAAGTGTCGTGAAAGAACCGGACCAGGTAGTTTTCACGCAACGCTATGCGTACATTCACTCGCTCGCTTCGGAAAAGTTTTCGTTGATCGAGTTGGTTGACTTCAGCAAAACCGCGCCCGCCCCGGTCGATGTGCAGGGAGGGCAGGCGGCGCCCAGCACACTTCCCGAAGAGATTGGAGTGGCAGACATGATCGCGCCCACGCCCGAAGGCAACGCGGTGATGATCGCCAACAATCCCGACCAGATGATCTACTACTACGTCGAGGGGATGATGGCGCCCATGGGTACGCTCAGCAATTACAAACGGCGCCCGCGTGCTTTGCTGGTGCTCGACCGGAGCCTTTCGGAAGTTGTCCCGGGAACTTATTCGACGCCGATCAAGCTGCGCGCGAGTGGGAGTTACGATGTGCCGTTCCTCCTGGACCAGCCGCGGGTGGCGCAGTGCTTCCAGTTGGACGTTGGTCCATCGCCCGACGGCGAAGCCGAGCGTGCGACTGTGTCGGTCGCCGTTGAGCCGCTTTTCAATGACCAGCGGTTTAAGGCAAACGAGGCGGCGCCGTTGCGCTTCAAGCTCACCGACGCGGTAACTAAACAACCGCTGCGCGGACTCGCCGATGTTCGTATCCTCGTCTTTGAGCCACCCGGAGTTTGGCAGCAACGCCAGCTGGCCAAAGAGATCGCGCCCGGCGTTTATGAAATC
>JAVEEA010000131.1 GCA_030840675.1 Pyrinomonadaceae bacterium
TTGCGGCCAGGCGTCAATCGCGCGCGGCCTTTTCCGCATCCGCCACCACTGTCCCAATTGCCGTTCACTCTTCAAGCGCGAAGAAGGCTTTTTTGTGGGCGCCATTCTGGGAAACGTGATGGCGACCGAGTTTGTGATCCTGTTGGTGTGTCTCGTCTGGCTGACGGTGATTGGCTCAAACTATGAAACAGTACTCGCCGGGCTATTCATAATCGCGTTAGTTTTCCCCGTAGCGTTCTATCATCACAGCTGGAGTTTCTGGCTCGCCTTCGACTACCTCGTCGAAGGCCTGCCGCGCTATGAAGAGGATCGTGATCAACGGAAGTCGAGTTCACTGAGCAGCGGTAAATGATCGGAAGCTGTGGCGACGATGGCAGGCGCGGCGATCACTTCCGACTGGACCAGCCGCTCGGCAAAAGTAATGGGCAGAAAGACGTAATCCAATCGGAGGTGCGGATCCCAAACGGGAAACGTGTACCCCTTGACTGACGGGTGCAGCTGCCGGTAGCCATCCGCATAACCCGAGTCTTTCATTAGTTGAATGGTTTCGCGTTGGATGTCACGGCCGCTTAACCAAACCAGTCCGCGAATCCAGGCAGGCATGCGCCGCACATCGAGAATCTCACCGGGCGCGAGCGTGTTGAAGTCTCCGACCAGAACATGAAATCCCTGCTGGTGTTTTTCAATACTCTTCAGCAGCGCGCGAATCTCGCGTACCCGGCGACGCTCGCTCCATTTGGAAAACGTCGAACTCAAATGAAGTCCGAAGATTCGCTCTTCCGAACCCGGCAAGACAATCTCAAGGAATGAATGTTTCGCGCCGGCGGGGTAGTGCCATTCATGGTGGCTCGGTTGCAGGCGACTGATATAGCCGATGGAGTGTTCGCGACGCGCCGCCCAAAACGGCAAGTCAGTCGCGGCGGCGAGCTGTTGGATAACTTGCGGATCGATTGCTTCCTGAAAGACGACCAGGTCCGGCGTGACGGCGCGAATTACCGCGGCCAGTTCCCGTTCCCTTCCGCGACCGCCGAAGCGGATGTTGTAGCTCAGCAACTTAACAATCAAGCAGTTTCTTCCGCCTCGATCACCGTGAGGTAAGGCTCGTCAAATAAGACATCACGAGCGTACAGGATTAGATTTGCGGTTGCCTGGAAGTTCACCGGACGTTGCGCGATCTGCTGCAACTCCTGGCGCAACTGATTCAGTCCCGGCGCGATCTCCGGATCTTCATCACAAAGCGGTTTGGTATGGAGCTTCGGAATGTAGTAACCGTCTTCCTTCCAAAACTGCCTGACCTGCTCGCCGACGAGGGTGACGTCGAGATCGCTGCTTCCGCGCCCGGTCGCATCAAAGGGTTCGCCGTCTTCCCAACGCTTGTTGGTCACCACGCTACCGCGCAACGCGACGCCGGTACCCGCGGGCAGACCAGCCCTAAGCTTCGCAACAAACTCACGATAGCGGAGCAAATCACCATCAAAAGCCAGCCGCACAACGCGCTCCTCACCTTGTTCATCAGCCATCTTTTCTGTCTCCGCCTTACCGTTAGTTTCTCAAGCAGGTCACGCGAGTGCACTCAGCGTCAAGCTTACGCTTCGAATTTAAGTTATAACGTTTGATCAAGTTCCAAGTCGAGCGCGTCTGAAGTAAGCAAACTGTTTAGTTTGCTTTCTTTCACGTCATTAGTATCTTAGGTTGAACTAATCTCTGTGGCGTACCCGGAATCGAAGTGAACGACCTTCAGCAAGCTGGAAAGGAACAATACGTATGCAGGATTTTCTTGAGGACTTTCGTCAGACCGTCGTTAACGCCGCTGAACGCCTGTCACAACTTTCCCCGCTCGCGAGCGAGACGCCACGCGCCGCCGACAAGTGGTCGCCTAAAGAAATCATCGGCCACCTGATTGACTCGGCGTCAAACAATCACCAGCGCTTTGTCCGCGCGCAGTTTAGCGACGACTTAATCTTTGCCGGATACGAACAGGAGGGTTGGGTACGCGTGCAGGATTACCAGGGCGAAAGCTGGCCGGAGCTGGTCCAGCTTTGGAAACTTTACAACCAGCACATCCTGCATTTGCTGACAAGGATCCCGGAAGCGACGCGTTTGAAGTTGCGCTACCACCACAATCTCCATCAGATCGCTTCAGAAACACTTAGAGCAGACCAGCCCGTGACGCTTGACTGGTTCATGCGCGACTACCTGGACCACATGAAGAAGCATCTGGGCCAAATCTTCGACGCCAGCTAAAACTATAAGGCGTGCCTTCGTGAATCTCCGATTTTCAAGTCGCATGCTAATGCGGAAGAGCCTCGGGCAAGATTGAGTCCGGAACCCGGTCGCTACCCGTTCCCGGTTCTGCCTTTAATGTGTGTGGTTGTTACTTGCGGGCCTCGCGCCGTCCGCGCGCGATGAAAGTTTCAATCTCCGACATTTTTCGCGGTAACGCCTGCGTCATCCAGGTGACACCTTGTGGCGTGACCAGCATGTCGTCTTCGATCCGCACCCCAATGTTTTTGTACTTCTCAAATGCCGGACGGATGGCGGCTATCAGTTTCTGGTTCTGAGGAGTGTCAGGCAAGTTATCAAGCGCGTCGGGTCGGATGTAGATGCCGGGTTCATTCGTGAAGATCATGCCGGGTTCGAGCTTCGGTTCCGCGGCTCCCGGCAGATCACCCACGTCGTGAACATTCATTCCCAACCAGTGTGACGTGCCATGCATGAACCACAGTCGATACTGCATCGAGTTGCGATCCGTTATCAGTCCGAGTTTCAGTAGTCCGTCCTTTATCACTTCCGTCGCGGCCCGGTGCACATCGGATTTTCGCGCTCCCGGCCGCGACGCCCTGGCCGCCGCTTCCTGCGCGTCATAAACAATCTGGTAGATGTCAGCCTGCGCTGGTGAAAACTTGCCGTTAACCGGAAAGGTTCGCGTTACATCCGCGGAGTAATGCTCATATTCCGCGCCGACATCCATCAACAAGAGCTCGCCTGGGGTCACGCGCCCCTGCGACTCCTCGTAGTGCAGAGTGGTCGCGTTAGGTCCACAACCAACGATCGAGGGATAACCCCAGTGATCCGCGTTGCGCAACTTGAAGGTGTAGGCGACCTGCGCGTCGACCTCATATTCCCAGCGCGCATCGGCCGCGGCCAACCAGGATCGCTCGTGGGCCTCGGTGGTGATATCGATGGCGTGTTGCAGCAACGCAATTTCAAACGGCGACTTCCGCAGTCGCAGGGCCACAAAGATCGGCGTGGCATCTTTGAGGTTGAAGCCTGTGGGCGTCCTGGTCCAACCCGCTGCAAACTTCTCTTCCTGCCGGTATTCCAATCCGTCGCCTACCCGCGGCAACAACATGAACAAGTCGCCGTCGTTCTTCCCGGCAACTGCAAACAATTTCTCAAAAACCGACGCGCGCGCGTCCGCGGTTGAACCGGCGGACAGCAGAACCTTTTCCGGCTTGAGCTGAAACGGCTGCCGGTTACGCAACGCCGCTACAAAAGAATCAAACTCGCTCGCGTCCCATATTTCTTTAACACCCGAAACCTGACTCGCTTCCTGCGGGCTATACATGTGACCAGTCCACGTCTCGGCGGCCGGATTGCGGCGCGGCAGGAAGAGAACCTCTGACAGCGATTCGTTACCCGGCAGCAAGACCAGGGTCGCGCCCTTTTGTTTGAGATTTGTCAGGTAGTAAAGATTGTTCTCCTGGCGATACTCGTAGTCGACGTCGTTGGCGTAAACGCGCGGCTCGGTGCTGAACAAAATCAAAACTGACTTCGGACCAAGCTCGCGTGCGATGCGCTGACGCCGGCCGGCAAGTTCCGCCAGGCGCACTTTCTCATCAACGACTGGCGCCGGTGGCGCCAACCGGATCACGGATGGGCTCGTGCTGTCAGTTGAGCGGGCATGGACCACGAACGTCGCAGCGACGATTATCAAGGCTGCGACCAGACCACAAATGCAAGCGCGCCTGGCATGGGTGAAATTCATTTACACTCCTGGAAAAATTAGAAAGGGGTCATTGCAGTCTTTTTTTTGCGGGGCACGCGCGCGGGGGGAATGACACGTTGACTTCCGTTCGGCTGGGTCACTATCCGGGTACCGTTACCGAGAATGACGATCTGCGTGCCATCAGCCAGCCTTTTCGTTGTCGGTATTCCCAGACGTCGCAAAACGCGCGCGCCCGGCTGACTATTGGGCACATTTACTTCCGGAGTGGCTGGCAGTGGGGCGCCTTTCAAGTCGCCCAATGCATCCGACAAATCCGTAGCCATATCCGGCTCTGCCACCGTATTCCTGTCCTTCTCGGCGACCTTGCTCTTAATGATTTTCTTTAGTGGCTCGCCCGGAGTCGGGTGACCTTCGACTATTACTTTCTTGATTTCATTCGTGCCGCCCGACGGTGTTTCACCCGATGGTGTTTCATTTGCCACCGCACTCGGCGCCGGCTGAGGATCGTTACCCGGCGGCGAGATGGCGCCGGGCGCACTGTTCACGCTCCTAACCGTCCTCTGCTGGT
>JAVEEA010000133.1 GCA_030840675.1 Pyrinomonadaceae bacterium
GAAACGTGCAAGTATTGGTGGAGCCGAGGGGGATCGAACCCCTGACCTCATGACTGCCAGTCATGCGCTCTCCCAGCTGAGCTACGGCCCCGTTTAGCAGTTATCCGAATCGTAAGCTTGATGCAGAGTAGCGTTACGTTTCAAAGCAAGTCAAGTCACCGCTTGCTGGCCCATGAGGCTTCGAGTTTGGTCTTGGGGAGCAATAGTATTTGCTACGACCTCGGCTTACGAGTCGCCGCTGTAAACGCGAGGGCCGCACCCACGACCAACAGGGCGCAGCCGCCTACGATACGAAAGGTGTTCGGAACCTCGCGTATGCCTTCGTTGGAAATTACAATCGCGGTAGCGGGTTCAAGGAAGAATGCGCGGTAAGCAATCACGCCGCCGACGGCGGCCAACACAACTCCGAGAATGGTAACGAGAATTCTCATCACTAGTACACGCCATGCTTGCGGATACGCGTTCAGACCAGGACAGTGAGGAATGTCTGTCCTACTTCCCTTTAAACTCCGGCTTACGTTTCTCCAAAAACGCGTTAACACCTTCGTCCTTGTCTTCAGTGGAAAAGCAAAGCGCAAACAGATCGACCTCGCGGCGCAGACCCTCATCGAGGTTCGAACGCGAAGCGAGTTTGACTGCTTCCTTCGCGAGACTCAGAGCTATGGGACTCTTGGCAGCCATGCGATTGGCTATCTCCATTGTCCTGGCCTCGAGTTGATCCGCGGGCAGCACTTGGTTTACCAAGCCGATCGCGTACGCGGTTTTGGCGTCAATGATATCGCCCGTCAAAATTAGTTCCATCGCTTTACCTTCGCCGACCAGCCGCGTCAAACGCTGCGTGCCACCACCCCCGGGAATAATCCCGAGGTTGATTTCCGGTTGACCAAACGAGGCTGACTCACTCGCAATGCGCAGGTCGCAGGCCAGGGCCAACTCACAACCACCGCCGAGGCAATAACCGTTGATCATGGCGATGATCGGTTTGGGAAAAGTGTCGATGGCGGTGAACAGGGAACGCGCGGTCATCACGTCGCGCTGCATCATTGCTGTGCGCCCGGCAAACTCGGCAATGTCCGCGCCGGCTATGAATGCCTTGTCGCCTGCGCCCGTGATCACGACCACTCCAACCGACGCGTCGTTGCGGAGTTCCTCCAGCAGCGCGGCGCCTTCCTCACGTGTCTTGATGTTGAGTGCGTTTCTCTTATCGGGACGATTGATCGTGACGATAGCGACGCGTCCCCGCTTTTCGACGAGCAGCGTCTCGTATGACTGCGGCATTGCTTGCGACATTCTTTAGCTCCGGAAGTAAGTTGTGTTTGCGCGGAAATCCTACGGCTTGAGCCGGCAATCGTCAACGACGGGTAGAAAACCGCTGAAGACTGAATGCTGTGCGACGGCAGTAAGCCAACGCTTGGACTATGAAACTGCGTGGAGCACGGCGAGTGCGGGGTTGTTTCGCTAGTCCTAATCTAACTGTCCCTCAAAATCCCGGACGCAGGTTCATCACATATTTCTCCCAGCGAACCTTAAACGCGTCGAGGTCCGACTCCGCCAGAATTTTCTGCAAACTCTTAACGCCGTTCGGATCGTCTTTCTGCTGCGCCTGAAACTCCGGGTAGAACTTTGTCAGCAGCCCCTGCTCTTGCAAGTAGTAACAGAGATAACGTGACTGCGCGCAATTTGCGCCCCTGCCTTCGTCATAAAACGCGTTCGCATCCATAGCAAGCAAGGTCTTGAAGGCGGGAACTCGCGCCGCTTTGATCTCCTGCTCGTTTGGCAAAGTCGCTGGCAGTAAACTTTACCGGAGTTATCGCTGTAACCGACGCAGTCCCGGATGGTGTGATGCTCTCCGTTCGTGCGTCTGCCACCAAAGTTGACGCGACCGGCAAACCTCGGGTGCCGCTGCTGGTACAGGCGCCAAGCAAGCAACCCGACCAGGAAAACAAACAGCGTCGCGGCCTCGCCGTCTAGTCGAGAAAAAGTTTGGGCCATACAAGTCCTATCGGATAGTGGTAAAGTTTGGTTGCCGCGAGCGACGAATGGACGCCACTATGATTGAAGATGACCTTCCCGAGTTGTTCGGAAATATCGACATCTATCTCTTTGACCAACTGTTGAAGGGCAGGTTTCATTCGGGGATGCGCTTGCTTGATGCCGGGTGTGGTTCGGGCCGCAATCTCGTGTACTTCCTGAGAAACGGTTACGACGTCTACGGCGTCGATCAATCGCCTGCGGCGATCGCGGAAGTACGTCGCCTGGCTTCCGTGCTCGCGCCGCAACTCGCGCCGAATAATTTTCGCGTCGAGAAAGTCGAGCAGCTGTCATTTACTGTTCGCTTCGATGCGGTTGTGAGTAGCGCCGTGCTTCACTTCGCTCGCGACGAAGCACATTGGCAGGCAATGGTCTCGGAGATGTGGCGTTTGCTCGCGCCTGGCGGAATGTTCTTCGCGCGACTCGCGTCGAGCATTGGCATCGAGGAACGCATTACGTTGCTGGAGGGCAGACGCTACCACTTGCCTGACGGTTCGGATCGTTTCCTGGTTGACGAGGAAATGTTGCGAAGCGTCACGGCAGAGCTGGGCGGCGAGTTTAGCGAACCCATCAAGACCACGGTGGTCGAAAACCTGCGCTCGATGACGACTTGGGTGGTAAAGAAAAAACTTTAGTAATAAGTGGTTCGCCCGCGTCGTAAAGGATCAGAACTTGAATGGCGCTTTCAGAATGCGTCCGGTTTTTTTCAAGAAGGAACCTACCCGCGATTCCTTTTTGAGAACCGTGTTCGCCGCAACCGGCGAAGGTTGAGACTGCCGCGCTGCCACCATAGATTTTTTCTTTGCTTGAGACTTGCCGCCCGTCGGGGAGTTCAATCGTTGCATTGCTTTGACCTGGCTGCGTTTGAGAAAAGTTACCAGGCCTCCCTGCCGGTACCAGATGCCTTCTCTCTTTTCCCAGACCTCATCGGCCTTCATAGCTGAGCCGTTCTTGAGCCAAATCGTCGCAGCTGAATTACTGTCTCCAGCGGAATGTCGCGCGGAGACCGGACCGGCAGCCAGGCGCATAGGGTTGGCAACCTCGCTAACCGGCGGCTGGTCATCGGACGTTTCCACACTGGAGGACGCGGACGATAATTGCGCAGGTGATGCTACCGCTGCTGCTTCAGTTGAATTCTGATCAGCACGCGCTG
Organism: Pyrinomonadaceae bacterium; assembly: GCA_030840675.1. GTDB lineage: Bacteria > Acidobacteriota > Blastocatellia > Pyrinomonadales > Pyrinomonadaceae > PSRF01. Next base: position 3,185 of record JAVEEA010000133.1, read on the forward strand.
CTTCGGCGCGACTCACAACTGAAGACGATTGCTGGGGTGCACTGGTAGCAGGCGCAACTCGTTGTTGTCGGTGGCTCCGTACGAAGTAGACAGCCAGGACGATAGCGAACAGAATAAGCGCAATCACACCAACGAGCGCCACGCCTCTCGAACGATTACGCGTGGGCCGGAGTTCTGACACCACTGGCCGCTGGGTAACAATAGTGGTCTCCTCAGACGCGAATATTACGTCGTGGGGCTGCGCAGAAATCGGAGTGCCGGCGAACGCAAGAGCGCCCGAGTCTTTGACGAGCGCGTTCCCGTCCATGTCGCAAAAACTCTGGTCGTCCTCATAAATAAATTCACACTGTGGACACAGTTTCATCACGTCGCTCCTGGCAGGTCAAACTGTACGGTTGGGGCGCGGATGTTAGATGTTGGTCTGATATCTCGGTGAGAATCCGCAGGCAATAGCTTACACAGATCGGCTGCAGCAAACAATCAATTTGTGTGTAGCGGCGCTATTCAGGAGAAGAAGTTTCGGAGTCGGCGGGTTCGGCGGCGGGTTGCTCATCGGCTACCCAGGAGACAAATAGCCGCAGCCAGTTTTCGGCTGATTCGGCAATCTGCACGCCCACGCGGGCGGTACCGTAAATTGCCGGGGCGATACGAATAACAACCGCGGTTACTTCGATGGGCGCGCCGTCCGGTCGATGGGCGCGCAGGTACAAACGCTCGCCGCGGCTGACTTTTTGATTTAGATGAAACAGCGCGCCGGACGTGGAGATGTCGTCGGTTTCGGTCGGTTCACTCCAGGCTGAGCCATCTTCCGCCCGTCCGGAGATGACGATCGGCAGGCGCAACGCCATTCGCAAGGCAAACCGTCGCTCTTCGTTATTGTTGGGAGTGTTCATCAAAATGCGTAATTAGTAGTCAACCAACGTTCCGGGAAACAATCATCGTTGTGGGCCGTTTGCTGACTGCTGATTGCTTCGATCATTCCAGTTGTAAAAACCTTCGCCGGTTTTCTTGCCGAGCTTTCCTTCGTTGACGAGGCGCCGCAAGACTTCCGGTGGGCGAAACGTTTCCGACTCAAGCTCGCGGAACAGATACTCGGCAATGTTTAGTCTGATATCGAGACCCACATGGTCCGTCAGCTTCAGCGGTCCCATCGGATGGTTGTAACCCAACTCCATCGCCGTATCAATGTCCTGCGCGCTGGCCACGCCCTGCTCGAGCATGCGCATCGCTTCGAGTCCCAGCGCGACGCCGAGCCGGCTCGACGCAAAGCCCGGCACGTCGCGCACCACGATCGGTTCTTTACGCAAGCGGCGACTAACTTCTCGAACAACCGCCACTGTATCATCGCCTGTCGCTTTGCCGACCACAATTTCAACCAACCGCATCAGATGAACCGGATTGAAAAAATGTAGCCCTACAATATTCTGGGGTCGTTCTGAAGCTTTTGCGATCTCGGTAATCGAGAGCGACGAGGTATTACTGGCAAAGATGAAAGGCCTCGCGGAATGGGCCTCGACTTCGCGGACGATCTGCTGCTTCAACTCGAGTTGCTCCGGAGCGGCCTCAATGATCAGGTCGGCAACCGCAATGTCCGCTAGTTTGGTGGTGCCGCGAATGTGCTGCAGGGTGGAATCGCGATCGGCTTCGGTGAGTTTTCCGACTTGAATTCCTTTGGCAAGGTTGCGTTCGATCGCTGCAATGCCGCGAGCCAGCGCCGCGCTATCAAGATCGCGAAGCAAAACCTTGTAGCCCGCGCCGGCCGCAACCTGCGCAATGCCGTGGCCCATCGTGCCTGCGCCTATGACGCCAATGGTTTCGATCGTTTGCGGGGCGATGCCTTCGTTCAATCGTTTGCCTTAATCTTTAGCGAAGCTGCTTGTCAGCACGGCTGTGACTGTCTGATTCGACTACTCTTGTATGGCTAGTTATACTATACGCCTAACCGAAAAGGCTATACATTCGGGCATTTAGTCACAACTTTTCAACTACACCAGCAACAGGAAGAGACAGTGCCAGCCATGAAAACACTGAATCGCGAGGTCGTTATTATTGGTTCCGGGCCAGCCGGATTGACGGCCGCAATCTACTCCGCTCGCGCCAATTTGAAGCCTCTTTTGATCGATGCGCCCGCGGACGCTGAAAAACAAACCACTCCCGGCGGACAATTGATGATCACCACCGACGTGGAAAACTATCCGGGATTTGCGAGTGGCATCGACGGTCCAGCGCTGATGGAAGAATTTCGCAAACAAGCGGAACGGTTCGGAACAGAGTTTCTCGAAGAGTGGATCACAGACGTTGACCTGAGCGAGCGACCGTTTCAACTCGAAATGGCAAACCATATCGTCTATGCGCAAACTTTAATAATTGCCACCGGTGCGTCCGCAAAATGGTTGGGGATTCCCGGCGAGGCGAAAGTGCCCAATGGTTTTGGCGGCCATGGTGTCTCGGCTTGTGCTACTTGCGATGGTCCGCTGCCGGGCTTTCGCAACAAGGATTTGGTGGTGGTTGGCGGCGGTGACACCGCGATGGAAGAAGCGACCTTCCTGACACGCTACGCTTCCAAAGTTAGCCTGGTCCATCGACGTGACAAACTGCGCGCGTCAAAAATCATGCAGGACAAAGCGCTCGCGAATCCCAAAATTGACTTTGTCTGGAACACCGCGATCGAAGAAATTCTGGGTGAACCTGAGGCGGGAGTTACAGGAGTTCGCTTGCGCAACCTAAAAACCGAAGAGACGCGCGTCCTTCCCAGTGCCGGCGTCTTCATCGCGATTGGCCACCGGCCCAATACCGATCTTTTCAAAGGGCAGTTGGACATGGATGAAGTCGGCTACATCCTGACCGCCGGACGGACCACCGCGACGAATGTACCAGGAGTGTTCGCGTGCGGCGACGTACAGGATTCCAACTACCGGCAAGCGGTAACCGCGGCGGGTACGGGATGCATGGCTGCGCTTGATGCGGAACGATTTCTGGACCACCTGCCGGTCGCGATGCCGGGGGGCGACGAAGTGACTATGGAAGGCGAGCATGTGACATCGGACCACGAGGCGATCATCGAACCCGACGGCAGCATGGTTCCAAATCACCCGGAGAATATTTAAGCGGCTGGGACCGCAGGCATCCTGCCTGCAAGAGCGAAAGCAGTGGACCGTCAGAGAGGGCTCTTATTGTTGTCGTTAAAACTAAGAAGGGCCCTTCCTGACGGTCGGGCTTCTGCCAGGCACTATAACAATACAATCGAATCATCTGCCGGACGGCGTCGTGAAGGGACCGCAACCGGAATCGGCACGCGTTCAGTTTCTATTGACGGAAACTCTCTGGGGCAGGCGGCGCAGTAAGACCCGAGCAGCCTCTTGCGATCGTCGCACTGATTACAATCCAGCGTTTGGCCCACCAGTCGTAAAGCATCAACTAAAGGCAGCAGTACTCGTCCTCGTACCGTGAGTGAATATTCAATGTGGGGAGGATTGCCGCCGAAATCCGTGCGAATGATCAGTTTGTCCTTTTCCATGTCGCGCAAACGCGCCACCAGCGTGCGGCTGCTGATAGGAGCCAGGTTGGTATGGATTTCCATGGTGCGCCGCGGACCGGCAGCCAGATCGCGCGCGATCAGCAACGTCCATTTGTCGCCAATCATTTGCAACGCGCCAGAAACGGGACAACCATCAATTTCGCGTCGTCGCACTATTCACACTCCAGCGTGTAAAGCAAACTGTTAGTTTGCGTTCTGAGATGAAATTGATACAACGCAAGCTAACAGTTTGCTTTACGTTATTTCACAATCGTAATCTCGCGGCTGGTGGTGTTGTAACCACCGTTTTCGACCGGCCGGCCATCTTTATCCAACAACTCCAACCGCACCGTGTGCTTACCCGCAAGCCAACCCGATAACCAAATCGGTTCCCACTTGTCGAGAAACTTTGGCTCGTTATCGTCGACGATATACCGGACGCGAAATTCGCCGCCATCGCCTTGCAGCTTCGCGTTCGAAAGCCAGAAGTCGATCATGATCGGGTCGCTATCTTCGCCCTTGTATTCACCCTTCGGACGGCTGTAGGTGAGTAGTGGTTTTGTTGGATCGACTTCGCCGGCAGTGCTCGACGCAACGTCCTTGCCTTCGCGCGGCGGCGTGGTAACGGGGGACGAATTATTCTTCGCCATCGTTTGGCCGCTGTTAGTTGTCGTGGGCTTTGAAGCGTCGCCGCCGCCTTTCACAGTGAAAGCCACCAGCTGAAAGGCGCCGTCATTCTTGAAGCTCTCATGCCAGGGGCGCGACGGAAAAACTCGCAACGTGTGTTTGCCGGCCACGACATTGCGCAACTCGAACGGCTGGCCCAGCTCGTAATACGCTTCATACGGTTGATTGTCGAGAATGACGTGCACGTGATTCCCTTTGCCGGTTGCGGGATCTTTGTGCGGCAGATAGCCTTTGAGATCACCGCCCAAGTCCAGTTTTACGGAAACGGTCGCGCCGGCGATGGTTGCGTCTTTACCCGGCGAGACTATCCTCAGGGTTGGCTTCGCCTGGTCCTGTTCGCCGCGAGCCGTCATCATGTCAACGATCTTCTGCGGCCGGGGCGCCACGGTCAGAGTCTGCGTGGGCGGCGGCGTGACCGTGCTGGTTGCGGTAGTGCCGGCGTTATCAGGAGCGGAGGCACACGAGACAAACAGTAAAGCCGAAGCGGTCACCATCAATGACAGCGCAAGAAGTTTTCCGTATCGCACGGTGCTGTTCCTCCCGAAAATTAGTTTGGGTGTTCAGAAATATTGAGAGAAGTGTACTCTGAGTGACTCGCCAGGGCCAACGGAACCAGTGGGCAGGTTTTACAAAACGAATTGCAGCTGCCCACCGCTCTGCTCACAGCCTACTGCTTACGCTCCGGCGCCGCGGACACCGCTGCTTGTCTGCAAACGTTTTTCAACTGTGGCCCAGTCGATGTTTGAGAAAAACGCTTCGATGTACTTCGGACGTTCGGCCGGTTTGTAGTCGAGCAAATATGCGTGCTCCCAAACGTCCATCACCAGCACCGGGTTGAAGCCAGCGACGTTGCCGGTTTCATGCAGCGTGATCCAATGATTCGACAGACGTCCATTCGCAGGGTTTTGGTTGCAGATGGCCCAACCCACACCGCGCATCTTTCCGATGCCGACGAAGTCCGCTTTCCAGATCTCATAACTTCCAAAGGTCGACGCCGCGGCTTTCGCAAACTGCGCCGTTCGCTCAGGATCGCCGTTGCCTCCGCCACGCTTCAGGTTGTCGAAATAGTACTCGTGCAGCACCATGCCGTTGTACTCAAAACCCAGGCGACGGGTCAGTTCGGAGTAGGCCGGCATTTCCTCCTGGTCCACATTGCCGTCCTGGATAAACTTCGTGATCGCTTCGGTTAGTTTGTTTGTCTCTTTGACGTAACCTTCATAAAGTTTGAAGTGCATTTCCAACGTTTTATCGGAAATGCCGTTGAGACTACTCAAGTTGAACTCGCGCGCCGTGTAAGAACCTATTGAACTCATGCTTACCTCCATTTACTCTCAGGCCAAAGGAAACCGAAAAATACGGTGGTCGCCATTGTCGATTTCCAGGGAAATAAGCTGACTATTGCGCGCGAGTGTGGCGAATGCGTGGAGAGGCTGCGTAATAAGTGTGGCGAAGAAAAAGGCAGCAAGCAGAATCTCCTTCTGCCTGCTGCCTCGAGTTAATGCCTACTGCGGTGTTACGGTTACTTGCCGAAGATGACCCAATCACCATGCGCCGTGGCCATGAACAGCAGCAACGGCAGGGAAAGCCACGCATTCGTGCGCGACGCAATGAAGGCCTGCCGCGCAAGTTCCGGTGGCGCAGCGGGACCGGTGCCGGCGGTTGCCGCGAGAATCCGTTTGTTGTTTGGCCAGATGATGCCCCACACGTTGAGCATCATGACGATGCCATAGGCGCCGCCGATTCCAATCGAGTACGTCTTATTGCTCGCGAAACTTTCGCCGCCAACAGTCAGCATTCCGGTGAAGAACTTCAGCAGGCCCCAGGTAACGAAGGCCACCAGAATAAACATCACCACCGCAAAAATCCGCCCGTCCTTGATCAACGCCGGGACCTTCTTGATTAGGAGAAACTCCACCGCGAACAAAACAATCGGATAGGTCAACCACGCAAACAAGACAAACAAAAGGTTGACGTGTCCACCGCCAATCGCATTCGCGTTGGCGACGTCACCTTTCAAAGTGTACATCGAGAAATACGCGAGTCCGGCGAGTATCGTTACCACCGCGCCCCAACGGAAATACCAGAGTGCGCGACCCAGCAGGTCGGGATTTACTTTTTTCTTGGTATCGGGATCAAGCGCTTTTTGGACCGGCACATTTACGAGATTGAAAAAATAGAGCAGGCCGATCCAGGTGATGCCGGCTACAAAGTGTGTCCAGCGAATGGCGATGCGAAGAAACGCTTCGCGGTCAGGTGCATGAAAGAGATCCTGAAACATAGCCAGACTGATGGGGAGATGGACAGTTGACTCAATTAACATGCGGTCCTCCGTTTACTTTGAGACAGGCCCTACACGGCCAGTCTTGATTTACTTGGTCGACGTCGAGACATA
>JAVEEA010000031.1 GCA_030840675.1 Pyrinomonadaceae bacterium
ACATAGTGGATACGCCCTTGAGCTTTAACGTTGGCTTGAACGATCACGTTGAGTTGTTCTTCAAGACGAATGGCTATCGCGGAATCAAGGTAAACAATCCACAGAACCTTTCTAGTTTCTATCTGCCAAACTCGCAGCTGTTCTTCGGTGCGAATACGCGCTGCACTGGGGCAGCTATCATTCAGGCTCCGATACGAGCGAGCGGGGCCACAGACCTTTCAGGCACAGTATTTCGACCGGCGGGACCGCCCTGCAATGTCGGTGGCCAGGGCTTCCTGCAGTTTCCCTTCATTGGCGGTGCCGGTCCAAACTTTGGATTGACCGGCAACCTGATCGCACCGCCGTTTACCAGCCGCATTGGTACGCCCAATGGCGGTAATGGAAGTTTCGGCGCCGCTTCGAATTTTCCGGGTATGGGCTCGGCGGTAGGAAGCATTCTGCCAGGCATTGTGCTCTCGACGGTGAATCTTCCGTGCACCGCGTTGACCGGCAATTGTGCGCCGCCGGCGTTCCCGAATCCGCAGTCTCTGGTGACAGTGCCAATTGTGTTCACCATCTCACCCAGCTACTTGCCTGACGCGCCCTTCGTTAACCGGCTCTACGGCGAGTCGAGCTTTACGGATATGGTCGTGGGCGCAAAGATCAGGTTTACCGGTCCGAATAGCCCGCTGGGCATCGGTATCATTCCCTTCTATCGCTGGTATCCGGACAAGGCGAACGACTTTCAGGGCTTCAATCAACTACAGCGCGGCGCCAGCCCTGGTGGAGACATTGGTGACTTTGGCCTGGTCGGATTCGCCGGTGGCCGCTTGAGCCAGCACGTAGAAGTCTCGGCTAATGTCGGCTACATTCTTAACAGCAACCCCAAAAGCGAGGCCATGGGCGGCGCCGTGTTGCTGGATCGTCCCGACGAACTGTTGTCCGGTCTTGGTTTCGACTTTCCGATCAATAAGCATTTCCAGCTGATCGCTGAAGCACGGTCAACGATGTACGTTGCGGGCAAGACGCCGAACGCCTTTAATAACAATCCGGTCGAGGCCATCGGGGGAGTGCGAATCTTTCCCGCTCGCTGGTGGGGAATTGGCGTCGCCTATCGTCGCCACATGAACCAGCAGGACGCCGGCCACTTCAATCAGACGGACTTCAATACGGGAGTGCAAAACCTGTCAGGAGTCTTTGTTCCGGGTCGCGGCATTATTATCGTGCCGGGTACCACATTCGCCGCTACCACCGGGGGCACGCCTAACGGGTTCAAGTTCTCTGACGATCCGAATGGCTTCATCTTCCAGGTCTGGGCCGGCCACCGCAACGCGCGCATTCCGCCACACATTAACGTGGCGCCGACGGGTTCGGTCTCTTCTTCAGTCACTTCAATCACGTTGCCTTGTCCTCCGGGAACCAGTTCGGAGTCCTGTTCCGCAAGCGCGAGCAGCGCGGTCGACCTGACGGCTACCTATAGCGATCCGGAAGGGGATACCTTGCTTTACACCTGGTCAGTAAACGGTGGCAGGTTGACTGGCGAAAGCCGCTCAGTTTCGTGGGATCTTTCGGGACTTGCGCCCGGCACTTATGTCGCGACCGTGAGCGTTAGCGACGGCATCGCGCCTCCTGTGACCGGCACCGCCTCGGTCGCCATCGCCGAGTGCGTCGGCTGCCGGCCGCCGTGCCCCGCAGTTTCCGTAAGCTGTCCAGCCAGCGTTGCGCAAGGCGCCCCGCTAACCTTTACGGCGGCAGTTAACGCCGATGCCAATGTCACTTATAACTGGTCAGTTTCGGCTGGTACGATTAGTTCGGGCCAGGGGACCTCGTCGATTACTGTGGATACCACAGCACTCGGCGGACAGTCCGTGACGGCCACGGTTGAGCTGGGTGGACTCGATCCTTCGTGCTCGCGCACTGCGTCCTGCACGACCAGCGTTGAAACACCGCCGGCATCGTGTCGCAAGTTTGACGAGTATGCTGATCTCAAGTTCAACGATGAGAAAGCGCGTCTCGATAACCTCGCGATCCAATTGCAGCAGGAACCCGGTTCACAGGCCTACTATGTGATCTTCGGTTCGTGCGATGCCGAAGGCGCTGCTCGGTCCGCACGTGCGGTTGACTATCTCGTCAACGCGCGCGGTATTGATCGGGGTCGCATCACGGTCGTCGATGGCGGTTGCCGTGAGTCGCTAACGGTTGAGCTGTGGCTCTGCCCGACTGGAGCGGGTGCGCCGGTAGCCACTAACTCGGCTAGCGTCTCGCCTTGCCCGGCTTGCAAAGTGAAAGCTACCCCGCGTCGCCGCACGCGTCGCGGTCGCAGGGGCTAAGACAATCTCGCGTTAGCTAACGCGACCTTCCGTTACGGGCGATGTTCTCCAGGGAACCTCGCCCGTTTCGCTTTTCCTGCCGTTGCAACTTCCACTTTCTTGATTGCGTCTAACGGGATCGCAAAGTTGCGGGATACAAAAGTGGGAAATTGTATTAAACTTGCAAAGTAGGTCTCGGAAATAACCAGTTGAAATCGGAAGTTGTTTTAAGAATTATGAAAACCAGATTATCGAAGCTCATTCTTTTTACCCTGCTCTTGCTCGTTCTTCCCTTGAGATTCCTTGCAGCCGAAGGAAGCGTGGCGACGACCGCCGACAGCCTGGCGGACCCAGGCAAATACTCGGATGACTGGCGTGCTAACGGCCCTCCCGGAGGGGATGTGCGTAGTTTGGTAGTTGACCCAGGGAATCCTGATCGTTTTTACCTGGGGACCCTCGATGGCCAGATTTATACCTCCGCCGATGCCGGCAGAAGCTGGCAGTTGCTTTACAATTTCAACAAGCCGAAGCTCTTTGTCGATCACATAATTGTCGACCCGCGCGATTCCAACACCATCTATGTAGCCGCTCATCGACACAAGGAGTCCGGCGGCTTTTTCAAGTCCGTTGATGGCGGACGCCGCTGGCGCGAAAGTCCGGAACTGAAGAACGAAGCTTTGCATTCGCTGACGCAGGCCGACGCCGATCCGAAGGTTTTGATCGCGGGTACCTTCAACGGAATCTTCCGTTCCGATAACTCCGGAGACACCTGGACGCAACTCCCCACTCTGAGCACGCCCGGTTTGGTCCACGTGGAGTCGCTTGCGATTGATCCACGAACCGCGAGCACCATCTACGCCGGCACCTGGTATCTGCCTTACAAGTCAACCGATGGTGGCCAGAGCTGGAAGAGCATCAAAAATGGCATCATCGACGATTCCGACATCTTCGCCATCGATATCGATCCGCGAGATCCCAATCACGTCATTGCTTCGGCTTGTAGCGGAATCTATGAGACTGCCAATGGCGGTGCCTTATGGACCAAGGTGCAGGGAATTCCTTCTCAGTCGCGCCGCACGAGGGCGATCGTGCAGCATCCCTCAATCCCGGGCCTGGTGTTCGCGGGCACGACCGAGGGTTTCTGGCGTTCGGAACGCGGGGGGGCGAAAGACTCCTGGATGGTCACTACGTCGCGCCAACTGGAGGTTAACTCGATAGCTATTCATCCTTCGCGACCACAAACGATCTACATCGGCACGAATAACTACGGCGTCATGATCTCCAACGATGGCGGCAAAAATTTCGTCCCAACCAACGGTGGCTACAGCGGCAGGTTTGCGAATGTGATCCTGGCCGATCGCGGCCAGCCTAATCGGATTTACGCCTCAACCATTAACACGACGACCGGCGGCGGGTTTCTTTTCGTTACCAATGACAACGGCGAAAGCTGGCGCCCCTCGATGCGCAGCATGCCCCCGCGTCTGATCACCTATGCAATTCTACAAGACGCGCGCGACGCAAATGTGATCTACCTCGGCACGAATCTGGGAGTCTATCGCTCTACTGATCGAGCTGCCTCGTGGGCGCCCGTCTGGACCGCCGCCAGTGCGGGCACGCCTCCTAAAACCAAGGGCGCGACCAAAAAGAAACCCGCCGCCGCTCGTATTCCTGGCGCCACTGTGGCGAAACCTAATGAGACTGTGCGCCGCGCTCAACAAGCCCTCAATGCAGCGGGCTACAAGGTTGGTGTTCCCGATGGACGTGCGGGAACAATTACACTAAATGCGCTTAAGCGATATCAAGGCGACCGGCATCTACCGGTCACGGGAAAATTCGATGCGATCACTCTCGGCTCGCTCGGACTGTCTGCCGCAGCTGCCGCAAACGACTCCTTAGCTGACTCAGTAGTCCTGTCGGATGCGGTTAATGCGTTGGTCCAAACCACTGACGTCGAGGGACAGCGCACATTGTTCCTGGCGGCAACTAACCTTGGTCTCTATCGCAGTCTTGATCCGGAGCAGGGCTGGCAACGGCTGCCTTACGGCGGCAATTTTGATCCGCGCACCAGTTGCATCTCGGCTGACCCTTTGCATCCGGGTACAATTTTCGTCGGCACAGCGGCCTCAGGTGTGTTGGTTTCGCGGGACGCCGGCAAAAGTTGGCAGAGCGTTTCCGGAGTGCCCGCCGAAGCGCCGGTAAATACCATTGCACAAGATCCGCAACGACCCAGCCGAATTTATGTGGGCACGAAACAGTCGTTCTATATGTCTCACGATGGCGGCGCCAGCTGGACGCGCCGCGGTGGGAATTTGCCCTTTGGCGACTTCACCAGCATTTTGATCAATCCGCGAAACGGCGACGAGATCTTCGCGGGCAATGCTTATCAGACCGGCGAGATCGGCGGTGGGGTGTTTCGCTCGGTGAACGCCGGCTCAACCTGGGCTCGGATCGATCCCAAAGAGCATCGCCTGCCCAGTCAACGAATCTGGGCTCTGGCGTTTGACTCGCGTGATCAGAATACGTTGTTCGTCGGTTCACACTCGGCGGGCGTTTATGTAGTTCCGCGCGGGTCAAACACTGTTTCCGCGGTTAGTCCTTAGTCAGTACGCCGGTGCCGAATCACTTTATCGGTTTAGCGTAAAGGACTTATGCGCCGCTCACAGGCGTCAGCACCTTGACATGGGCTTGTGCCCCCGTGTACATTGCGAGCCTACCCGGTAAGCGACTGAAGGTGATGGTCGGACCAAGCGGGTGACTACGGGCGCGGCGGAAATCGAAACAAATAAAACCTCCTTTTCCAAATCTAAACGGCTCGCATTCCTCGCAAGCTTCAACCCCGATACTATCGCCAAGGTCAACGAAGCAAGTGCCGCTTAAGCACTGTCCTTCGCTCGCGGGCTACGGGCACGCTCGTGGTGTGAGTGAAACAGTGAATACGAACTTAAAGCGGTGAAATTTTCCGGGTCTGTTACAGGAGTCTGCATGGCTAGTGAAGAATCGAAGCTAAACAACCAACAAGATAACGACATTTCTACCGCCAGCGAGCCCGAGAGCCCGCCGGTTGCCACGTCTGCTGCGCCGCAAAACAATGCGAACGCTACGCTAGCTAACAGTTCCGACGACGATGACGAGCCGCGCGCTCATGGCGACGTCGATTTCGGACAACTGCTCGATCAGTTCGAGCAGGAACAAGCTTCGCTCCAGGAGGGCGAGGTAGTTCGTGGCACGGTGGTGGGGATCAGCGAACGTGGGGTGGTGATTGATTTCGGCTACAAGTCGGAAGGCATCGTAAACCCAGCCGAGTTCACTGAAAACGGCGTGCTGTCCGTGAAAGCGGGCGACGAAGTCGACGTTCTGGTGAAGAACATGGAAACGGCCGATGGCCTGCCCATCTTGTCGCGCGCCGATGCCGTACGCATGAAGGCCTGGGACGATCTCGAGAAGTCGTATCGTGATGGTACCAACATCAAGGGGCGCGTGATGGAGCGCATCAAGGGCGGCTTGCGTGTTGATATTGATGGCATCGGCGCCTTTTTGCCTGGTTCCCAGGTTGATGTGCGCCCGGTCCGCAATCTTGATTCATTGCGCAACCAGGAAATCGAAGCGAAGGTTATCAAACTCAATCGCAAGCGTTCCAATGTCGTCCTATCGCGCAAAGCTGTGATCGAAGAAGAGAATGCCGGACGCAAGGGTCAAACGCTCGGACACATTGAAGAAGACATCGTCGTCGAAGGCCAGATAAAGAATCTGACTGATTACGGCGCCTTCGTTGATCTTGGTGGAGTTGACGGTCTCTTGCACGTAACCGACATGTCGTGGGGCCGGCTGCAAAACCCCGCTGAGCTTTTCCGCGTCGGCGACACGATTCAGGTCAAGGTGCTCAAGTTTGACCGCGACCGCGAACGCGTGTCGCTCGGCTACAAACAATTATTGCCGGATCCCTGGTCCAGCGTTGAGGAACGTTTTCCGGTGGGCGCGCGTGTGCCGGGACGGATTGCCAGCGTGGCCGACTACGGCGCGTTTGTAGAACTCGAGAATGGGGTCGAAGGGCTGGTCCATGTTTCCGAGATGAGTTGGTCCAAACGCGTCAAGCATCCCAGCAAGCTGGTGAATCCCGGCGACGCGGTGGAAGTCGAAGTCTTGAGCGTCGATCCGAAAGCTCGGCGCATCAGTCTCGGCATGAAGCAAATTCAGGACAACCCCTGGCAGACCTTGCACGAACGTTATCAAGTGGGGACGCGGGTACACGGCCGGGTGAGAAACCTGACTGACTTTGGCGCCTTCATCGAGATCGAAGACGGAGTCGATGGGTTGGTGCATGTTTCCGATATTTCCTGGTCCCGCCGGATCAAGCATCCCAGCGAAGTCTTGAAGAAGGGTCAGGAGATCGACGCGATAATCACCAGCATCGATGCGGACAATCGTCGTCTCTCGCTTTCGATCAAAGACCTCGAGCCAAATGCCTGGGACAGGTTCGTCAACGAACACAATCCTGGTGATGTGGTTCATGGCAAGATTGCGCGGTTTGCAAACTTCGGCGCTTTCGTGGAACTGGATGACAGCTTGGAAGGTCTTTGTCATATATCCGAACTCTCCGAAGAACGAGTGGATAAGCCGGAGGATGTGGTCCAGTTGGGCCAGGAGATGGATTTCAAGATCCTCAGGATCGATGCCGAGAGCAAGAAGATCGGTTTATCAGCGCGCGCAGTGGGCAAAGATGAACCAATCGTCGACGCCAAGGTTTATTCCTCGCAAGCCGGCAGCGGCATGGCTTCGCTGGGAGAACTCGCTGACTTCGGTTTGGGCCGGTCAGAGCCGGTGGAAGCGAAGTCCGCGGAACCAGAAGTGAAGAGTGAACCGGAGCCGGAAGCGGCCGCAGCCGCGGAACTGGCGCCTGAGGCCTCCGCTGAGTCCGAGGCAATTCGGGAACCTGAAACAGAGCCGGAGCCGGTAAGCGAGCCAAATACTGCGCCAGAGCCTGTGCGTGAACCGGAACCGGAGACAGAGCCCGCGGCTGAACCTGGTTCGGCACCCGAAGAGGCAAGTGCGGAATCGGAAACCAAGTCAGAACAGGTTGCCGAGTAGTTAGGTTTCACGGCGGCACGGAACGTTGAGCCCGGCATCAGTTACTGCAAACTTGTGTTTCTTGCTAGGCGCGCCGCTTTTCTGTTAGGGTACGAATTGACCACACCTCGCCAATCTTGTGTACCCTTGAGCTATCAGTCGCTACTCTTTTTTTAGGCTAAGCCAATCGTCCAGTTGAGGTGTTGCATGACAAAAGCGGAACTCGTCGAGGATGTCGCTGACGCGGCGGAGCTTACCAAAAAAGATGCGGAGCGATTAGTCGAAATCGTTTTTGAAAGCATTATCGAAACTCTGAACCATGGTGAGAAGATCGAGTTGCGCGGTTTTGGTAGTTTTCGCGTGCGCGAGCGAGGTGCTCGCCGCGGTCGCAATCCTAAGACGGGCGATCCGGTCAGCATACCTGCCAAGCGAGTACCCTATTTCAAGCCCGGCAAAGAACTTAAAGAGTTGATTAACGAACAGAATTCCGGAAGCTCCACCGCTGCCGGCTCGCCCGGTTTGGTTTCTGACGACACTCGCCAACCACCGATCATGTGACCTTTCCGCGAGGATTCAAGTTTGGACAGGTTGTGGAGTCCCTGGCGTTACGAATACATTGCGACAGGCGGAGCCGCCGACGCGAAGGGCTGCGTCTTCTGTCGCCTCCGCGATGACCCGGACCGTGACGAACTCAACTTCGTACTGCACCGTGCGTCTCATAGTTTTATCGTACTCAACATTTACCCTTACATCAGCGGTCACCTGCTGGTAGTTCCCAATGAACATGTCGCGGACCTAGATGCGGCCCGTAAAGAAACCACCGACGAGCTGATGGACTTGAGCAAGCGTTGCCAAACGGCGCTGCGCGAGGTTTATCAACCGGGCGGCTTCAACCTGGGCATGAACCTCGGCAGATCGGCGGGAGCGGGAATTGTCGATCATATTCATCTGCACATCGTGCCCCGCTGGACGGGCGACTCAAACTTCATGTCGACTGTGGGTGAAACGCGCGTGATTCCTGAGGACCTTGCCGTGACGTATGCGAAGCTGCGCGGAAAGTTCTGAACCCGCGGTGTGTGCGGTGACATTGGACTACCGTTTCGCGACTTCGCGACTGATCGCTTCGTCTTCTACTTCGCCTGCTTCGTTGATGGGAATGTCGGAAGTCTTATGATAGCTAATGCCGCGCTCCTCGCTATCAAGTTCGCCGCTGGGAAGTTTGGGCAGGGGACCGGTCTGGTTGGGTGGATTAAAACCTGGGTAGTCGATGCGCGCATGGTAGATGGCGGTTAACGCGCTGATCATCGCTTCACGGATAGTTGTAATCTCCTGGAGCGTCAGGTCGCATTCGTCCAGCTGGCCGTCGTTGATTACTGCTTCGACGATCCTTAGCACGATGATGCGAATGTTTTCCGGATCAGGACGCGCCAGTGAACGAGCCGCTGCTTCGCAGGAGTCTGCCAACATCATGATCGCCGCTTCCTTGAATTGCGGTTTTGGTCCGGGATAGCGGAAGTCCTTCTCGTCGATTACCTCACCCGGCTTGGCCTCGCCTTGCGCCTTGCGCAGAAAGAAGTGCAAGGTGCGCGTGCCATGGTGCTGCGGAATGAAGTCCGCAATTTTCCGGGGCAGGTTAATTTCCTTCGCCAACTTCATCCCATAGGTAACGTGGCTGGTGATGATACGCGCGCTTTGCGAAGGGCGCATGTGATCGTGCGGGTTCTTCCCTAACTGGTTCTCGACGAAATATTCCGGGGCCGCCACCTTGCCAATATCATGATAGAGAGCGCCAATGCGCGCGAGCAGGGGATTGGCTCCCACAGCCCGACACGCGTCTTCAGCCAGTTGGCCCACCGCATGCGAGTGCTGGTTAGTACCCGGTGCACGCAAGGCCAGCTGTCCCAACACCGGCAAGTCAGCATTGGAAAGTTCGAGCAATTTAACGTCAGTCAGAATGCCGAAGAGCGATTCGTTGATGGGCAAGCCGCCGGCGGCAAAGATGGCGGTCAGCAAGCCGCCAACAAAACCACAACCAGCGGCGAGCAGAATTGTATTCGGCGTAAAAGGCTGTTCGGCATAAGCGATTAGAGCGATCGCCATCGCGGCATTGACTATCCCGACAAACAACCCGGCCAGCGTCACCGATTGCCGCTCGCGATAACGGCCGATGCCGTAGACCGCAGCCGCGCAGGAGATCATCGCGTAGAGAGATTGTTGAATGCCGGTGGGCGCAAGCATGCCGGCAAACAATGCGGTGACGAGTCCGGCTAGAAACGCCAACTGCGTGTCGACCAGCATTACCACCAGCAGCGAAGCCGCCGCGAAAGGAATAGCGAAGTTCCAGAATGTCGGGTCGTTGAACGGCGCAGTCTTCATTCCGTTAGCGACACTATCCGCGAGCGTGAAGCCGACCCTCAGCAAGCCGGTTTCGACGACGACGGCGGAACCGACGAGCGCGAACGCGCGCGTTTCGGAGAGTGACAGTACAACCGTGCTGCGGTGTTCGGTAAACTTCCAAACTGCCCAGTAGACCGCAAACACTATCGCCAACAAACCAAGCAGATTGTGCCAGGGACGACCGGAGTGTCCCGAAGTTTTGA
>JAVEEA010000005.1 GCA_030840675.1 Pyrinomonadaceae bacterium
GGCACCGCGTCTGGCCTGGTGCGCGGCATTGGCGACGATGCAGCAGTATTCAAAACCGCTGTTGGTAGTAACACACTCGTCAGCACCGACTTGCTGATTGAAGACGTAGATTTTCGCCGCGCGACTACCGCACCCGAACTGTTGGGCCACAAAGCACTCGCCGTTTCCCTTTCCGACATTGCCGCGATGGGCGGGCGTCCACGTTGGGCATTACTCTCCGTCGGCGTGCCTGCTGACGTTTGGGAGTCTGACTTCCTGGATCGTTTTTACCAGGGATACTTGCGGCTGGCGGAGCGTTACGGAGTGAAGTTGATTGGCGGCGACGTATCGCGCACCCCAGAGAAAATTATCATTGACTCTATCGTTGTCGGCGAATGTCCCAGCGGCCGCGAAGTGCTGCGCTCAGGCGCCCAGCCGGGCGATCAAGTCTTCGTCACCGGCTTCCTTGGCGACGCCGCGGCGGGACTGCGTCTGATCGAACGCGGCGCACGACTACATCAACCACCGACCCCGGACGCGCCCACGGTGGCACCGGAAAACGAACGACATCCCATCGATCATTTGTTACTGCGACAACTGCGTCCGGAACCACGGGTCGGTTGGGGCTTGTTGCTGGGCGACCAGCAACTGGCCACGGCGCTGATCGATATCAGCGACGGACTGTCTTCCGATCTCAATCACCTTTGTAACGAAAGCGAGGTCGGGGCGCTCATCGACGCCGCGGCGATTCCTATCGACCCGCTGGTTGCTGAACTCTGTGGCCGTCGCGCGCTCGACCCGTTGCTGCTCGCGCTCAACGGCGGAGAAGACTTCGAGTTGCTCTTCACCGTTTCACCGGACAAGGTCGCTCAACTGCCGAGTCGAGTCGACGGCATTTCGCTGACTCGCATCGGCGAGATCAGAGTTGCCGCCCATGGCGTGCGGATTTCCGAAGGGGCCCGCACCTGGCAACTCGATCCCGGCGGTTGGGAACACTTCAAAACGAAAGCCGCAACCTAAACACAACCGCCACAGACGTTAATTATTCTCGGCCCACTTGCGGGTTTTCCTTTGCGTCGTCTGCGTTAAAGTATTCTTGAACTCAGGGAGCGCGGCGCAACTCGGCGTTTGACTCGCAATGGATCCACACCTAGACTCCCAAACCTGTGCTCGGAGGAACTAGACGCGCGCGCGTCACTGTTTGAAGAATGCTTAGATTTCGCAACACACTTACTGGGAAGATCGAAGAGTTTCAACCGCTCCGCGCGGGTGAAGTTCGTTTCTATTACTGCGGTCCCACCGTCTGGGACTTCGGTCACATCGGCAACTTCCGCTCGGCAATTGCCGCCGACATTGTCCGCCGCTATCTGAAATTCAAAGGCTTCAAAGTCACGCACGTGATGAATATCACGGACGTGGAAGATCGCATCATCGCGAAGTCGCAGGAAGCCGGACTCTCAATCGACGATTACACGGCGAAGTATATCGAAGCGCTGTGGGAAGACTTTGATGCGCTTGGCTGCGAACGTCCGGAGATTGTGCCGCGCGCGACGCGTCATATTCCCGAGATGATCGACTTGATCGAGAAATTGTTGCAGACGGGCCACGCGTATCAGTCGGAAGGCTCGGTCTACTACCGCATCGCTTCCTTCCCCGAATACGGCAAACTGTCGAAGATCAATTTCGCCGGCAACATCGCGGGGGCGAGCGATCGTGTTGACACCGATAAGTATGAAAAGGAAGACGCGCGCGACTTCGCACTCTGGAAAGAACCCGCGAACGCTAACGAGCCGGCCTGGGACGCGCCGCTCGGACGCGGCCGGCCGGGCTGGCACATTGAATGCTCGGCGATGTCGATGAAGTATCTCGGCGAGACTTTCGACATCCACGCCGGCGGTATCGATCTCGTGTTTCCTCATCACGAAAATGAAATTGCGCAGAGTGAGGGCGCGACCGGCAAACAGTTTGTCCGTTACTGGATTCACTTCGAACATCTCAAGGTGGACGGTGAAACGATGTCGAAGTCCAAGGGCAACTACTACACGTATCGTGACGTGGCTGCCAAGGGTTATTCGGCCGGCGCCGTGCGCTATTTTCTGCTGAGCGTTCCCTACAACAAACAGATCAACTTCACTTTCGACGCGCTGGGCGGCGCCGAGAAGACCGTCGTGGGTCTGCGTGACTTTCGCGCGCGGTTAGGTGAAGCGAAAACCACGCCCGGGCTGAACGATGTCCTCCACCAGGCGGCTGTGTTGGCAGCCGCGGAGTTTGAAGCCGGCATGGACGACGACCTCAATACCTCCGTCGCCCTGGCCGTGATTCATAATTTGACGCGCGTCGTGAATACAGCACTCGCCCGGAAGAAGCTTCAGGAAGAGAACAAACGTGAGTTGCTGGAGTTGCTGGAACGGTTTGACTCCGTGCTGAACATCTTCGGAGTTGAGCAACACGAAATGCTCGATAGCGAGATTCAGAGTTTGATTGATGGGCGTCAGGAAGCGCGTCGCCGCCGCGACTTTGGTCGTGCCGATGAAATTCGCGACGAACTCGCGGGTCGCGGTATCATTCTCGAAGACAGCAAGGACGGCGTACGCTGGCGCCGAAAGCAGTAAAGCAAACTGTCCAGTTTGCGCCCGCTTCTTTAATCATGGGTTCCGCGCACCAACGCAAACTAACAGTTTGCTTTACGGCAAAAAGGATCACCGATTTCGGTGATCCTTTTCATTGTCCGCAAACCACGCCTCGGGTTAGTTGGAAACTGGTGGCGGTGGTGGTGGTCCATGATGAAATCCGGGACCGCCAGGGCCACGACGCATTTCGCCGCCGTGCATCTTCATCATCTGGTCCGCCTTCGTGCGCTGTTCCGCCGTCAGCAAACTGTAGATCTTCGAATGTAGCCGCATGTGATCAAGCATCTCTTCAGTCATCAGTGCGGCCTGTTGACTCGCGAGCGGTCGCACCGTCGCTTCGTCAAACTGGCCGTTAGCAGTGGCCGCTTCGATTTGCTTGTTAAGTTGTTCGAGCGTCGTGCGACGTGCCTCTTCGGTACTCTTTTGCGCCTCAAACAACGCCTTGACCTGCTCTTTTTGCGCGTCCGTCAGATTCAATTCACGCGACATGTGTTCGATCATGTCGCCCGGCCCGCCGCCGTGTCGTTCCAGCATGCCCGGATGGCCCTGGGCCAGCGCAAACACCGTTGCGCCGATAACCAGAACGGCTATGCCGGCAATCGCCAAGATTCGCTTTTTCATATATCAGTCTCCTTCTAGTGGTAGGCCGGCAGTTTATCCGCCGGGCCGCTTTGGTATGCACCTAGTTATACGCCACTTTCGCCGCGCGCGTTGTAAAGAGTCGGTTAGTCGCGTGTAAAGATTTGTAAAGACCTTTGGCTTGCGGCGGGCCGGCGCCGCGTTTCGATGACAGCTTTCCTTTGACTGCGGAAAAATTCTTCAGGCTAAGTGAGAAAAGCGGCGCCCGGCCGCCGCACTCCAAAGCGTTGACAGTTCTTTACAAAGCCGGGCTCACCCTTGCGCTACAATGAGCTGCTGTCATGGACCAAATACTCATCATCGACGACGACGTGACGCTGTGCGAACTGGTAACGGAGTACCTGTCGCCGCTCGGTTTCGTGATCGAGTCAGTGCATCGCGGCGACACCGGCGCTGAACGCGCCCTCGCCCCGGAGTTTTCCCTGGTCGTGCTCGACGTCATGTTGCCTGGTCTCAACGGCTTTGAAGTCTTGCGCCGCATACGCAAAGAGTCGAAGGTGCCGGTGTTGATGCTGACGGCGCGCGGCGACGATGTCGATCGCATTGTCGGACTCGAGATTGGCGCCGACGACTATTTGCCAAAGCCCTTCAATCCGCGGGAACTGGTGGCGCGCATTCGCGCCATCCTGCGACGCACCACGCTCGTCGAACCCGCCGGCGTCAGTGCACAGAAACAAATACGCGTTGGCGACGTGGAATTGGACGGCGGCACACGCGCAGTTCATCGCGCGGGCGAACCGGTTGAACTTACGGCAGTCGAGTTTGACCTATTGGAAAAACTGTTGCGCGCCGCCGGACAGATCGTAACTCGTGAAGACTTGTCGCAAGAGGTGCTGGGACGCAGAGCGTCGCCTTTCGATCGCAGTATCGACATGCATATCAGCAACCTGCGCCGAAAGTTGGGCCACCAGTCAGGCGGGACCGAGCGCATCAAGACAGTCAGAGGTGTCGGGTACATCTACGCACAGGCAAGCACTGCTCAGGGAAAGTGACAACTTTGTTTCGCAGCTTATTTCTCAAAATTTTTCTGTGGTTTGGCGCGGTCGTGCTTACCGTCATCGTCGGTACGTTTATCGTCGGCGAATTGAACCGCCCCACCGTGCCGCCTATGCGACGAAACCTCGATGCAATGCTGGACACGTTTGGCAGAGACGCTGCGCGCGAGTTTGAAACGGGCGGGCAGCCGGCCCTCGTTGCCTACCTCGACCGCGTGCAGCGCGAGTCGGAGATTCGCGTATTCCTGTTCAATAGTCAGCTTCAGGAGCTGTCCGGTCGACGAATACCGGCCAACGCGCCCGGCCTGGTCCAGCAAACGCTACAGGCGCAACGGCCTCAAGTTGAACCGGCCGAGCACGGCGCCCCGTTGATCTCGCGACCAGTGTCGACGGCAAACGGCGGCCAATATGTGCTCGTGGCCGAACCGCCGCATGGCGGAATGATCGGATTCTTTCACCCGACCTTACACCTGCTCGCAATCATTCTCCTCGGCGCGCTCTTCTGTTACGGGCTCGCCCGCTACTTAACTTCGCCGGTCGCGAAGTTGCGCGCCGCAACGCAGCAACTGGCCCAGGGAAACCTGCGCGCGCGCGTTGGCCCAGCCCTGGGAAATCGTCGTGATGAACTGGCGTCACTGGCTGCTGACTTTGACCGCATGGCTGACAAGATCGAATCGCTCATCAACAGCCAGCGCCGCCTGCTCGGCGACATCTCTCACGAACTGCGCTCGCCACTCGCGCGCCTGAATGTCGCGCTGGAGTTGGCGCGTCAGCGGTCAGGCACAGAGGCGACTGGCGCGCTCGAGCGCATCCAACGCGAGGCGGAAACGCTCAACGAGATGATCGGCCAACTGTTGACGCTCACCAGGCTGGAAAGCGGCGCCGAGGAAATCCGCAAAAGTGAGTTCGACTTAACTCGACTCGTAACCGAGGTCGCCGCCGACGCGGAGTTTGAAGCGCGCAGCCGCGAACGCAGCGTTAAACTGTCGCCGTCGCCGAGTTGTAGGGTGGTCGGAAATGAACAACTACTCCGGCGCGCTATCGAAAATGTCGTGCGCAATGCGGTGCAGTACACCGCGCCGGAGACAGCGGTGGAAGTGAAGCTCGAATTGCCGGCCGATTCACCTTCGTATCCCAGGCAGCCGAGTGTCGTGATTACGGTACGCGATCATGGCGCCGGCGTGCCGGAGAGTGCGTTGTCGGAAATTTTTCGTCCGTTTTATCGCGTCGATGAGGCACGCAACCGTGACGCGGGGGGCGTTGGATTAGGTCTCGCCATCGCCGAACGAGCAGTGCGCTTACACGGCGGCAAGGTCGAAGCAAGCAACGCTAAAAGCGGCGGCCTGATTGTGACCATCGAACTACCGGTTCAGCAGATAGCGGGAAACAGTAAATAGTAAATAGTGAACAGTAAACAACCCACTCCTGGGAAACTCTCTGCTTTTTCGGAGCGCGGGCGCCCTCGCCCGCAACGCTGCCGAAGCATACGCTTCGTCTGCAGCCTCAAACAGTCAACAGTCACTGCTAGGAAACTTCGCTGCTTTTTCGGAGCGCGGGCGCCCTCGCCCGCAACGCTGCCAAAGCATACGCTTCGTCTGCAGCCTCAAACCGTCAACAGTCACTACTAGGAAACTCTCTGCTTTTTCGGAGCGCGGGCGCCCTCGCCCGCAACGCTGCCGAAGCATGCGCTTCGTATTACGGCGGGCGAGGCCGCCCGCGCTCCCAGTCCGAATCAATGCTCACCTGCGCTACTTCGGCGTCACTCCCAGATTCAGCATCAGGAACGAATAAATATCCGCGGTCTGCTCGATAGACTTCGTAGTACTACTCGCGCCGTGACCCGACTTGGTGTCGATGCGAATCAAGATCGGATTGTCGCCGCCCTGACCCGCTTGCAACGCTGCCGCATACTTGAAGGAGTGTGCCGGTACCACGCGGTCATCGTGATCAGCCGTTGTGATAAGCGTCGCGGGATAATTCGTCCCGGCTTTGACGTTATGAATCGGCGAGTAAGCGTAGAGTGCCTTAAACTGTTCCGCGTTCTCGCTCGAACCATAATCCGCCTTCCAGGCCGAGCCGATCGTGAACAAATGGAAACGCAGCATGTCCATCACGCCTGCCTGTTGAATCACTGCCTTGAACAACTCCGGTCGCTGATTCGCAACAGCGCCCACCAGCAAACCGCCGTTTGAAACTCCATGAATCGCAAGGCGCGACGGCGACGTGTATTTTTCCCTGATCAGGTATTCAGCCGCACCGATAAAGTCGTCAAAGACGTTTTGCTTTTTGAGCTTGGTACCGGCGTCGTGCCATTTCTCGCCATACTCGCCGCCGCCGCGCATGTTTGCCGACACGTACACGAACCCCTGCTCGAGCAGCGCCAGCCGCAGCGAACTGAAATTCGGTGAGGTAGTAGCGTTGAAGCCGCCGTAGCCGTAAAGCAGTGTGGGATTATTGCCGTCAAGCTTCAGACCCTTTTTGTGGACAATGAACATCGGCACGCGCGTGCCGTCTTTGCTGGTAAAGAAAACTTGTTTCGTTTCGTAGTCCGAGGCATTGAAACCGGAAATTTCCGGTTGCCGAAAGACGATGGACTTCTTCGTCGCCAGATCGTAACGATAAATTGTCGGCGGCACGTTGAAGGTCGCAAAAGTATAAAAGGTAAACTTGTCGTCCTCGCGCCCACCGAAGCCGCCGACAGTTCCCTCGCCCGGCAAAACGATTTCGTTTTCCAACTTACCCGCGAGGTTGTAGACGTAGACGTGCGCCTTGACGTCCTTCAGGTAGGAGACGAACAGTTTACCGCCCACGGCGTTGGCGAAGTCGAGGGGTTCGGGTTTTTCGGAGACGATGTTCTGCCAGTTTGCTTCGGCTGGTTTTTTGGGATCAAACAGGAACACGCGACTGTTCGGTGCGTTGTGGTCCGTCATGACCAAAAACTTCTCACCCACATTCGTGATGACGTTGTAAGAATCGTCGCCCACTTCCGCCACGATCGGAGTAAACGCACTCCCGGGCGTATTGACGTCGCGGTAGTAGAGTGCATTTCCCTTCTTGCCGCTGCCGCGTTCGGTAACGGTGAGAAACGCGTAACGTTCATCGTCGCTGGTATCGAGCGTGTGAAATCTGACCGGGTTGGACTTATCTTCAAAGACCAGCAGGTCGTTCGCTTGCGGGGTGCCAAGCTTGTGATAGAAAACCTGGTGAAACTCGTTTTTCGAAGTCAGTTCGTGGCCCGGCTCCGGCGTCGGGTAGCGACTGTAGTAAAAACCATTACCCTGGAAAGCAATGGCTGAGAACTTGGCCCACTCGATATGATCCGCTTGCAGCTGTTTGGCGTTCACGTCCAACACGTAGATGTCGTTCCAGTCAGAACCGCCCTTGGAGACGCCGTAACCGAAATACTTGCCATCCTGCGACAAACCGACTGCGCCCAAACGCGTCGTCCCGTCGGCCGACAATTTGTTCGGATCGAGCAGGACCTCAGCCGCGCCGTCCAAACCCTTCTGGCGATACCAAACGCTTTGGTTTTGTAAACCGTCATTCTTAGTGTAGAAAAAATAAGCACCGCGACGCGTGGGCGCGGAGTAGCGCGGATAATTGTAGAGTTGCGTCAGGCGTTCTTTAATCTTCTGGCGGAAGGGAATCTTTTCGAGGTAGTTGAAGGTAAGTTTGTTTTGCGCTTCGACCCAGGCCGCGACCTTCGGAACATTCGCGTCCGCCTCCAGCCAGCGATAGGGATCAGCGACCTTCGTGCCGAAATAATCGTCGACGATGTTATCGCGTTCGGTTGCGGGATAAACAATCCCGGGCGATCCACTGGCGCCATCCGCCGCCGGAGCGGTCTTCTGTGTGCTTTGCGCGCTCGTCAACCCCGACAACGAGAGCGTAGTCAGGGCGAGCCCTATGATTCCGAGCGACAAAAGGCCGCGTCGCAAACTAAAAAGTGTGAACGGCAAACTACTCTGCTTCATTGGATCTTCTCCTGGGGTGTGATTCGGAAAATGAATAATCGATTGCGTGGAATCAGGAAACACGAACGGAAACGTGGGGTAGACGCGCATACTTTAATCGAGTTCCCTACCAAGTTCAAAGTCTATCAGGCAGTTCGCTTGAATCCTGTCGCGAACAGCTCCTTCCTGCCGGTACATTAACGGAGTATGATTCCTGCTCACTCGTAGCACTCTCCCCGAGTTCGCTCGCGAAGTTCCGAATTTGGAGTGCTTATGAAACATCTCATCCGCTCTGCATCAAAGTACCGGTACCTCTTTCCGCTTCTGGTTCTGCTGCTGTTGCCCCATCTCTCCGCGCGGATTTCATCCCAGAGCCGCCAGCAGACCCGTCAAAGGACGGTGAGCAACGACAAAGACAAACCGGCTGAGGTCGTCAAGGTCGACGTCGATCTGGTAACGGTCGACGCCCTCGTCATGCAAAAGAAGACCGCGCGCATCGTCGGCAACCTGAGGCAAAGCGATTTCGAAATTTTCGAAGAAGGTACCAAACAGGAGATCACACATTTTAGTCAGGACACCCTGCCGCTCTCCGTGTTGCTGCTCATCGATCGCGGCGGGTGTATCGATCCCTTCGGCAGCGAGGTGCGCAACGCCGCGAATGAGGCGCTCGCGCGTTTGAAGGAAACTGACGAAGTGGCCGTCATGACTTATCACGACACTGCCGAACTCCTGCAGGAGTTCACGCGCAATCGTTCCTTGATAGCAAACGCATTGGACCGCGTGCCGAAGAAACATGAGTGGGCCGACCACTGTTTGAACAAAGCGTTCGCGCAGGCCGCGGATTATATGGTTACCGCCGGCAACCCGGTGGGACGGCGAGTGATCATCGCGATTACCGGAATCACCCGTAACTTCGACTGCGGTCATGGCCCATCCGGCAAGGCGGCAAAGTTGTCGCTGTTCGAATCGGGCAGCGTGGTCTGTGGGTTGATACCCAAGACTCGCGTGCAGGGGATGGAAAATAAATATATGGTCTGGGGAACAAAAATGGTGGGGGCTTTCGGCGCGCCGACGTTGGACATCAAGCAACTCGCCGAGGAAACCGGCGGCGAAGTGTTTGAGGAAAAACCCGAGTTGCTCGATACCACCTTCGCTGCTTTGATCGACCACCTGCGGCACCGTTACAGTTTGGCGTTCGTTTCGTCCAATCGAAAACGAGACGGCAGTTTGCGCAAACTCAAGATCTCGGTTGGTCCGTCGGTCGAGCAGTCGCAGGGGAAAGTAGTGGTGAAGGCCCGGCGCAGTTACCTGGCGCCAAAACAGTAGGACCACGGACGGTAGGCTGACTGCTGCGCGCGTTTTGTTAAATAAAAGATGAGTGCTGATAAAGACCCCACAGACTTTTCCGAAGAAGCATGCGATCCCTTCGATCCGTTTCCGAAACCGGTGACGATTCCGATCACGGACGTTTTCGATCTGCACACCATCCAGCCGCGGGACGTGAAAGTAGTAGTGGAAGAATATCTGCACGAAGCACGACGGTTGGGCTTCCGCGGTGTCCGTATTATTCACGGCAAGGGAGTCGGCGTGCAACGGGAAATAGTGCGGACCATTTTGACGCGGACTTCGTGGGTTTTGGATTGGACCGACGCGCCGCCGGAAGCCGGCGGATTAGGAGCGACCATTGTTAGTTTCAAGGAAGACTAACTCAAGCGAGCAAACCCTTGATCAAGTCGCTGAGAAAGTCGATGTCGATTGGTTTCGTTACGTAGGCGTCGAAACCAGCGGCTTTCGCGCCGGCACGAAAGTCGGTCTCCTGGTGTGCGGTTACCGCAACGATTGGGACGGTGGCGAGTCCTTCGCTGGCGCGAATTTTTTCGGTTGCCGTGATGCCGTCCATTATGGGCAGACTGAGATCCATCAGGATGATGTCAGGACGTTCCGTCTGCGCCACCTCTACTGCCCTGGCTCCGTTTTCAGCCTCAATAATTATGTAGCCCATTTGCTCAAGCGAGAGCCGCATGAAATAACGGGCATCATCTGAATCCTCAACGATAAGTACGGTCCGATCCCTCGAATCCTTCTCCACTATTACCCTCGCTCACTCGAAATTTCCACGGAGTTGACGCAGATTCGCCCGTGGCTTTGCTGAGATATTGAATGTCTTTGTAGTTCCGACTGTAAGTCGCGAGCAAAGCGAATGTCAAGAATCTCCTCCGTAATGGAGGCAGTGTGTTTGATCGAGGCACATCGTGGCCTTCAGCCTCACGTTAGCACACTCCGAGGGATTCCGAACCGTTGGCCCCCTGGTTCTGCCGTAAACATTTCTTCGAACCAAACGCGTCGTGGCGTCGTTAGAGCATAGGAACTCCAACTCCTTCGAAAGGCCGGATCACGAAAATGAAGAAACTAATCCTAATCGTCCTGGTGGTAGGGATTGCCGGTGTGGCCGGCGTCGTACGTTCGCACACCAAAGGCAATGCGTGGCCGGTAGTTATCAATAGTGACAAACAGTCCGGAGCCGGGGTCCGTGAGGAGATTCGGAAAAACTATGACCTCGCGCCGGGTGCGCGAGTCGAAGTCTCCGGCATCAACGGCTGGGTGAAGATTGAAACGTCCAATACCAGGACCGCGGACGTTTACATCGAACGCAACGCCGCCAGCCAGGAAAGCCTGAACCGCCGCAAGATCACTATCGAGAGCACGGTCAATGGTCTAACAATTCGCGGTGAAAAGAGCGACAACGGATTCCTGTCCGGCATATTCGGCTCAAATCCCACCGAACACGTCACGCTCCGTTTGCCGCGGCAGATTGCGTTGGTGGCCCAGGGAGTCAACGGTGCAGTCAATGTCGGCGAGATCGACGGCGCGGTTGCGATTCACGGTGTCAATGGCAAGGTCGAGGTTGCTCAGGCAACGGGTGCGGCGGAGTTTAACGGCATCAACGGCAACGTGGCAGTCGGCATTTCGCAACTCGATAAGGCCGTCGACATCCACGGCATCAACGGCAACATTGAACTGCGGCTGAGCGAAAGCGTCAACGCGGACCTGGACGCGCATGGCATGAATGGCAGCGTCTCCTCCGACCTCGCGAATGTCGTGATCGATAAGAACCATCACGGCAGCTACAGTGCGCACATCGGCAATGGCGGCAACTCGATCAACGCCAGCGGAATCAATGGGAACATTCGCTTGACTCGAATGCTCACTGCCGGCGCTAGCGGAAGCGAGTCGCGCAGCGGAACTTAATCGGACCTGAAGAGATGAAGCGCCGCGTTCTTGAAAGCCAACTTCCCTGCTACCTAATTCCGGAAAACCTCACATCCAGAATCGGATACTCTTTCCAGTCCTTGTAATCGTAATGCCACCACTCCGGTTCATAGACGGCAAAACCCTCCGCGGTCATCGCCGTACGCAGTAGTTCACGTAAACGCTTTGCCTCAGACGTCGCACAGTCATAGTTGATATGCGCGCGCTCCGTCATTTCGTCATACTCGCTCGGCATCTTCACCTCGGCGCCTGTCTGTAAGTCAAACAAGGATAGATCGACCGCGCTGCCGCGATTGTGGCGCGAGCCTTTGCTCGGATCGGCGACAAAAATCTTTTTGTCCGCGGGTGTCGCGTCCCAAAATATCTTCGTCACCGACCAGGGACGATAGCCGTCGAACACAACCACCCCGTAGCCTTGTTTGCGTAACCCCTGATTAACCCGTACGAGAGATTCAGCGGCGGGCCGTTGCAAAAACGCGCGCGCTTGCTGGTAAACCGGCTTCCCGAGGAAATTGTTTTTAGTCGCGTAGCGAATGTCGAGCTTGATGGTTGGGTCAAGCTTGGTGAGTTCGACCAGGTCCGGTTGGCGAAAGGGACCGGCCTCTCGCGGTGGTTGTTGTCCGAGCGCGGAACCACAAAGCAGGAGGATGAAGACTACGAAGTACCGATGACGAGTTAGGGCCATGGGTTAATAGTAACCTCAAAACTCAACCGGCTTGCGTGTGGTCAATGTCGGCAGATTCCAGTTGCGGAGTTTCTCATTCCATTGCGGCACGGTATCGCTGATGAAGCGATTAGCTTCAGCCAGGCGCTCGCGAAACGTGGGCTGAATTTCCTGAAAGTACTGAACTTGATAGGGCGACGGCGCCGCGTTTCCATCGAGTCGGAAAAACAGATCACCAACCGCATCCGCCACTTGCGACTTACCCGCGAGGCCGAGGCCTTCCGAGCGCCGCACCAACCGGTCCTCAAGCGCATCGACTTGCTTCACGTAGTCCTCCAGCGACTTGATCATTTCCTTGTCGGGCTCCTTGTTGAGTGCCTTGGCCGTGGTTTGGGTATGCTTCAGCTGCTCGCCGATGCTGTCGAGAAACCGCAAAACATTATTCGTGGCAGACTGCATGTCACGCAGTTTCATTTGCAGATCGAGTTGCGCTTGCAGGTCCGCGGTTGGCACGCTAATCGTCGGATCGAGACGCACCTCCACCGGCTGCTCGAGAGTCTTATCGCCAATTATTAGCTTCACTGTATAACTTCCCGGGAGCACTTGCGGTCCGCGCGGTGGCCCACCGAAGGCTGACTCCTCCTCCGTCGGCGGATTGCGCACCTCCGCGCCGCCGTACCGAAGATTCCAACTCACGCGGTTGAGTCCCTTGTCCTTGGCGGGCTTTTCGAGTTCCTGGACCAGCTTACCGTTCGCGTCAAGAATCTGAACCTTAAAAGTCGTCGTGTCGTCGAGCTTAGTTTTCAGAAAGTAAGTTATCAAGGCGCCGTACGGCGGGTTTGGACCAGTGAACAACTTTTCGCCAATGCCGTAGCGTGTGAATCGTGAACTAAAGCGCAGTGCGGTTCGCACGGGAAACAGATGCGCGTTGCTGTTGAGAATCGCTGTGGTCATCTGCTGCAGCGGCGCCGCGTCGTCGAGTATCCAAACCCCGCGACCGTGGGTTGCGAGGATCAGATCGTTTTCCCGCGGATGGACCAGAATGTCGTGGACCGCAACGTTCGGCAGGTTTTTCAAGTTGAGCGCAAACCATTCTCGACCGCCGTTGTAGGACGCGAACAAGCCAAGCTCGGTGCCCGCGTAGAGCAAATCGGGATTGCGTGGATCTTCGCGCACCACCTGCACGTAAGCCTTCGCCGGCAGGTTGCCGGTGACGTTCCGCCAACTCTTGCCGGCGTCGCTAGTCTTGTAAACGTAGGGGCGGAAGTCGTCGAACATGTGCCGCTCGAACGCGACGTAAGCGGTTTGCGCGTTCGTACGCGAAGGCTCAATCGCGGAGACTGGCGAGTTGGCCGCGAGTCCCGAAATATTCCTGGCGACGTTGGTCCAGGTCTTGCCGCCGTCCTTTGTCAGCTGCAGGTTGCCGTCGTCCGTGCCGGCCCACAGCTGTCCCGGTTGCACCGGCGACTCGGCGAACGTAATGATGGTGGTGTGGTACTCGGCAGTTGAGTTTTCGAAAGCAATCGGGCCGCCGGCGTCTTTCTGTTTGGCCGGTTCGTTGGTGGTCAGGTCCTGGCTTATCTGTTCCCAGTTCTTACCGAAGTCATGCGACTTGAACACAACGTTGCCGGCGAGATAGACCGTGTTCTTATCGTGGGGCGACTGCACAATCGGCGCGTTCCAGTTAAAACGAAACTTAGCACCGA
>JAVEEA010000020.1 GCA_030840675.1 Pyrinomonadaceae bacterium
TTATTGACGCCACAATTGGCACCGCCAAAGATCCGCTTTCAAGTTGATCAAATACAATACCGACGCGCGACTCGCCGCTACCTTTAGTCGCCTGGCTCACTTCACTGACATGGCCCACGAGACGGGAACCCTTGCCGACAACTGTGCGTCCTTCGGATTTGATCGCTTGAGTTGTCTTTAGCATGACCCGGTCGCCAACCTTCGCGCGGCGCGCATCAATCGTGTTTTGTAGTTCACCCGTAAGGCGTGTCCCTGAGTCCAGATTGATTGTCTTGCCGGCGCCGTTCACCGAAGTTTGATTGTGGGCTTCACCGGACGCTCTAGTTTCGGTTCGTTGCGCCTGAGCGACCAGTCCGCACGTAAGCGAAAGCATCAATGACAGTATGAAGTTCTTCATGTTCACCTCTTAGTTTGCGCGTTAGCCGCGCGAGTAGATCAGCGAATAAAATTCGACGCTGTTTGGTACGGGAGCCAACACGCCTTAACGTTTGCTGTTGTCAGGATGAGCGAATTTTAAGAGACGTTGGCAGGGGTGCGGCGATCTAGTCGTTGCAAATTCATTGCAAATCCAAATCGCACCGCGAGGTGCTCGCTTGGGGGAGGGAGATCGTCAGGTGGACCAGCTTGAATAAAAGAGTCTAGCAGCCTGCGTGTTGACAGTTACAGCCAATTTCCATTACGTGCGACTTCTCCGCCTCCTCGCAATACTCACTACAGTATTTACTGTCTTTCTCAGGCGGACAATCGCAGGCTGGATGTGCGCATTTAGCTTCGGAATTTTCTGCCATAAAACAACCCCGCTTTCTGTTAGGTGACTACCAGTCATCGTAGAACTCAGTAGGAAACCGGTCAAGCTGAAACACAATGAGCCGCTCAGGGCGCTTCACGCAACACGATCGTGCGTTGCCGTTCGCCCAGAGTCAGCACCATTGGTTTGTCTAACTGGATCGGATGTTCTTCGCCGTCGACGCTAATGATCAGGTTGGCGTTCGCGCGCAGGTTCATTGACGTCGGCGAAACCGTTGGTCCAACAGTGCGCGGAATCAGACTGTTGGCGACTATGCGCCAGCTGGACGGGCTGCAACGAATGCGAATTCCGGGTGTGTCCGTTTCCACGTTCTCGCCTGCCGCCAGTGCATCAACCTTGAACATGCCCTCGCCGCAACGCACGCCGGCGCCATCGTAAAAAGTGACCAGCCCGGAAGCATAACCGTACGCGACGCCGGTCGAATTTCTTACCACCATGCGAATGTTGGTTACCGGCGAATCTTCAGCGCCGTTCAGCGCGGTTGTTTTTAACGTTGCTTCAAGTAACGGCGCGCCGGTCGTGTCCAACGCGACGGCGTTCTCAGTGAGCGCAACGCGCCGTTCGTTTGCACCGTTCACCGGCTCCTGCGCAGTGGCGCAGAAGCAACCCAGCAACAGCAATACACTCACGGAAAGCAGTCTCATGTTATCTGTCTCCTAAATTTTTAAAAGTTGATGCACGCTTTGACTCTGATGACATGCGTATACACCTTTGCCACGGAAAAAGTAAATCAAAAATCGCAGCTTAAATTATTGGCAACAAGGCGGAGCCACGTTGGATGACGTAACCTTCCGCCGCCGCATCGAGGTTGACAACGGCGTCCGCCAGTGAACTTGCGGGCGTCAGACGCATCTGACGCACAGCTTCAGGCGGTAGATCTGAGACGAGTTGAATCCGGTAGCGTTCAGCTTTCTCGAGCAACGACCAGGCAGTTTGGCCGTTAACTTCATACGAGTGGCGCAAACGAATCTCCAGGGAGTGCGCGTCCTGCTCGTCGAACCATTTGAGAAAGGTCGGGTGGCCCAGCCCGTCAGGACACTGGGCCAGGAGGATGATCGTGCCGCCATCGCTGCAAGCGTGAGCGGCCAAATCCAAAGCTTTATGCGCCTGGATCAAATTGATGTCGTAGGGAGCGCCGCCGCAACTCACGATCACTACCGGACGTTTGGTTCCGATCATCTTTGAATGGCTGGCGAAGTAGTCCGCGCAACCCTGGTAGTGCGCTGCCCGCCAGTCCCCGGCGTAGATCCTCACCGCCCGACCCCGATCGTCGACGATGCTGTTGACGCAAAACCGCGGCGCGATCAACGCAGCCACGCGTTCGCATTCTTCATGGACCGCGTTGCCCTCCAGTAGTCCCGTGCCCACTCCCGCACGCCGCCCACCAGCGTCAAAGTCCATTGCCAGCCTGTGGGTCGCTTCAATCGTGCGTGAGGACGCCAGCCCCGGACAGATGGACTTGCGCCCGCCGGTGAAGCCGGCGAAGTAGTGAAAGCCGATTGCTCCGGTGATTATGACGTGCGAAAAATCCTTGAGCGCGCGATTGACCTCCACCGGCGTGCCGCGTTCGGTCGTGCCCAGTGAAATCATCGACGCCGGATCATGGGCCAGGTGGTCAATCGTCTTTACGCGCTGCGCTATGAATGGTGTGAGCAACTCCAGCTTCTCAGCCGGAGTCACCGGTCGATGAATGCCGGTAGCGAAGATGATGGCCAGGTTCGCGGGGGAAACCCCAATCTGGATCAGGCGGCGCACCAGCAGGTTAAGAATCTGCGCGCTGGCCGTCGCACGCGTCGCATCCGAGACTACCAGCAACACCGAGTCGTCGCTGGAAAACAGATCCTCCAGCGGCGGCGACTGAATCGGAGCGTTCAACGCGTCGCCGATTTCCACGTCGGTAAGCGGAGTTTCAGCGTCCGAGTCCAGAGTCAGCAACTGGTAACGAGCTTCGTCATACTGGAAGGGCAACGAGCCGTTTCCGTAACCTAGTTTGATTTCAGTCATCTGGTAAATGCGGTAGGCAGGTCACGCGCCGAAGTCAATCAGGGCGCGCTCGATAACGTGCAGGGACGCGAAGTCGGTCTCGCCGGCGGTTCGGGCCTCCGCCAGCCATTGGCGCAGCTGGCGAGCTTCAGCAACTGATGAAATTCGACATGCGCCGGTCAACGCGAGCGTCACCAGCGCGTCAGGCGCACCGTGAGTGACCAGCGCTGCCTGTAACGCAGCCTGCTCGCGAAGATCCAGAGTCAACAGGAGATTGATTTCCATGGACCAGCTGATCTCCCGGTATCAGATTCTCTCGAGCGCTTGCAGCACGTCAGCGATTATGTCTTCGGGCGCTTCGATGCCCACTGCGATACGCACAGTCGCCGCGGATACGCCGGCGGCTTGCAACTGCTCGGCTGAGAAGCCGGCGTGTGAGGAGTAAAGCGGATAACTAACCAGCGTTTCCACTCCTCCCAGCGAAGGCGCAGTGCGGGCGAGTCGCAGGGAGTTGAAAAAAGTCTCAGCTTCCGCTTCACCGCCGTGCAAGTCCAATGCGACCACGCCGCCGAACGCACTCATCTGTCGTTGAGCGAGCGCATGTCCCGGATCGTCTTCGAGTCCCGGATAATAGACCTGCCCCACTTTCGGGTGCGCGCGCAACGCCTGGGCCAGCAGCAG
Organism: Pyrinomonadaceae bacterium; assembly: GCA_030840675.1. Lineage (GTDB taxonomy): Bacteria > Acidobacteriota > Blastocatellia > Pyrinomonadales > Pyrinomonadaceae > PSRF01. The sequence goes on from JAVEEA010000020.1 coordinate 3,473, forward strand.
TGCGTTATCGCAGGATTTACGTACGCGCAACTCAACAGTCTTCATGCCACGCGATAACAAGTAGGCAGCAGCGGGATCGAGCGTCGTGCCAACCATCACCGAAACCTGTCGCACCCGTGTGATGAAGTCGCCGGTGCCCGCAATCGCGCCCGCGGTTAAGTCCGAGTGTCCCCCGAGATATTTGGTCGCGCTATGCATGACGGCGTCAATACCGTGACTCAGTGGTTGTTGCAAAATCGGGGACGCGAAGGTGTTATCGATAATAGAGAAGAGACCGGCTGCTCTTGAAACCGTCGCTGCCAACCGTAGATCGACAATTCGGTTCAGCGGGTTGGCCGGAGACTCAAACCAAAAGGCGCGCGACCGTTCGCCGGCAATCTTCGCCAAGTCGCCGATTTCATCAAGCGTAATGAACCGCACCGCTATACCAAACCGATTTAGAAATTTCGTCAAGATTTTGACGGTGCCGCCGTAGACCGAATCGCAGGCGATCACTTCATCACCCGCGTCGCACAGGGTTGCGAGGGCGCAGAAGGTAGCAGCCGAACCGGATGACGTAACCACGCAGGCTTCAGCTCCTTCAAGTTCAGCTATTTTTCTTTCGGCTTCGGCGACGGTCGGGTTCGCATAACGAGAATAAAAATATGACGCGGGCAATTCACCCTGCGCGAAGCGTCGCATCTCCGCGAAATTTGGCAGCGCAAACGTAGCCGAGTGGAACACGGGCGAGACTACGGCGCCGAAGGGCTGATCGTTCGGTTGTTCACCGCCGTGGACGGCGATAGTGGCTGAAGAATGTTTGATGTTTTCAGGCGAGTTCTTTGAACTCATGAACTTAAGACTCCCGGGCGTGGAGGATAACGGCGAGCTAGCTTAACAAATTCGGATGTAGCGCAACAGAAGTGTTTGGGCGTCGCGTACTATTTGACGCGATTGTACGGGTCTTCTCTCGGTGGGCGCCCAAAGCGGGCGGAACCAAGGGGCGCCGACGCTATGAACCGGGACAGTACTGTGTTAGCTCCGCAGCTTTCAAACAAGGTCCGCTGTTTTCGGTTCTCGAGCGACGCTACAAGCGAGCGAGCACCTTCTGCGCGAGGGTTTTCGACTTCTTAATTTTGCTTGCCTGATCCCCAGGGCCGCCGATGCTCACGCGCACGTAAGCGTCGCCCTTGAGCGCGTAGAGCACTCCGCCGACGCGACTGCCGGTCCAGTAAGCTTCCTCGCCAACGCCCGGAATCTTTTGCGGCGGCGCGCCCGCCTCTTCTTCCTCTTCTCCCCGCTTGCGGTCCCTATCGCGCTTCTCCGCTTTGTCTTTGTGAAAGGTCTCGCGCCAAAACTCCCTCGGCTCGGTGGCACCCGCGCTCACTCCTTTTTGCGCCACCACCAGACTTACTGAATTAGTAAACGTCGGCAGAGTGTAAAAGCATTGCGAGGTGTTCACCCCACCCGTCGTTTGTCCAGTGAGTTTAGTTTCCTTAACCGCTTCACCTTGCACGGATTGGATCTCATCACTGGTCAAGAGTGCACAGGCGTCGAGGTGTGGCTTGGCCGTTCCGGCGTCAGGCGCCGCTGTCGCAACGCCGGGCGGGACCGAGGGACTGCCAGCCCCAGTTGTTGACGCGGGGCTGCCTGCGGCTGACTGTGAGTCGTTAGCAGGTGGTTGGGCGGTCTGGCTGCAGCCGAAGCAAAGCAAAAGTGAACACAAGAACACAGCGGTTCGTAAGCGCACGATAAATATTCCTTCCTGAGAAAGTCTAAACCAGCAAGCAAGTTTCAGCGTGACGCGGATTTTTGCACGTCACTCGCCGCCACAGCAACCAAATTAACGTGGCCGCTAGCGAGCGAAAACTCGCGAAAGATATTCGTTTGCACTTGAGGAATCCTTGAGGCTAGCTTGAGCGCAGGCGGAAGCCAGCGTACGCCAAATAAAAAAGGGCCACTGAAGGCCCTTGGGAAAAAAGCTTGAATTGCAATTACAACGCCGGCATGCCGAGTACGGTATTGAATTCTTTGTAGAGTTCGTTGTACTCACGAATCCGGCGTTCCATGAGTTGCGGCAACTCCGCAACGTCCTTAAGGTTGAGTACCGCGTTCACGTTGTTTAAGAAAGCCGCGTGAGCGTCCATGCTTCGCAATGCGGGTGTCAACAAGACAAAAAAGAGCCGGCGACGTTGCGCGGGTCTCAGAATGTTCACCTCACGCGTAATGTAAACTGCACCCTGTTCAGCCTGATCAAATTTGGGATCCAACAGCACAACATCTAACTGGTTTTCGCGCATGCGGTCGATAGCCTGGCGCGTGTCTTGGGCCACAAAAACCTGATAGCCGTTTTCGGCAAGTCCACGCGCCACAGCTTCCCGGTCCTGCCCGGCGACACAGACGAGTGCTTTCCTGGCATCTCCCAAAGGGCGCGCACTCGCTGAACCTTGCGCTTTGACAGTTTGCTGGCTCACCAAGGCAGTCAACAACTCCGCTAGTCGATCAGTAGCCGATAGCGAGTTGGTGGTCGACGGCTCTTTTTCCTCGATCTGAAAGAGCGGCGCCGGTGTAGGCAGGTCGAATTTGGAGTTTGCGGTAGCGGGCGAGTTACCGACTGCCAGGGCGCTCTGCTCCAGCGCCGGGCTTTGCGATTCGGAATCCACGCTGCTGTTACATTTCGGACAGCGGATAACGAAAGGGCGCGTGGGCGCTTTCGCGTCGTCAACCTGCAACCTGGTAGAGCACTGCGGACAAATGATAATCATAATTAGTACCTGGAAAACCGCCGGGTCTAAGTTATTCGATCAGACTGAGCATCGATCCGTGATTGTCGTTTAGCGGCAGACCGGCACCACCATCACGTTGCGCGAATTCCTCCCCGGTCACACCTTTCAAGCTGAGGAGTAAATTGTTTTGATTGGTCGCGAAGGTGAGACCGTCTTCAACTGAGATGGTGCCTTGATCGATCATGCCGCGAATGACTGTGTCAAAGTCCTGCATGCCGTCAAGCTTGCCGTCACGCATCGCGTCAAGGAGAGACTTGCCGTCTGCCTCCCCCGCCTCGATATACTCGCGCGTACGCGGACTCGAACGCAGAATTTCAACAGCCGCTACGCGTCCGCGCCCATCGGCACGCGGGATCAAACGCTGCGAAATAATGTAGCGGAAGGTTTGGGCCAGGCGTGTGCGAATAACGGCCTCTTCATTTTTTGGATAAAGACCGATGATGCGATCGACGGTTTTCGCGGCGTCGATAGTGTGCAAGGTTGAGAGTACGAGGTGGCCGGTCTCAGCTGCTTCCAAAGCGATCTCGGTAGTTTCAAAGTCACGCATTTCCCCGATGAGGATTACTTTCGGAGCCTGCCGCAGAGTTGCACGCAATGCCGACGGAAAATCCCTGGTGTCATGCCCCACCTCACGCTGATTGATGGTGGAGTTTTTATGCGAGTGCAGATACTCGATCGGGTCTTCAATAGTCACTACGTGATAGTGCTTCTTCTCGTTGATGACATCGATCACGGCTGCCTGCGTGGAACTCTTACCTGAGCCAGTGGGGCCGGTCATCAGCACGAGGCCGTTTCGTAGTTCCGCGATTTCCGAAAGTTGGTTCGGAAGACCAAGCGACTTCAGGGTGGGAATATCGGTCGGAATCACGCGCATGACAATCGAATAGACTCCGCGTTGTTGGAAAATGTTGACGCGAAACCGCGCGCGCGAGGGCAGCGAGTAACTAAGATCGGCGGTGCCGGTATTCGCCAAACGTTCGGCAGCATCCGGGTTACCCTGCATCAACGACATCGCAATGATCTCAGTCTGGTAAGGCGTGAGTTTTTGCATTCCGAGCGGCTGGACAGGCGTGAGTTTTCCATTTAACTCAACCTGGGGAAGTTGACCGACGGAAAAGTTAAGGTCACTGATCTTGTCTGACACGAGCAGCATGCGCTCGATGATGGGCGGCAGGTCGAAAAAACTCATTATTAGGAAACTCCGACGGTGTAGGTGCGAATAGGGGAAGGTGGGAAGGGTCGGGATTGACGATTCCCATGCTGGCGCAAGGATTCTCGCGCATAACTTAGGCAAACGCAAGAAAATTTTGTTGGCAGATGGGGTTAACGTTGCGATATTTGTGCAAACTGAGTGGTAGACATGAAGAGATCTCTAATGAGGGAAACGGCGTCGGCCCCGGCGGCGAGTATTTCTGCCGCGCCCTCCAGAGTCATCCCTCCGATTGCAACCAGGGGAATACTCTTCACCGCTTGGCGAGTTAGCCGGACGCCCTTGATGCCGAGTGGGGAATTGTCACCCTCCTTAGTTGTGGTCGCGAAAATTGGACCGATGGCAATGTAGTCTACCGGCAGCGTGGTCGCGAGTAATGCCTGTTCCGGAGTGTGGGTTGAGAAGCCGATAATCGCGTTGGGACCGAGAATGCGTCGGGCGGCATCGGGTGGAAGATCGTCCTGCCCCAGATGTACTCCGTCCGCTCTAAGGGCGAGGGCAATATCCACGCGATCGTTTATTACGATCTTGATGCCCCGCGCCCTGGCTACCCGCAGGGCCGCTTCGGCCTCCTGGTAAAACTCTAGCGGTGAGAGAATTTTTTCTCGTAGCTGGACGAGCGTCGCACCTCGGTCGCAAAGGTGCGAGACCTGGTCAGCGTGAGACATTCCGGAAACTTGCCGGTCAGTCAGCGGGTAAATTTGGGTGCCGGCGAGAGCATTCAGAAACGCGGAACGCATGGCTTACTAGGCCTCTTTTTTCTTCGGCCGTTCGTTCGGTTTCAAGACTCGTTTGCGCAGTCGAATGTTGTTTGGTGTCACTTCCACCAGTTCATCGTCGCCGATAAATTCGATCGCCTGCTCGAGTGAAAGCTCCTTTGGCGGCACCAGTCGCATCGCATCGTCGGCGGACGCGGCGCGCATGTTGGTCAACTTCTTTTCCTTGACGGCGTTCACATCAAGATCGACCGCGCGTGCGTTCTCACCGATAATCATGCCCTCGTAAACTTTGGTTCCGGGACGAATGAAGAGCGTTCCTCGCTCCTGCAGGTTGAAGAGCGCGTAGGTAGTAGTTTCGCCGGTACGATCGGCAACCAGTGAGCCAGTTGATCGACCTCTTAACACTCCTTGCCAATCACCCCAGCGCAGGAAGAGCGTGTTGAGTAAACCGGTGCCTTTGGTCTCGGTCAAAAACTCGTTGCGAAATCCAATCAAGCCGCGTGACGGAGTTTCAAACTCAAGCCGCACGCGACCGGTACCGTGGTTTACCATCTTGGTCATCTGGCCTTTGCGTCGTCCCACGGCCTCGGTGACGACACCGATGAACTCTTCAGGACAATCAATCACGACTTGTTCGATTGGTTCCAGCGTGCGTCCTTCGCTAACGCGTGTGATCGCTTCGGGCTTGGAGACCTGCAGTTCATAGCCTTCGCGTCGCATCATTTCGATGAGAATGGATAACTGTAATTCGCCGCGGCCGGACACCTTGAACTGATCGGGAGACTCAGTGTCCTCGACGCGTATCGCGACGTTGGCGAGCAGTTCTTTATCCAGACGTTCCCTAACCTGGCGCGAGGTGACGTACTTGCCGTCCTTGCCGGCAAACGGCGAGTTGTTGACGCCAAATATCATTGAGATGGTTGGCTCATCGACTGCGATAACGGGCAGGGGTTGCGGATTATCGACTGAGGTGATCGTGTCGCCGATCTCAACGTTGTCAACGCCGGCGAGAGCCACGATCTCTCCGAAGCCGGCACGTTGCACCGATTCCCGTTTCAAACCCTCGAATGCATAAAGTTGCGAGACGCGTACTTTTTGAAAAGTACCGTCAGGCTTCGCTACCGACACTTGATCGCCGAGTGCGATTTCGCCGGAGAAAATTCTGCCGATTGCGAGTCGCCCGACGTATTCGCTGTAATCGAGATTGGCCACCAGCAGCTGGAGAGAGTCGCTTCTGATCTGCCTGGGGGCGGGAATTGTTTCTACGATTTGATCGAAGAGCGGTTGTAGATTCGTCGATTCGTCCGTCAACAATTTCTTCGCCATTCCTTCTCTCGAGATTGAGTAAAGAATGGGAAACTCGATTTGCGCATCAGTAGCGTCGAGATCAAGAAACAATTCGTAGATCTCATTCACAACCTCTTCCGGTCGCGAATCATGGCGATCAATCTTGTTAACGACCGCGATTGCCGGCAGCCGTGCTTCAAGCGCTTTCCGCAGTACAAACCTGGTTTGCGGCAGGCAGCCCTCAGCGGCATCGACCAGCAGCATCACGCCGTCTACCATCTTTAGTACGCGCTCAACTTCACCGCCGAAGTCAGCGTGACCGGGAGTGTCCACGATATTGATCTTGACGTCGCGATAATGGACGGAAGTATTCTTGGCCATTATCGTTATTCCGCGCTCACGTTCCAGATCCATGGAGTCCATGACGCGGTCGCGTACCTGTTCGTTATCTCGAAACGTTCCAGACTGTCGCAGCATGGCGTCTACCAGAGTCGTCTTTCCGTGATCAACGTGGGCGATTATGGCAATGTTGCGAATGTCTTTTCTTTCCTGACTCATGAATTCCTTTGCATAGATACGAGCAGTCTCAAATTTTACTTAAGTGAAACCGAATATCTTACCACTTTGAAGTGCATAACTCCCGCGGCCAGCGAGCGATTGCTGCAAACTCTTGATCGTGAGATTACGCTTGGTGTTTTGCTTGACTCTTAAAGGCGGCAGTTTGCCGTAAAGCTTCGTAAAGAACTATTCCAACCGCTGTAGCCAGATTCAAGCTGCGAATTCGGGGATTGAGCATCGGGATGGTGAGGCACCGTTCCCAATTTGCGCGAAGCAGAGGTTCCGGAAGTCCGCGCGTCTCTCTGCCAAAGACCAGGCAATCGTGCCCAGAGAAATCCCATTCCGTATAATTCCTGGAAGCCTTGGTCGTCAGATAAATAAACCGAGCCTCCGGCAACGACTCCTGTAACTCCTCGACGGTGGAATGACGCGTCAGCGTTACTTCGGGCCAGTAGTCAAGTCCTGCTCGACGCACCGCCTTGTCATCGAGGCGAAAGCCAGTCACGCCTACAATGTGCAGTGGAACTTCGTTAGCGGCACATAGTCTCGCAATGTTGCCAGTGTTGGGAGGGATCTCAGGTTCGACTAATGCAACGTGAATCATGTTAGCTGGATGGAGGAAGCAACGCGTTACGATCAAGTCATTAATGGCGGGCTGAATACAAAAGGAACGACGAGTTTCGCTTGAAGTGCTCGTCGTTCCTTTTGAAAGGCCCTGCTGGCCTCAGAAATTTGTGTGCGCCAGTTGAGGGTTGCGGTTGAAACGTCCTGGTCCGAACTATCTCTTCTTTGCGGCCTTCTTCGCTGTCTTCTTTGCGGCCTTCTTGGCACCACCCTTTTTCGCTGCCTTCTTTCCACCTTTTTTAGTTGCCATTCTTAGTTGCTCCTTCTTTTTCAGATTTAAGTTTTCAAGTCATGGACCACAAGATGATGTACTTACTTGTCTCTTGTGGGCTAGTGTAAACGGCGCACAACATCTTGCTATATAAACGCAAACGTCCGCGATGTCAACAACTTATTACAACGCGCGGAAAAAATATTTGTGACTCACACGAGTAGAGACTAGCTCGCAACCGAAATATTTTTCGCGGCTGGCCGCGAGCGCGTCAACTCAATTCCCGTTTCCAGTTTCGGTTATTTGAGGATCGCATGGCGGCGATGGTCCAAGGTTGAAGCAGAGTAGACCAAAGAAAGTTTGCGAGAGGCTGAGCGATCACCGGAAGAGCGGAGTGAAAATCCACCCATCATGGCGATCGATTCCGTAGTAATTAATCACCGAGGCATTTTGGCTGTCAGGGACCACCCCGATGAAGGGGCCAGACGAATTGTCTACACTCGTACTCGGCGAACTAGTGGCGGCAATTCCCAGCGTTGGTATTACTGTCTGCGCCAGATCTCCCTCTGTGCGTTGAAGTTCCGGGTCATTAGTGGTTGGTTTGATGTTGTTGGCAAACAGCATTATCGAGCGCTGAAAATCTGCGAGTTGGTTTGAGCGGGGGCGTACCAAGTTCCATTCGCCGGACGGGGAGAGCGGATCATGCGCCGCTGACGCTCGCAAAATTTGAAGCTTTTTCGTCCCGGCTGGGATTCCTTCCAGCAGCTGATCGACAGATGTTGGCAGCGCCGCGTCACCTCTAAGTCCGCGGGTTCGAACCTGCGAACTGTAGTAAAGGCGAATGGCATCGGCGACTTCCTCGCCCCGAAAAATAGTTTCGATCTCACGCTCGCGTTCCGCCTGTTGACGAATTCCGGGAGCAACCGCCAATGCAAAAATAGCCAGCACCGCCATCAACGCCAGCAGCGCTACCAGAGTGTAGCCGTGCTCGCCGGCGTCACTACATCGTCCTGGAGGGTTGGTTAGGTTGTTCAAACGCATAAATCTCGATGTCCACATCTTGTGGTATGGTCCAACCCTACGGTTCATCGTCTTCGCTGTCCACTCGCGGAGTTGGTCGCTGCATCGGGTTCCCTCGGTCACCCTGCGCTATCATCGACAAGGTATGTTTGACCTTCAGATTATTGTCGACAACGACGACCTCCTTTTCAGAAATGCTGGTTACGCGAAATCTTCCGCCAAGCAGATCTCCACGTTGGACGTTAAGAGTTTCTTTACTCGCCTTGTCCTGCAGAATTGCAGTGTCGATGAACCGCGGTGTACCAATGATTCCCACGTAGGAATAATTGGGGGTGGGCGGCGCAGCGACGTTAAGCGACGAGGGGTTCGAGTAAAGCTTGCCATCCGCGGAACGTAACATCACCGCACGCATTCCCGGGTTAGCAATAACGGCAGCCGGAACCAGGGCCGAGACCTGTTGCGAATTTATGTACCGCGTGCGCAATTCACTGTTGTCAATCACTACGCGTAGTTGCGAAGTAAACTTGTCGCCCGAGATCTCCAACGTGAAGTCGCCGGTCTTAGCGAAGACATTTGGTGGTGAAATGCTCGCCAGGAGTACTGGCGGAACAGGCGTAGGAGTCGGCGTAGCAACAGACGGCACCGGTGTAGGCTGTGGAGTCGGTTCGTAGTATATGAAGATGTTGCGGCGTGCTTCGGGGACCGCCAACGGCGAATAGTCTGACTTTACCGGTACGAGTTGTTCCAGATCACTGTCTTTTAACTCCGGCACTGACGGCGCTGCGACTTGCCTGGTTGTTGGTCCGTTCACCCTCGACGGAGAAGATTGGGCCACTGTCCTGGTAGGGGCGGGCTTAGAACTTCCGCCGAAACCAAAAAAAGTCCACCAGAGAAACAATACAGCGACCAATCCCAGCACCCCTGCCAGGATTAGTTTGTTCCGTTCGCTCGGATTCCGAAGGTCATTCGCCTGCATATAGTTCTTCAGTGGGCCACTGCATTAACCGCGGCATTAGCGGCGGCATCTCGTTGGAAGTAAGTGGCCATTTCCAACCGCAAACTAACCATCGCATCGCGTGGCGCAGTGCTGGGCGCCCCCTCAACTAAAGGGGAGTTATTCGCCTCGGTTGAACGCTCGAGTTCGACGCTGTTGATGATGACAAACTGTTTACTCGTCTCCATGTCCTGAATGAATCGCCGAAGATTTTGATATTGTCCTTCGACAGTCACGCTGATAGCGATTCCCGGGTAGACACTTTGCCACTTTGTATTTGCCGACCGCGTGCCGCCGGCGCCGGGCTTGGAACTCGTTGCCTCGAGGGACGTGTAGGTCGGTCCGGAAGTGTTACGCAAACCATTCTTGCGAATCAGCAAATTCAAAGTATCGTAGAGACCCATTCTGCCGAGGTTGGCGCCTATAAGTTTCTTGCTTTCAAAGTAGTCGAGACTCTCGGTGATGTCCTGGACCCTTGCCTCAGTAGTCCGTTCCTGGCTCACCACAAACTGCGAATTGCGTAATCGAGTTTGCAGTGCCGCACGTTCGGCCTCGAGCGCGTTAACGCGCAGACGAGTGGGCAGCAACAAATAAAAATAGCTCACAATCACGAGGAGTAATATCAGGAGACTACCGGCGAGCCCGACGATTTCGGCGGACCCTAACACTCGTTGTCCGCGCGAGGAGTTGAAGCTTTGGATCGACGCGCGGATGCGTGCGCCTTTTCGCGGGCGTGTGACAGGCGACTGGTCGCTCATTGGCTGCCCCGCTTTTCCCCGCCGTTGGTTGCGGATGTGATGGCAGCCACGGTGGTGACCGGCGAGCCTGCGCGCGGCTGATAAACCACGGTCAGTTCATACTCGGCCCCGCTCTCGCCGCGTCCTCGTTGCAGCGTTTGCTGTTTCAATTGCGCCTGGAAAATACCGCCACGATTCATCTCCGCAATCATGCCCGTCACGATCTCCGGACTCTTCGCCACTACGCTCAACTCCAATTCCGCGAGGGTGGAATCGCCACGCGTCGCCACCTCGCGCACCGCGATGCTTTTCACACGCACGTTTCCCGGAAGAGCCAGTTCAAGATCCGAAAACAGTCGCGACCACGAAAACCGCTTGCGGTCCACCAAGGTATGGGCGGCCGCGAGTGTTTGCAGTTGCTCGGAGGTCAGCGACTTTTTGACGGCCTGAGCTTCTAGGCCCAGTTGTCGCTCCTGTTGCTGTAGATGGTTAAGGTCGTTCTGTGCCAAAGCCGCCTCGGACCTGGCCCGGGAATTAGCGCGCATGATGAAGATGAGCGAAATCAGCGAGACGAAGATAATAACGGCGGTAACAGCCCACGGAAGTGAGCGATTACTAAAGGGCTTGCTGGCAAGATTTACTTTTGTCGGCATTTATTTACAGCCAGAGGTTACTAAAGAAGCATAACACGCCACCGAGAATCGGGCGCAACCGAGGAAAACTCCGGCGGCTGGACCTGGTTTGTTTACACGCCGATAAGATGCTGGCGTTGCAAAACAACTGACTTTGAGCCTAACTGAAAACTCAGGGTTGCTTAGCTAGGGCGCCGCGGAGGTAGGGGCCCTTCAGTCACGGCTAAAGACGGGCGATAAGCACAAATCCGATTACGCCCGCTGCGTTTGGCCCGGTAAAGTGCCGAGTCAGCCAGCTCTACCAAATGAATCGGATCGGTGGCATCGTCAGGATAAGCCGCCACTCCGATGCTGATCGTAATGCGGTGAGTGGCCGGACCATCGGGCGAATCCCGCCGCGTTACCGAAAACTCGTGCTCAGCAACCGCCACGCGCACACGTTCAGCGGCGATCAAGCCCTGCGCATAGTTAGCGTCGAGCAGGAACGCCGCAAACTCTTCGCCCCCAAACCGGGAGGCGACGTCGCCCGCGCGCAGGGCTTCCTTAATCACGCGTCCGGTTTCTTCGAGCGTTTGACTGCCCACGAGGTGGCCATAAGTGTCGTTAACTTCTTTGAAGTAGTCCAGGTCCATCATGAGCACGCAGAAGGGACGGCAGTCGGCTTCCGCTCGCGCTGCTTCACGGCGGAGTTCCGAGAAGAACGACTTACTGGTTAAGAGTCCGGTAAGTTCGTCATGCGCGATTAGGCGATGGATCTGTTGCTGGAATTCACGATCAATTTCATCCAGCAGATCGAAACGGAAGAGGTGATCTCCGATGACAATCTTATCGCCGTCGTTGAGCGCAACTTCGGTAATTGGCTCGCCATTAACGAGCGTGCCGTTGGTCGAGCCGAGATCCGTAATGCGGTAGCTACTCGTGTTCGTGGTCGGGTCCGACTTGCTGTTAATCCGCGCGTGAAGCCGGGAGACCCGAGTATCGTTAAGGCGTACATCCGCTTCCAGCGCGCGTCCAATGATTACCTCGGCACGCTCAAGCGGGATCGGCACGGCCAGCAACTCTCCGCTGAGCGAAACAAGCGCAGGTCGGCGCTCCTCTTGAGCGGGAGTTACTTCCCCCTTGGCGGGACGCAGTTGGGTAGCACCGGGTTCGTCCGCGTTAGAGTTTTGGCTGGGCATCAATCCGGGTCTGGGTAATCGCGAGTACCGCGCTTAGATTTGGGAACCGCGCCGGGAGCGCACACGAATAGTAACGCTCGGTATCTTAGCGCGCCAGGATTGAGGTAGCAAAGCATTGCGCTCATTTGCGCGGAACGGTCGCACCGGTTCTCAATTGGCCTGAGATAGCGCTGGCGGGCTGACTCCTATAAAATCGTTTCGCAGGAAACTAATAGAAGACGTTGCCGCGTAGTTGTTGTCAGGAAGGAAAACTCTTGGGAGAACAAACTAATACAGGGTGTGCCGGGTCGCAGGAAAATCTCTCCGTGGAGCGTGTAGCGGTCGCAATATTGCCTACTGAGTGGGGCGACTTTCAGATTGCCGGATATCGGTCGCTGATGAGTGATGAAGAGTTCGTCGCTATTTTCAAGGGCGAGCTGCGGCGCGACCTCCCGACCCTCGTTCGGATCCATTCGCAGTGCCTCACCGGTGACGTGTTCGGATCGACTAAGTGCGACTGCGGCCCACAACTCCATCAGACGATGCAGATGATTGAGCGCGAGGGAAGAGGCGCCGTCGTCTATCAGTTACAGGAAGGGCGGGGCATCGGCATCCTCAACAAGATTCGCGCGTATGCTCTTCAGGACCAGGGCGCGGACACCGTCGAAGCAAACGAGCGACTCGGTCTGGCAGTAGATCTGCGCGACTATAAACAATGCGCGGAAGTGCTGTTCGATCTCGGGCTTTGCCAGGTTAAGGTGATTTCAAACAACCCACTGAAGTTGCGCGCCCTGGAAGAGGCGGGTCTCTCAATTGTCGAACGGGTCTCCATCCAAGTGGCGGAGCCCGTAAAGGCAGGCGCCTACCTGCGCACAAAGAAAGAAAAATTGGGACACTTGATCGAGTTCTAATCACCGGCTGCTGCTGGGTTCGCCGCCGGGATTTGTTGAACGCAAACGAAAAGGCCGCAAGGTTTGAACTGCGGCCTTTGTTATTCCACTTCTACTTCAGGACTTTGGTTGAGAGGCGAGTGCCTTCTTAATCCGCTCCACCAGCAGACGAGCTTGTTCGGCGAAGACGCCCTTAGGTTCCAAACGCAGATACTCTTCAAACTCGTGTTGCGCATCTTCGGCTCGTCTTACGCGCAGCAACAAATTGCCCTTGAGCACATGGGCCTGGGCAAGGTTGGGGTCGGCCTCGAGAGCTTTCTTAACCTCTTCATAAGCTTTCTCGAGACTCGGTCTTGCCTGCGCCTCCTCTTTGAGCTTCGAAGCGGTCCAATAGACGCGACCCAAGCTCAGATGTCCTTGCGCCGAAGTGGGACTGAGCTGTAAGCCTGCCAGCAGAATTTTTTCCGCTTCGTCATTCTTCTTCTGATGCAGGTAAACTTCGCCCAGCGCGAACATAGCATTGGCAGCTTTGGAATCGACGGCAATAGTCTTGTTGAGCGCCTGTTCGGCTTTCTCCCACTGGCCCAAATCCATGTAGGCGGTACCGAGTCTTAACAAGGCCTCTTCGAAGGTCGGGTAGAGGCTGATAGCTTTCTCGAAATACCGTACACCTGCATCGAGGTCTTCCTTCTTTCCTTTGGCCAGTGAGGCCACGCCGAAATCAAATTGCTTAATCGCTTCCGCGGGCACCTTCGGATCCGAAACTGCTGAGGCCGCCGCTTTACCCGGCACGGCGCGCAGTCGAAAATCCATGTAGTCACTCGCGTTCGTGTCGAGAGCTGTGCCGGACTGGCTTTCCGATGCGTAGCCTGGGAGTTCTACCCTGACGCTGTAGTTGCCAGTGCCACCCAGATGACAGGTGAATCTTCCGTTGCGGTCGGTTTGCTCGACGTGACTTGTACCCGCGCCGTCGCAGTGGACGGTGACGTTAAAAGCCGGTTGGTTGGTATCCGCGAGGAGTACCCGTCCCTGGACCTGTTGCGAGCGTCCCTCCGATGCACCCGCCAAAATCATGAAAGCCGCCACAATAAATAAGATCCTGCGATGAGACATTACCTTTTGTTCCTCCGAGTACGTTCCTGATACTAACGTCCTAATGTTTCTCGCCATTCTGCCTTCGCATTTTTTCCAGGAGTGCTTTTGTTTGGACCGCGTACTGACCTTTAGGCGCAAGACGGAGATACTCCTCAAACTCAAACTGAGCCTCTGGTACTTTGCGCGCACGCAGGTAAATATTTCCTCCGAGCAAATGCGCTTCAGCCAGATTTGGGTTTAGTTGCAGGGCAAAACCTACTTGCCGTCCCGCCTTCACAATATCTCCAGCGTTCCAATAAAGGCGCCCCAAAGTGAAGTGACCCTGCCAGGAACGTGGTTCAATTTCGAGGCCCTCGCGCAGCACTCTTTCCGCCTCAGCCGTTTTGTGTTGTTGCAGGTATAGCTCGCCCAGGGCAAAGAGCACATTGGGTGTCCTGGGATGAGCGACGTTTGCCTGGCTCAAAAGCTTTTCGGCGTCGGCCCACTGCAGCAGATCCATGTAAGCGGTGCCGAGACGAAGTTGCGCTTCGAGAAAGCCCGGGTAGAGCAAGAGAGCCTTTTCATAATGACGAGTGCCGGCAACGATCTTGCTTTTTTCGCCGCTGACCACGAGTTCTTCGCCGCGTTCGAATTCTTTGCGCGCTTCAGCAGGAACGTTCACATCCAGCAGCTTGGTCGGAGTGCGCTCCGCGGTGCGCCTCACCACATCAGCAACGAGTTGCAACTGCAGATACTCGCTGCCGGTCATGATCAAGTTTACTTCCCGCTGTATTTCCTGGAAGCCCGGATGGCGAATAATAAGTTGATACTGAATGGGCAACAGGCCGGCAAAACGAAACTTCCCCAAACGGTCTGTCCTGGTCTCCGCGATGAACCCGCCCGACAACTGGTCCAGTCGCACCACCACTTCATCCGCGGGAGTGCCGCCGACCGCGAAACGCAGTTGGCCGCGAATTTCCACTGGTTGTGCGGGAGAGCGAAGTTGCGCGCTAATGCCTGCCGGAAGGGCAAGCAGCGCAACCGCCAGGAATAATGTTTTCGCGAAGCCGCAAGTCGCTTTCGGAACAGTCCGGTGCTGAAAATTAGGCCTATGCATAGTTAGAATTTTAGGTTTATACGTGCCAATTATTACTGGTTGTGGGGAGAAAAAACAAACAGGGAGGAAACAGCACAAACTGTCTCCTCCCTGATAAAGATCCGTTACCGGATTAAGTTTAGAACTCTAATCTTGCACCCAGGCGCATGTTAAATGCAGGGTGGAAGAAACGAGGTTGCAAGAAGTCAACGTTATTGATGCCGCCGCTCAGCTGGCGGTTTTGATCCGGCAAGCGAACACGTTGAGTGTTGAATACGTTGAAGAAGTCAGAGATGAACACCAGGCGGGTCTTCTCGGACAAAGCCCAACGATAATCAGCATGCAGGTCGAGGCGGGTGTACCAATCGGTACGGCCCAATTTGCCGCGACCGCCAACCGGGATTTCACCGGCGTTCAGGTAAATCGGGTGGGCCAGGAATTCACTGATAGGCACACCAGACTCGCCGTGGAATCCGGCGCCGAGGTTGAGGCCGGCCAGACTGCGGCCGATACCCTTTTCTTTGCTGAACACGTAGTTACCGTAGATGTTGAAAATCGTGGTTCTGTCAGTGTTCAGAGGACCAACACCGGTCTGGTCGCCCAGCAGGTTGAATTCGCCTTCAGTGAAATCGAAGAGCGAACTGATTGCCGGGTCGGTCTGGCCGTTGTCGTTACGGAAGTGGCCTTCGAAGTTGCCGCGCAAGCTGGAGAAGCGGACATTCGAAAGCAACTGCCAGTTGTCGGAGAATCTCTTGTTGACTTCGATCTCAAGAGCTTTGTAGATGTGAACCGGATCGGGGAAGCCATCGGGCACACCGTCGGCAATAAAGTCGCCGGCCGGGACGCCGTTGGTACCGAAGGTCCGGTAGCAAACGCCCAAATCGTTGTTGATGAAACTCGGGTCACAACCCGCTGGCGGTGTGCTGCCAGGAGTAAAGAGAATCGAGACGGGGTTGGTCGCCGCGTCGAGGGTAGAGTTGATGTTACCGATGAAGTAAGCCTGACCAAAGAAGTCAGCCGCTTCCGGTGCCACCAGCGCTGCATCTTCCACAATTCTCTTCAAACGACGATCCTGATAGCGGACCGAGAATACGACGTTGTGGGCAAACTGCTGTTCGAATCCCAGGATGTGCTCCTGCGCGAAACCGAGTTTGGTGCCAGGCAGGATGGGATTGGTCGGATTGTTGGCCGAGGTGGTGATGCCCGAGGCAAAACCATTTGTGGCACGGCTGATCAAGTGGGCAGAATC
This sequence comes from Pyrinomonadaceae bacterium, assembly GCA_030840675.1. GTDB lineage: Bacteria > Acidobacteriota > Blastocatellia > Pyrinomonadales > Pyrinomonadaceae > PSRF01. The sequence goes on from JAVEEA010000020.1 coordinate 19,696, forward strand.
AACGATTGGCTCGGCTGAACCCAACGAGTTCAAGCGAACGCGGCGATTGCCTGCACCATCGATGAAGAAGTCGGGCGCCCATTCCGCACTGCGGAAATCCTGTTCTGCTGAAAGCGATCTTTCCGCGAGATCCAGAGGGATGTATTCGAAGAAGCGGCCAAAGCTGTAATAGGCTTTGGTGGTACCACGACCAAGCGGATCAACCGTCACGCCGATGCGCGGCGCCCAGTTGCCAGTGAAGCTGTATGCGATCTTGTCACCAGTAGGTGACGGGCTGCCAATCATGCGCTCCTGTTCGTTGCGCACGCCGAGCAATGCCGTCACATACTTGTTGATGCGCCAGGTATCCTGGAAGTATGCGGCGTTATAGTTCGAGCGGGTATTAAAGCTCGAATTGCCATATTCGCCACGATCGTTGAGCAGGTAAACTCGACGATCACCCAAGCCTGGAACATTCAGGAACGGGCACAGGGTGCAAGTCGCCTGCTGTGCCGCGGGGACCAGACGCAGACTGAACGATGAATTCAGCGACTGTCCAACCGCGGAGGCGGCCGACGCCGGGATAATGCTGGTGACCAAAGCGCCCGAAGCGTTGGTGGTCGGAACCGGAGCGTGCGGACCACTGCGGTCACGAGTGCCATCGTAAAGTGCGCGCTGGTACTGATAGCCCACACCCATCGTGTGCTGACCGAGGAAACCAAAGGTCTTGCTGGTGTCGAAGCTCAGTCTGTAGGTGTTGCTGTTGGTTGGCTCGAAGAAGCCCAGGCCCTGAGCGATGAAGGAGCCGCGCTGACCGGCGAGTCCACCAGTTTGGGTCAGATCCTGCACTTGATAAACGTTGTCGAAGCCGCTTTCGTTGAACGTGTTCTTGCCCCAGCTCCAGGAACCACTGAGGGTCCAGGTCGGAGACAAGGAGCCGTTGTAACGAAGCGCCATGTTGCGCGTACCGAAGTCGAGCACGCTCTGTGCACTGGTGTTGTCGATGTTAAGCGTATTGAACGAAGACTTATTGGTCTTCGTCGGGTCGCCGAAAATCGAGAAGGCTAAGCTGTGGTTGGAGTTGATGTTGAAATCCGTTTTGAAGGCGTAGTTCAACGTCCGGAAGCGACGTTCGTGCTTACCCAGCAGGGTCAGCAGTCCAGAACCTTCAGCACCCAATACTTGTGGCTTGCGCAGCGAAGGATTGAAGGAACCGAAGAAGAACCATTTGTCCTTCATGCCGGGAACGTAGCCACCGAAGTCGACGCCTGCGTCAAACTGCTCTTCGGCGAGGATCTTACCAACTTTATTCGTATTGAAGTCGTCTCGCTGTTTGCGGGTCGCTTCAAAAGCGTCGGGACGCATGAAACCGTAAACCGCGCCATGGTATTCGTTACCACCCGACTGAGTAATGATGTTGACGATGCCGCCCTGACTTTGGCCGTACTGCGGTTCGAAACCGCCGGTCTTGATTTGTACTTCCTTGATGAAGGAGGTGTTAATGCCGGTTCCCAATGAACCATAGACGCGTGTGAAGGTACCGAGACCACCGAAGGCTGAATCGGTAATGTTCACGCCATCGGCGATGTAGAGATTATCCAACGCCGAGCCGCCAGCGATCGAAGGGTTCGCTGAACCGCCGCCGAGGCTGTCCGCCGCGCCGGGCGACAAATAGAACAAGCCAGTAACGCCGCGAGGCACTGGAATCTGATTGAACAGATCGTCGCTCAAGTTCTGGCCGGTCGCCGTGCTCTGCTGATCGATGCCGCCGGTATCGGTGACGGTTACAACCTCAGAGATGTTGCCAGCCTCGAGTTTCGGGCTGACGGTCGATTCCCTGCCGACGCTAACGATAACGTTGGTGGCAACCTGCTTCTTGAAGCCGGGCTGCTCCACCGTGACGGTATAGGTGCCGGGGATCAGGTCCGTCACCTTGTACCCACCGGATTCGTTGGTCTGCACAGTGACCTCGCCTTGTTGGCCCACAACCGTGACCTTGGCGTTCGGCAGTGAGCCGCCATTGGAGTCAGTGATTACGCCCCCAATGCTACCTTTCGTTTGAAGGTCCTGCGCAAACACGGCCGTTCCGGCTAGCGCGATGCACAGGATCATAAACAACCTAAAAACATTCTTCATCTTTTGCTGTCCTTTCTTGATGCTGCAAGGGCGCCGCCGAGGAGAGACCCTATTACCGATGTGTTCCTTTATCGTTGGCGGCACTTAAAATTCCGAAAACTAATTTTCGTAAAAAACTCTTGGCCGGTCATTTCGCAATTCTTATGCCCGCAAGGGAGCCCCTTCATAATCTTAAGGTACGCTTACACTTAGCCCGCCATTGGCGGGGGGCAGACACCTTCAGAAATCCAAAAAATTGGGAACAATCCATAATTCACAACCGGCCCAAAGTGAGGCCCGAGGAGCGGTTTCTTTTGGCTGGTTTCCCCGCTGGACTCTCCCGGTCATTGCCTTTCCTCGCTTTTGCGGTTATTAAGAAACGCCCAAATGTCCGAACGAATTTACCGCGATCCCGTCCACAACATCATTCGTCTTCGCACCGATAGCCGCGAAGGTGAGTTGATGATGCGCTTGATTGACACGCCTGAGTTTCAAAGACTGCGACGTATAAAACAGCTGGGCCTCGGCCTTTACACTTACCAGGGCGCGGAACATTCTCGCTTTACACATTCGCTCGGCGCGTTTCACTTGATGAGCCGGGTACTCGACCGGCTTGCGGAAAAGCACTCAATTAACGAAGAGGATCGCGCGGCCGCCCGCGCCGCCGCGCTGCTTCACGACGTGGGCCATGGATCGTTTTCTCACGTGATGGAAAAGGTACTTGGGTTTCATCACGAGAAGTGGACCGTGGAGGTGGTACTTAGCGCGACCACTGAGATCGGTCGGCTGCTGCACTCCTATGCGAGCGAGTTGCCCGGGAAAGTCGCCGCAATAATCGAGGGTAAGTTTCAGCCGGCTGCGTTGGGCCAACTGGTGTCGTCACAACTTGACGTTGATCGCATGGACTACCTGTTGCGCGATTCGCTGATGACTGGCGCCAAGTATGGCATCTATGATCTCGAGTGGATCATCAACGCGCTGGCCATCGACGAAGAACACGATCGCATTTATGTGGCGGCACGTGGACTGTATGCAGTCGAGGAATATCTGCAAGCTCGCTACTACATGTTTCGCCAGGTCTATTTTCATCGCGCGTTGCGCTCGGCTGAAGCTGTCTTGCGGGCAATCCTCAGGCGGGCTTTAACCTTACTGGAAACCGGCGACTCGCTGTGGTACGCGCCGGACACCGCGTTTGAAAAAGTGCTGCGCCGCACTGCCCTAACCATTACGGAGTATCTGGAAGTCGACGACTCCGATGTCTTGTTTCATGTGAAGCAGTGGCAACGTTCGCCGGACAATATTCTTGCGGATCTCAGCAAGCGCTTCACCGGCCGGCGACTTTTCAAAGCGATCGATCTCGATATGCCGGTGCCGGAGCGACTCGCGTTTCTGGCAGCCGCGCGTGACTGCGTGGCAAGGGCGGGCTACGATCCGGACTACTACTTCATTGAAGACCGCGCCAGCGATGTGCCTTATTACAACTACTACACGGCGGAGGGCGCGGAACCCAAAAGCCGCATCTATGTGGAAGATGGTTATGCGCGTCCCCGCATACGTGAGATTACCGAAGTCAGCGAAGTCGTTCGGGGACTACAGCGCGGTTACGAATTGCACCGCGTATGTTTTCCCGCGGAAGTGAAGTCTGAGATTTACGATCTCTATCACAGCCTGACTGCCCCGAGATAGTTTCGTCCTGGGCCGCTGGCATTACTACTGGAGACGGCATCATGGCCAGAATCCCAAACGCCAATATCGCCGCGGCTGACAGTTATATCGCGAGGGTGCTGGCCGCTCAGGAGAAAACCTGGGGCGCGCCGCTGCTCAATCATTTAATCTACGCTCGTCGCCCATCGATCTTTCGTGGCGTGCGCGGGATGTGGCTGGGTCTTGCGGAGTCGGGACTGATTGATCCCAGGTTAGTCGCCTTGCTAAACCGTCGCGTTGCGTCACTAAACGGTTGCGAGTTTTGACAGGACATCAACGCTGCCGTGAGCAGCCAACTCGGCGTTTCAGATGAGAAGATTGAGGCGTTGCCAAACTATGCGACCAGCGAACTCTACGACGACGCTGAACGCCTGGCACTCGAGTTTGCCGACGCAATGACCATAACCGGGCGAGACGTGAGCGACGAACTCTTCGCGCGTCTCCGGGCGGTTTACAACGACGACGAGTTGACGGAGTTGACGGCAACCATCGCCTGGGAAAACGCGTCCAGTAAATTTAATCGCGCCTTGCGCGTGCCTTCGCAACAGTTGTGGCAGAAAGATCGATAGGCCCTGCTCGGTTTCATCCAAGCCAGCACAATCGCCTCAGTTTGTTCGAATGAAGTCGTACTACCCCAGCCAAAATCTCCAGTCGTCTGTGCGCTGTAGCGGCAGCAACGGTTGGCTACGCGGCGGCTTCGTTTTGTTGACATTGATCCTTTACGTTGTTGCGCCGGCACACGCGGGCCACACAAGGGAAGAAACGAAGCAGGGTGAACGCCCGGTCATCGTTGCCGTGTTGGATTTTGGCAATTCGAGTATCGCTCGACTGGCCTCCGAAAAGTTCGCGTCAGCACTTAAGTCTGCCCCCGATATAATTGTCCTGGATCGGGATCAAGTACGCGCCGCTGCGCAGGGCGCCGGCTATGAAGGTTCGCTAAATTTGTCACTGCAAGAAGCACGCGATCTTGGCGCCGCGCTCGGATGTGACTTCTTCATTGCGGGAGACGCACAGACGCTACGTCGTTCGCCCTCCGCTGGCCCAGTCTATTTTGAATCCTATGCTTCGATTTTTGCCGTCAGCGCACGCAGCGGCAAACTGATCAATTGGGAACGCCCCAGCTTCCAGGGCGCCACTGCCGCGTTCGCCGAACGAGCGTTGCTCGCTGAGATGTCAGGTTCCGATCTCAGTCGCGGAGTGCCCCTGGCGTTACGCCGAGCGCAGCACGATGAACGAGGCGAACGTGAACTGATAACCGAGCCTCAAGTCCCGGTAATTGCAGAGGCGCCCGACGACGACAAACTTGCCGCCGCGGAAGGACTCCGGTTGCCGCGGCCGTTCCGTCGTTTCGTGCCTCCCTATCCGGCGACGGCTGCCAGTGCCGAAATTGAAGCGACGGTTGATGTGCTGGTGGATCTCGATGCGAAGGGCGAAGTGACGAGAATTGAAGTGACGCGTTGGGCGGGCTTTGGTTTAGACGAAGCAACCGTGGAAACGGTGCGGCGACTGCATTTCTTTCCGGCGCAGCGCAATGGAGTGGCAGTGCCGCTGCGGGTGTTGCTGCGTTATAACTTTCGCAAGCCGGCACCATAAGCGGCAAGGGGACGAGCGCAATGGGTAAAGGGCAGACTCGAAAAAACTATCTCCGTGCTTTGTGGCTGGTCGGCTTGCTGTCGGCTTACTCCTCACCCTTTACCCCTGCCCACAGCGTCGTACCAGTTCACGCCACGACCATCGATTCTGCGTCGCTCGTTTCCGTTGCAACTCGCGAAGGCCGGTTGGCGGTATTCGATGACGCGTGGGAACGCATCAACGAACGTTACTACGATCGACGCTTCCACGGCCTTGACTGGGATGCGCAACGGCTCACCCTTCGCTCGCTCGCCGGCGACGCGGGTTCGAGTCAGGAGCTGTACGCCATCCTGCGGCGCATGATCGCGCCACTAAACGATCCGCACACGCGCGTCTTCGCGCCTGAAGAAAAGTCCGACTGGTGGCGGCCGCGCTTCGTCAGCGCCGGCGTCGGCGTAGCGGAAGTCCAGGGTCTCCCAACCGTGGTCCAGGTGGAACGTAATTCAGCCGCGCAACGTGCCGGTTTGCGCGCTGGTGATGTAATCGAAACTGTGGACGGCGCCGCGGCAAGGTCTATGATCGACAGCCGCATGGTTAACCTGAACGCTACTGCGAGCGAACGCTTTCGCATCTTCGCGAAGTTGTTGGAGGGACCTCCGGAGACGGCCGTGGCGCTGGTTTGGCGTTCGCGAGCTGGCAAAGAAAGATCCGCGCGCGTCGAGCGTCATTGGGAGCAACGCGATCTGGGCGTGCGCACGAGGCGCGAACGAGGCGTTGTCGTGATTGAGCTTGACGCCTTTACCAAACCGATTGCGGCGGCGTTTGGGCGCGACTTCAAGAAAATCACCAAAGGCGCGCAAGGCGTGATTCTCGACTTGCGTCGCAACGGTGGTGGTGATGCGGAGGCCATGACTGACATTGCGTCGAGCTTTCTGGCAACAGACGTGAGCCTGGGCCAGTTCGCCGATCGCTTCGGTGCCGGCTTCAGTATGACGACGCATTCCCGGTCGTTGTTTTCACCAAACCTGATCGCACAGACAAACCTGCCGCTGATCGTCTTGATCAGCGAACGCACGTCGAGCGCCGCCGAAATTTTCGTTGCCGCACTGAAAGCCTCAGGTCGCGCACGGCTGCTCGGGACTGAAACCTGCGGTTGCGTGCTCGCCGTGCGCACGCGCCACGAACTGCCTGACGGCGGCCTGCTTGATATCAGCGAAATGGATTACCTGACGGCGGGCGGCCAGCACCTCGAGGGCCATGGAATAAAACCCGATGAGATCGTCACCATTGAGCGAAGTGATCTCTATTCCGGCCGCGACCGCGCCCTCAAGTTGGCACTTCAGCGGTTGAAAGACTTTCCACTAAATCAGCGCAACTAACTCAGCCGAACCCCGGCTGGCAATCTGTTACTCCGCGAAGCAAAGCGCACGAGTCGCCGCGCAGGAGTGAACCGCGGTCGTCGTCGTTGGCTCGTGCTATGATGCGCGGCGCACTTAGTCCCCCGGGTAAAAACCAAACATGCTTTATTTGTCGCAAATGTTGGGTCGCCCCATCCGCGATCTGGAAGGCGAGCGTGTGGCGACCGTCAAGGACGTGATCGTGCGGCTCGGCGATGACGATCATCCGCCCGTAACCGGACTGGTCGCGCGCTTCGGCCGGCGCAACTTTTTTCTTTCGCGCTGGCGCGTCACGGAGCTTAACGAACACGGCGTCAGACTCAACTCAGACAAATTAAATTTGCGCCCGTTCGTACGTCGCGACGGCGAAGTCCTGCTGGCCCGTGACGTACTCGACAAGCAGTTGATCGACGTCGACGGCAAACGCGTGGTGCGCGTTAACGACGTGCAGTTGATCGAGACAGCCAACGACTGGCGCGTGACCGGCGCGGACGTTAGTTTCCAGGGACTCTGGCGCCGCCTTGCGCCCGCGGGTTTCATGGGCACGCGCACACCGGTTGAAGTACTCGACTGGGCTGATGTTGGTTATCTCGCGACCGACGCTGCGACCGTGCAGCTCAAATCCTCCAGCGGCAAACTCGCGCGCTTGCACCCGGTCGAGATCGCACGGCTCGCCGAAGCACTTTCTTATCATCACGGCTCCGAAGTAGTGGAATCGCTCGACGACGAAACTGCGGCGGAGACGCTCGAGGAGATGCCCTCGGAACGACAGGTACAGATTCTTGGTGACATGGACGAAGAGCGCGCGGCAGACATTCTCGAATGGATGTCGCCTGATGAAGCGGCCGACGTACTGGGCGATCTGCCGGAAGATAAAGCGGAAGAACTGCTCGGCCTGATGGAGGATGAGGAACAAGCTGACGTGGCGGAGTTGTTGCCCTACGCGGATGACACCGCGGGCGGATTGATGACGACGGAGTTCGTCACGCTGCCGCATGAGTTGACCGTCGGTGAGGCGCTCGCCCGTTTGCGCGAGATGGCGGAAACGCCCAACATGATCTATTACCTGTACGTCGTCGAACGCGAGGGGTCCTGGAAACTCTCGGGCGTGATCGCGTTGCGTAGTTTGATTCTGGCTGATCCGTCAGTGCCGCTGAATGAAGTGATGCGCACGAAATTTCAGTTGGCCCATCCGGATGAACCCGCGCGTGAAGTGGCGCAACGCATCGCCGAATATAATCTGCTGGCCTTGCCGGTGATGGACGAGACGGGTGATATTCTGGGAATCATTACGGTAGACGACGCAATGGAGATCCTGTTGCCGAAGGATTGGCGGCAACGCCTGCCGCGATTGTTTAGTTGATACCTGCCGCGTATGACGCGGATTATCAGAATCGCAAAAGTATTGGTCGCAGTTTTCTTATGAGGTTGCGGATCTGATCCGCGTTTGTCCGCGTAAATCCGTGGCTAAAACTTTATGACCGACGGAGAACCTCCAGGTGGCGGAATCAAGAGCAGCGGTAGTGGCCACTGGACGACGCTTGTTGCGCCGCGGTCGTGGTGTGAAACCTCCCTCCGGTTGGCGCCGCAACTTCCTGGGGTTCCTCGCTATCCTCGGGCCGGGCATGATTGCCGCAAGCGCGGGCAATGACGCCGGCGGCATCGCCACCTTCGCCGCGGTTGGCGCCGAACACGGTTATCGACTGCTCTGGATTCTCCTTCCCATCACCATCAGCCTCGGACTCGTCCAGGAAATGTGCGCGCGCATGGGCGCCGTTACCGGCAAAGGGCTCGCCGATTTGATTCGCGAGCGTTTCGGCGTGCGTTGGACCGCAGTCGTCATGCTGGCGCTACTGATCGCGAACGCCGGCGTTACGGTTTCTGAGTTCGTCGGTATCGCCGCCGCCGCGGAACTCTTCGGCATACCGCGTTTCATTTCGGTACCGCTTTCGGCGCTGGGCATCTGGTGGCTGGTCGTCAAGAGTTCCTACCAGCGTGTTGAGCGGGTGTTTCTACTGATGTCGTTGGTCTTTCTTGGCTACATTATTTCGGCGTTTCTCGCGAGGCCCGATTGGAACGCAGTTGCCCTGGGGCTAGTGAAGCCGAGTTTCAGTCTCGACTACGCTTACCTGTTCACGTTGGTTGCGGTAGTCGGTACTACGATCTCGCCTTACATGCAGGTCTACGTGCAGTCATCGGTGGTTGAAAAAGGGGTCACCCCGGAAGACTACGGACGTACGAAATGGGACGTTTGGGTGGGAACCGTACTCGCGATCTTGGTAGTCTTCTTTATAGTCATTTCCACCGCCGCGACCCTGCACACCCATGGCTTGCACATCGAGAGCGCGTCAGACGCGGCGCGCGCATTGCGACCCCTCGCCGGGCCGTATGCGGAGAAGTTGTTTGCGATTGGTTTATTTGGCGCCTCAATGCTCGCCGCCGGTGTGTTGCCGCTGGCCACGGCGTATTCAATCAGTGAAGCACTGGGTTTTGAGAAGGGTGTGTCGCGCAGCTTTCGCGAAGCACCTATCTTCCTTGGCATCTTTACTTTTTTAATTGCGGTGGGTGCGGCCATCGCCGTGATTCCCGGACTGCCGCTGATTCGCGTGCTGTTGGTAACGCAAGTCATCAATGGCTTACTGCTGCCTATCATCCTGTTCGCGATTCTCAAGCTGGTAAACACGCGCGAGTTGATGGGCGCTTACGTCAACGGTCTCATTTACAATATCGGCGCCTGGCTAACCGCGATCGTCGTCACCTGCTTGTCGCTGCTGTTTATTCTGGTGACGCTCTTTCCAGGTCTCGCCCGCCGCTGAATCGTAAACATCGTTCTCGCCAAGCGGACCAAACGGTGATACAAGATAGAGCCGTTACGACTCGAGAATCCCGGGCTTTCGCCAAAAATCGTCAGCAACAACGTGACTCCGTCCCGTCCAAAAAACCAGGTCGCACTGTTCTTGGTTACCACCGCGGTTACGCTGCTGGTGGTCATTCTCATCTTTTGGTTCGATAAGCAACTGCACCAGCTACTCGCAGCCAGGATGGGGGGACTCGCGTCCAGAGCGGACACGATTGTCGCTATCCTCAAGTTGGTCTGCCTGGCCCTGCTCGCGTACTTGTTGGTTCGGGCGTTCAATTCCGTCGTGTTTGGCCTGGTCCGGCTTCGTCGTGGGTTTGAGGCGCCGACGTTAGTACGCAACATTTTTTCGATCGTCGCCTTCACCGCACTGTTCTTTTTGATCTTCACTTCCATCTTTCCGGAAGCCAATCTCGGTGCGCTGTTCACGACGTCCGCAATATTCGGAGTCATCCTGGGTCTGGCGTTGCAGGACACTTTGGGAAACTTTTTTTCCGGTATTTCCCTGCAGGCGGATCGTCCTTTCCAGGTGGGCGACGTGATCACGGTCGGTGCGCAACGCCACGCCGGCGTGGTTGAAGAGATTACCTGGCGCGCGGTAAAGATCAGGACTTTCTCAAATCACATAGTGCTGATCAGCAACAGTACCGCGGCGAAAGAGGCGATCGAAGTTTGCCCGCGGAATAACTTGAACGCCCGGCTCGTTTTCTTCAATACGCTGTTTACAGATTCACCCGCCAAGACCATCCACGTCGTCAGAGAAGCCGTGCGCGACGCTGACAACGTCTCGCAGAAGATTACGCCAGTCGTGCGAATCAGAAACATCGGCGACAGCTCGATGGAATATGAAGTGAAGTACTGGCCCGAAGACTACGCCAAACATCATGATACGGACGCGCTCGTGCGGCAGCGAATCTGGTACGCATTTCGCCGGGCCAATCTCACGTTCGCTTTTCCCACGCGCACCCTGCTCGTCGAGCGAAATCTCAGGCACGGCGCCGTTGAGGGCGATGGCAGCGCAATCGTGGAACGCCTCGCGGCGGTCGATATCTTCGCGCCACTCTCCGAAGAAGAGACAGTGATGCTCGCGCAAGCTGCCACTAGTCACGTATTCGCCGCCGGTGAAAACGTGATACGCGCGGGCGACCCGGGCTCGTCAATGTTCGTCGTCCATAATGGTCGCGTTAGTGTGCAACTTAGCGAGAACGGCCGGCCACGCACGGTTGCCACTCTTAGCGACGGCGCCTTCTTCGGTGAAATGGCTTTGTTCACCGGAGAACCGCGAACCGCGAATGTGGTGGCGTTGGAAGAAACCGAAGTACTCGAGATTGGACACGCGGCCATGAAGCGGGTTTTTGATACCAACCCCGATCTGGTCGAATCGCTCAGTCACATCATCGCCGAGCGCCGCCAGGGGCTGGTAGCGAGCGCGGACTTGTCCGGTTCTAATAAGGACGAATCCGCCGGTCTGCTTTCATCCATCAAACGTTTCTTCGGCATTAGCTAACTGTTCCCTCTCACGCAACCACGCATCACGTTCGTATCCCGGACTTAGTTTTTGCTGAGATTTTTGCGCCAATTGCTTAACTTGACAGCGCGACACTCAAATATTATTATTGCCGCACGCTCATAACAAGCCGGCTCGTGCTTTTGGAAAAGCATCTTGGGCCTTAGTGGAATAAGGAGGAGAAATACCATGACTATTGTTCGTTACGATCCCTTTCGTGACCTGCGCTCATTGCAGGAAGAGGTGAACCGTCTGTTTTCTACCAACCTGACTCGTGGGTTCGGCGAAGAAGGGATTGGCCGCGGCGCCTGGAATCCTAGCGTCGACATCTATGAGAACAAGGATCATATTGTGCTCGAAGCCGAACTCCCGGGAATGAATCGGGATGAGTTTGAGCTGTCAGTGGAAAACAATGTCATTACTCTGCGTGGTGAGCGCCAATTCGAAAAGAAGGACGAGTCGGATAACTACCATCGCGTGGAGCGCTCGTATGGATCGTTTACCCGGTCCTTCACTTTGCCGCAGACTGTTTCAGCTGAAGGTGCAAATGCCGAGTATCGCAACGGCGTGCTGCGCGTGACGCTGCCGAAGCGTGAAGAGACGAAGGCACGCCGGATTGAGATTAGCGGCGAAGGGGCCAGGAGTTCGCCGCGGACTATCGACACCAAAGTTGAGACTGGCGGCAGTGAGGAGTTAAGCCAGGCGGCAACCGGTCGCTAGAGTAGTGATTCGATAAAACTGAGAGCGGGGTATTTGTTTGGCAGTCAGCACCGGCTCGCCAAGCGAAACCCCGCTCAACGGTCAGCACTGAAAACGAAAATGCGTCTTGATAAATTTACTTTGCGCGCGCAGGAAGCGATTCAGTCGGCGATTGAACTCGCAGAGCGCAATCAACATCAGCAAGTCGAACCGGAACATCTGCTCGCCGTCATGTTGGAGCAGCCGGAGGGAATCGTGCGTCCGGTGCTCGGGAAACTCGGCGTGAATGTGGCCGTGGTGCTCAACGACGTGCAGGCCGCGATCGCTCGTTTTCCGCGTGTCGAAGGTGGGCAGCAGTATTTCAGCCCGCGTCTTACCCAGGTCTTTACCGCCGCGCAAAAGCAGGCAGACAAGCTGCAGGACGAGTTTAACTCGACCGAGCATCTTCTGCTGGCAATCGTAGACGAGAAGGACGGCGAGGCGGGCAAGTTGCTGCGCCAGCACGGCGTGAAGCGCGACGACTTGTTCAAGGTCATCGAGCAGATGCGGGGCGGCTCGCGGATTACGGATCAGAACGCGGAACAGAACTACCAGGCGCTTTCGAAGTATGCGCGCGATTTAACGGAACTGGCGCGCAAGGGAAAACTGGATCCGGTGATTGGCCGCGACGACGAGATCCGCCGCACCATTCAAGTGTTGTCGCGTCGCACCAAGAATAACCCGGTGTTGATTGGCGAACCCGGTGTCGGCAAGACGGCGATTGTCGAAGGTTTGGCCCAACGAATTGTTTCCGGTGACGTGCCCGAGACGCTCCGCAATAAACGATTGGTAGGACTCGATCTCGGCTCGATGCTGGCAGGCGCCAAGTATCGCGGTGAATTTGAGGATCGTCTCAAGGCGGTGTTGAAAGAGATCGAGAACGCACAGGGCCAGATTATTCTTTTCATCGATGAACTGCATACGCTCGTCGGTGCCGGGGCCGCCGAGGGTGCGATTGACGCTTCCAACATGTTGAAGCCCGCGCTCGCCCGCGGCGAACTCCGCTGTGTCGGCGCCACCACGCTTAACGAGTACAAGAAATATATTGAAAAGGACGCCGCTCTCGAACGACGTTTCCAGCAAATCTACGTGGGCGAGCCTTCCGTGGAAGACACGATTGCGATCCTGCGCGGTCTGAAGGAAAAGTATGAAGTTCACCATGGCGTGCGGATCAAGGATTCCGCGATCGTCGCCGCGGCCACGCTTTCGCATCGCTACATCACCGATCGTTTTCTGCCGGACAAGGCCATCGACTTGATCGACGAAGCAGCTTCGCGACTGCGCATCGAGATCGACTCGTTACCGCAGGAGATCGATCAACTCGAACGCGAAATTCTCCAACTCGAGATTGAGCGCCAGGCGTTGCAGCGTGAAGAGGACGAACGCTCCAAAGCTCGTCTGCGCGAGATCGAACAACGCATCGCGGATCTGCGTGAGACGTCTTCCGGCATGAAGGCGAAGTGGCAGTCGGAAAAAGAAGCGATCGAGCGCATGCGCGGCGCGAAGGCGGAACTGGAGCAACTCAAGCTGCAACTCGACCAGGCGCGCAATGCCGGCGATCTGGCCCACGCGTCAGAGTTGCAATACGGACAGATTCCGGAACTCGAGCGGAAATTTGCGGTTGAACAGGCGCAGTTGGCGGAGTTTCAAAAAGACGGCGTCATGCTCAAGGAAGAAGTTGACGAGGAGGATGTGGCCGAGGTAGTCGCGAAGTGGACCGGCATTCCCGTTTCCAAAATGCTCGAAGGCGAGCTGCAGAAACTGGTAACGATGGAAGACCGCCTCAGCAAGCGCGTCATCGGCCAGGCAGAAGCATTGAAGGCGGTGGCTGACGCGGTCAGACGCGCGCGCGCCGGGTTGCAGGATCCTAATCGCCCAATCGGCTCGTTCATTTTTCTTGGGCCCACCGGCGTCGGCAAAACTGAGACGGCGCGCGCGCTGGCGGAGTTTCTGTTTGACGACGAGCACGCGATGGTGCGCCTGGACATGTCAGAGTATATGGAGAAGCATGCCGTAGCGCGGATGATTGGAGCGCCGCCGGGGTATGTGGGTTACGAGGAGGGCGGCCAACTGACGGAAGCGATTCGGCGCCGGCCGTACGCGGTGGTGTTGTTTGACGAAATCGAGAAGGCGCATCCGGACGTGTTCAATGTGCTGTTGCAGATTCTCGACGACGGCCGGTTAACGGACGCAAAAGGCCGCACGGTTGACTTCAAGAATACCGTTTTGATCATGACTTCAAATCTCGGCTCACGGGAAATTCAGGAAGCTGAGGGCGACGAGAAACAAGTGCGCGAAGCGGTCCTGCAGGAGTTGCGCGCAAACTTCAAACCGGAATTTTTGAATCGTATCGACGACATCGTCATTTTCCATCAACTGTCGCGCGAGCAAATCGCGGAGATCATAGAGGTGCAACTGGAACGCTTGCGTGCCATGCTCGGCGAGCGAAACATACAGTTAGTGCTCGATGAGTCGGCGCGGCAACTGCTGGCTCGCGAGGGTTACGATCCAAACTACGGCGCGCGTCCGCTGAAGCGTGCGATCCAGACACTATTACAAAATCCGCTCGCGATAAAACTTCTGGGCGGCGATATTTTGCCGGGACAAACGGTGCGAGCGTCGGCCCATGGCGATACGATGGAATTGAAAGTGGAGGCTGCCGCCGCCGCGACGTAAAGCAAACTGTTAGTTTGCGTTGTAACGAAGCCTCGGGGCAGGTTGCGACGAGATCAGAAATCGCAAACTAACAGTTTGCGTTACCTAAACGGGAGTAGACGATGACACAGTGGAATCCTTTGAACGATCTCGTAACTTTGCAGTCGCGCATGAACCGGCTGTTTGAAGACGCGTCGCAAAGGCGTACGACAGACGCTGAGCAGAATGAAGAAGTCGAAGGTGCAGATTGGTACCCGGCAGCAGACGTTTTTGAAAACGCCGGCGAGTATATCGTCGCGCTTGACCTTCCCGGGATAGATCGCACCACGCTCGAGATCAGCGTTGACGATAACCGCCTTTCCGTACGAGGAAAGCGCGCCGAACGAGAGGCAGCGCAACATCGCGGCGAGTGTCCGAAGGGCAAATTCCTCAGGACGTTTAGTGTGCCGACCGCCGTCGAGCAAAAAGATATTCGCGCTGATTACAAAGACGGCGTGCTCCAGGTCCACCTACCGAAGCGCCCGGAACGGAAAGCGCAGCGGGTAGAAATAAAGATTTCGTAACGCGCGAGCGTTATCCGGAAAGCAGGGATTAGCATGGCGAGAGATTTTTTCGGCAGGGATTCACGGGGTAGGCGCGAGGAGGATCCGGAAATTCGAGTCACGGACCGGCGGCGCATTCTGTTGGACGACGATGAGGACCCGGAACGTCAGGCGGCCGCCGAATCGCCGAACCTGAAGCCCAGTTACGTCGAAGAACTCGAGTCGCGCGCGCAAGCCGCCGAGCAAAAGACACTCGAAGTGCAGGCCCGTTTCGAGCAACTGCGAAAACAGCTGCAGGATGAAACTGACGAGACGCGCCGTCGTTTGAACCGCGCCGCCGACGAGCGCGCGCAACGTGAGAAGGCGGACTTCATTGCCGGCTTGTTGCCTGTGCTGGATAATCTGCGGCGCGCGACCGACGCCGCTGAAGCTAACGCGGCGGCGGACGTCATTGCCGAGGGCATTCGCAGAACGGCCGCGAGTTTCGAGAGCGCGCTGGCCGCGGCGGGCGTGGAACCGATTGAGGCGGTCGGTGAATCGTTTGATCCGGAGTTGCACGAAGCAGTCGAAACGATCGAGGGCGAACCGGAAGACGAAGGCCGGGTTATTTCGCAACACACGCGCGGCTATAAAATCGGAGCACGCCTGCTGCGTCCAGCGCACGTGAAGGTGGGACGACATACAGCGAAAGCAAATAAGGCACAGGACTAATGTCTTGTGTAAAGCAAACTGTTAGTTTGCGTATGACTGGTAAGTCTCAACCCGCAGCGCAAACTAACAGTTTGCTTTACATTCGGAGACCGCAAACTAACAGTTTGCTTTACAGCAACTAAAGGAGAACGAGAGTGGCAGCCAAAGAGGTGAAGTTTCGCGAAGAAGCACGCAGCGCCATGCTGCAAGGGGTAAACACGCTGGCAAATGCGGTGCGCGTAACCCTCGGTCCCAAGGGACGCAACGTAGTAATCGGCAAGTCGTATGGCTCTCCGATCATCACGAAAGACGGCGTCACGGTGGCGAAAGAAATCGAGCTGAAGGACAAGTATGAAAACATGGGGGCGCAGATGGTCCGTGAAGTTGCGGTCAAGACCAACGACACCGCCGGCGACGGCACCACCACCGCCACCGTGTTGGCCCAGGCGATCTTTCGTCAAGGCGTGAAGAACGTGACCGCGGGCGCAAACCCCATGTCACTGCAACGCGGCATTCAAGTGGCTACCGCGGCGGTCGTCGCCGAGCTGCAACGGATCTCGCGAAAAGTAAAAAACCAGGATGACCTGATGAACGTAGCCAGCGTGTCGGCAAACAACGACCGGGAGATCGGCAAACTCATTTCCGCCGCCATGGAGCAGGTGGGTAAGGACGGCGTCGTTACGGTCGAGGAAGCAAAGGGCCTGCAGACTGAATTGGAAATTGTCGAGGGCATGCAGTTTGATCGCGGCTATCTCTCGTCCTATTTCGTCACCAACCAGGACCGCATGGAATGTGTGCTCGATGAGCCTTTGCTACTGCTGCATGAGAAAAAGATTGCCGCCATGCGCGATCTATTGCCCGTACTCGAACAGGCGGCCGGCAGTGGTCGACCGCTCTTGATCGTGGCCGAGGACATCGAAGGCGACGCCCTCGCGACCCTGGTCGTCAACAAGTTGCGCGGCACGATCAAGGTTTGCGCGGTGAAAGCGCCGGCGTTTGGCGATCGTCGCAAAGCGATTCTTGACGACCTGGCGGTGCTTACCGGCGCGCGCGTGATCACGGATGAGCTTGGTATCAAACTCGAAAACGTTACGCTCACCGACCTGGGCCAAGCCAAACGCGTGATCGTCGACAAGGATGCTACGACGATCGTCGAAGGCAAGGGCGACAGCAAGAGTATCCAGGGACGCGTGGCCACGCTGCGCAAACAGATTGAGGAGACTACCTCTGATTACGATCGCGAGAAGTTACAGGAACGGCTCGCGAAGCTCGCGGGCGGAGTTGCGGTGATAAAAGTTGGCGCCGCGACCGAGACGGCAATGAAAGAGATCAAGATGCGTGTGGAAGATGCGCTGAACGCTACCAGGGCCGCGGCACAAGAGGGCACCGTAGTAGGCGGTGGGGTTGCCCTGCTGCGTGCCGGCCAAGTGCTCGACAAACTGACGGACCCGGACGAGGACGTAACCACTGGAATCAGGATCGTGCGGCGTGCGCTCGAGGAGCCGCTCCGCCGCATCGCTGAAAACGCGGGCCTCGATGGCGCGGTAATCGTGGGCCGCGTCTCTGAGTTGAAAGGAACCAAGGGTTTCAACGCTGCCACTGGCGAGTATGAAGACCTGGCGACGGCCGGCATTCTCGATCCTACCAAGGTCGTACGCACGGCGTTGCAGAACGCGGCCTCGATCGCCGGATTGTTGTTGACCACTGACGCGGCGGTCACTGATGCGCCGGAGCCGAAGAAGTCCGCGCCGCCGATGCCGGGTGGCGGCGACTATGATTACTAACGAAGGTGATGTGGGGAATTAAGCCCCTGTGCGCGCGCCAAGTTGGCCGAAAAGTTGCAGGCGCAATTTTGCGTGAATTCCTATTGCATCGAAACGCAACGGCGCATATGCTCGGTAACATCTAACCCCGCTTGGGTTGGTTAAGATTTTTGCACGCGGGCACAGTGAGTGACGACCGCAGGTTGTCATGAAATCGTGCACGAGGGTTCGCAATTGCAGTTAGCAAGGTTAAAAAGACAATGGTTGATCTAGGTTCGTATAAAGATAAATTTGGCGAGAGCGGGCAACGCATCCTGGAATACGCGTTGAGCGAGTCAAGGCAGCGCGATCAGAATTTCGTTTCCGTAGAACATATCCTCGAGGCCCTGATGCATGAGGAGCCGGACTTGTTCAACTCCGCCATGCGCGAGCTTTCCCTGGATCCGATCGTTGTCAAAATTGCGATTGATAAACGACTGGACGGCAGCCGCCAGCAACACGTCGGCAAAGGTTTTCGCATTTCGCCTGACACTACCGATCTTTTCAAACGCGCGATGGAACGCGCGCGCGCACAGGGGCGCAAGACAATTGAAGCGACTGACATTTTTTCCGCGCTCACGAATCACGACAGTCTTTTCGTCGAGGTCTTGAAAAATATGGGAGTCAATCCTGAGCTGGTGGCGGAAAATGTGCAGACGCAGGTGCAGAAACGCGAACGCGAAGAAGAGCAGTATCGCAAAAAGTTTGATTTGCCGCCTTATCTCAAGCACTTTGGTGTTTCCCTTAACCGCCTGGCACGCGCTGACAAGATTGCGCCGACCATCGGCCGGGAAAAAGAAATTCAGCAGATGGTTGAGATTCTTTGCCACCGCGAGCGGGCCAATTCACCCATGCTGGTGGGCGAACCCGGGGTCGGAAAGACAGCGGTGGTTGAAGGCTTGGCGCGTTTGATCGAAATGGATCCGGAAAAGGTGCCGGCGCGTTTGCGCGGTTCCCATGTGGTCCAACTGCAAATGGGCGGCATCGTGGCCGGCACCATGCTGCGCGGAATGTTTGAAGAACGCATCAAGGGGATCATTGACGAGGTCAAGGAACGCGACAACCTGATCCTGTTCATCGACGAAGCGCACACCATCATGGGCGCGGGCGCCGCCCTGGGCACGTCCTCCGACGCCGCGAACATGTTCAAGTCGGCACTTGCGCGCGGCGACATGCGCATCATCGGAGCGACCACGCTTTCCGAATACAAGGAGTACATCAGCGACGACGAGGCGCTGGCGCGGCGTTTTCGTCTGGTGAAAATAGCGGAGCCTTCGATCACCGAGACGCGTGAGATTCTGCTCGGCCTGCGCCCGCGGCTGGAACGAAACTACTCGGTGAAGATTTCCGACGAAGCAATCAATATTGCGTTGGAGATGGCGCCGAAGTACATCCGCAATTTGCACCTGCCGGACAAGGCGATTGGCTGGCTCGATACTGCCGCCGTGAAGGTGGAAATCAATGAGCCGCAAACGATGGTGGTCAAGCCGGAACACATCATCGAGGTGATCTCGCAGGAGTCGCGAATTCCGCGCGACATGATCTTCCGCGACACGAGCGATCGTTTTTCGATGACGGAAGTGATGCTCTCGCAACGCGTCATTGGCCAGAAGGCCGCAATCAAGTCCGTCGCGCAACGACTGCGTCTCAACAAGGGTCCGTTAAAGGATTCGCATTACAAGCCGGACGGCGTGCTGTTATTTCTCGGGCCCACGGGCGTCGGCAAGACCGAACTCGCGAAGGCTGTCGCCGAGTTTATGTTTGGCGACGAAGAGAAGATGGTGCGCATCGACATGTCGGAATATAGCGACGGCACCGTCAGCATTGAAAAACTGATCGGCATGCCGCGCGGCATCGTCGGTTCGGAGCGCGGCGGCATCCTGACGGAACAGTTGCGCGAGAATCCCTATACGGTGCTGTTGCTCGATGAAGTTGAGAAGGCGTCGCCTTACTTGATGAATTTGTTTCTGCAGGCATTTGACGAGGGCTGGCTGACGGACGGCCGTGGCAAGAAAGTTTACTTGTCGGATGCGATCGTGATCATGACTTCCAACCTCGGTTCCGACAGCTTTAAGAAATTCGAGAAGCCGCTGGGCTTTGGCACCAAGACGGCGCAGGACTTCCGCGTCGTTAAGAATGAAGTGATGAAAGCGGCGGAGACGCGTTTCTCCCCCGAGTTTCGCAACCGCATTGACGAGATCATCGTCTTCGCGCCGCTAACGATGGACGAGGTACGCCAGATTGCCGAGCTTTACCTGAACAAGTTGCAACGCCAGATGCAACGGCAGGGCAAGGACGTCAGCGTTAGCACCGCGGCTTTGAACTTCCTGACCGAAAAGGGCTTCAACACCAAGTATGGCGCCCGCTTCCTGAAGCGGCACATTGACGAAAAAGTAAAACTGCCGTTGACTGCGCTGTGGAAGTCGGCGACTAATTTCGTGGTCGACGTGGAAGAAGGCGAAATCGTAGTTAAGCCGGTCGCGGGCGCTAATGCCAGCTTGAATTAACTTTTGGTAAAACGCAGGTCCGTCTATCCCGAAACTCTCGCGGGGCTTCAACGAACTTTCATTGAAGCCCCTTTCTATTTTCGCAGGCGGCTCGCTAACTAATCTGTGGTAAATTTTCGCTTATGAGATCCCGATGCGTGCTCATTCTTTGCTTACTCCTTGCTGGTAGCCTCTTGCCTCTGAAGGGTGTCGCCCAAAACACCAATGCGACCACGACGCCGGTTGCGTCGGACGCGAAAGTCGAGACAATTCTGGCACACGCCATTGAAGCGTTGGGTGGTCCAGCGTACCTCAATATCCAGACGGTGGTCGGTCGCGGATTCTTCACAAGTTTTAAGGACGGCGTATCGCAGGACCCGGCGCGGTTTCTGGATTACATTGCTTACCCGAATCGCGAGCGTACTGAATTCACCACCTTCGGCGTCCGTACGATTCAGACAAACTCCGGCGAGACGGGCTGGCTCTTCGATGGCGCCACGAAAACGCTGAGTGACATAAAGAGTCAACAGGTTGAGGACTTCAAACGCAGCATGCGCACCAGCGTTGAGAATCTGCTGCGCGGTTGGTGGAGAAAAGATAACGCGAAGCTGACCTACGTGGGACGGCGCGAAGCCGGACTCGGCCGGCGCAATGAGACCGTGAGACTAACGTATCCCGATGGCTTTTGGGTCGAATACGAGTTCGCCGCAAAGGAAGGTCTGCCGGCGAAAGTGATCTACAAGACCAGCAAAGCGAAAGCGGACACCGATGAAAAAGAAGAGCTTGTGGAAGAAGACCGTTTAGGAAAATTGATTACGGTCGGCGGTGTGACCGCGCCCTGGGTGATCGATCACTTTATCAACGGCGCGCAAACCAGCCGCATCGGTTACGAGTCAATTGAATACAATCAACCGCTCCCCGACACGTTGTTCGCCAAGCCGGCAAATATCAAGAGCTTGAAATAGCAACAGGCTGGCGTGGCAGGACACTCGCCCTGAGCGTTTGCAAGCACCTCCCGAAGCGCGAGCTGATTTGAATTAAGTGTTCGTTGTTAATTGAAAGGTTTTCGATGACTAAGCCAGCGGTGGAGTCTCCAAAATTTGGAAGGTGGGCTTGCCCCCGCTCATTCGCGGTGCTCGGGTCGCGAATTTTAATATCCGGAATATCAATACTGTTGCTCTTCGCTCTGCTTTTTGGTGAGTATGCTTCCGCGCAAACCCCCACCCCACAGGACGACGAGGTAATCCGCGTTGAAACCGATCTCACGAACCTATTCTTCACGGTCACCAATAAACAAAAAGCCTTCGTCACAACTCTGACCGAAGCGGACGTGCGCGTGACGGAAGACGGCGCGCCGCAAAAAATCATTACCTTCCAACGCGAAACCGATCGCCCGCTCGCGCTGGCTTTCCTGATTGATGTCAGCGCTTCCGAAGAACGCACGCTCCCGCGTGAGAAAGCGGCCGCGCGTTCGTTCATTGAATCGATTATTCACTCGAGCCGTGACCAGGCGGCGATCATTCCGTTTACCGGTTCGGCATTTCTCGAACAGGATTTGACGCGCGACGTGTTTAGCATCTATCGCGCACTAGAACGCGTCGAGGTTGCTATGCCGGCGTATCTCGGCTCCGGTCGTCCCCTGAGCGGGATTGCCTCCGGTCCCGGTATGAAGGCGATCCCCGCGGAAGGTTCGACTGCGATCTGGGACGCGATTGCGCTCACGTCGAGCGAAGTGCTGGCGCGCAACGCTGAACCGAAAGCAAGCGCGTCGCGCGTCGCGCAACCCCAGAACCAAAGGCGCCGCGCGATCATTCTGCTGACTGACGGCATGGACAGTACCAGCCGGCTGACCCGCAATGAGGCCATCAACCGCGCGCTGGCAGCAGAGACGATCATTTATGCGATTGGCATTGGTGACAACAAGTATGGCGGCGTGGATCGCGATGCGCTCAACGCGGCCGCTAATGGCACTGGCGGGCGCGCGTTTTTTCCTAAACAGGAAACTGATTTGCAGGCAGCCTTCGCTGAGATCGAGCAGGAACTTCGTTCGCAATACCTGATCGCTTACTCCTCCAGCAACAAGACCCGCGACGGCTCCTATCGCCGGATGCAAGTCGACATCACGAATCCCGAGTTG
>JAVEEA010000041.1 GCA_030840675.1 Pyrinomonadaceae bacterium
TGGAAGTTTTTTGTTTCCGCTTGGGAAACGTAACGCGCGAGCGCGCCCATGGCGCTTAAATGTGGCGCAGTGATCAACTCGCCTTCGGACGCCAACCGCGCGGCGTTTTGTCCGGCCAGCCAGCCCATCGAGACCGATTCCACATAGCCTTCAACTCCGGTGATCTGTCCGGCAAAAAAGATATTCGGCTGCGCGCGCACTTGCATCGTGGCGGAGAGTACGCGCGGCGAACAGATATAAGTGTTGCGATGAATCTGGCCAAACTGCAAAAACTCCGCCTGCTCCATGCCGGGAATTAGTCGCAGCACACGTGCCTGTTCGCCGTAACGTAGATGATTCTGAAACCCGACCAGGCTGTATGCGTCAGCCATTAAATTTTCCTGCCGCAATTGCACGGCCGCGTAAGGCTCGCGTCCCGTGCGCGGATCGAATAGTCCCACCGGCTTCATCGGACCGAAGCGCAACGTGTCAACGCCGCGTCGAGCGAGTTCTTCAATCGGTAGACAAGACTCGAACCAACGCGTCTCTTCGAAGCGCTGGAGCGGAACACTCTTCGCTTCAATCAGCGCTTCATAAAAACGCGCATACTGTTCCGGGTCAAACGGGCAATTTAAATAATCGTCGCCGCCTTTGCCGTAACGCGCCGCCGGAAAAGCAATCGTGCGATCAATCGAATCGGCAGCCACGATCGGGGCGATTGCGTCGTAAAAGTAGAGTTGATCGCTGCCGGTCAGTTTCATGATCTCAGCGGTCAAGGCGTCGGATGTAAGTGGGCCGGTGGCAACGATCGTAATCTCGTCGGGGCTAATGTCTTTCACTTCTTCGCGGACGAGTTCGATGTTTGCGTTGCGCTCGATTTGTTCGGTGATCCGTTCGGCAAACTTCTCCCGGTCGACAGCGAGGGCGGCGCCTGCCGGTACTCGCGTGGCCGTCGCACACTCCAGCACGAGCGAACCTGCACGCCGCAACTCTTCCTTCAATAAATAGGGCGCGCTGCCCGGCTCATCTGATTTTAGTGAATTGGAACAGACTATCTCGGCGAGTTTATCCGTGCGATGGGCGGGAGTTTGCATCACCGGACGCATCTCGTAAAGACGCACCTTGGCGCCGGCACGTGCCGCCTGCCACGCTGCTTCCACGCCCGCCAGTCCGCCGCCAATGACATTTACTCGCTGCATAATAATTCGCTTAACTGCCGTCGGCGAGGCAACTTTCGGGAGTGCGGCGGCCGGGCGCCGCGTTCGCCGGTTCTCGGGAGTTGATTAAAGTTGTGACGAATAGACCGGACCAAAGCGCGGCCTGACCGGCGCACTCCAAAGGAGACGCGTCAACGTATCAACGCTTTTTCGAGCCACTCTGCTTGCCGTCCGGTTTCGTGCCCGCCTTTTTCCGTTTCTTCTCGACCTTCTTGTGAGCGGCGGCCATCACCTGCGCGACCCGCTCGGCTTGAGTTAGTCGCTTGCCGCTCGTTCCCTGCTGGCCGCCGTGTTCTTGTTCCGTTATCTCGCCCTGATGTTTTTGGTACTCGAATTCGTTGACTGAATTCCCCGCCCCCACCTTAGCAACATCCAGATTTCGCATCTGCTCTCTGCCCATACTAAAGTCCTCCCCTTTTCCGCGCGAACGTCATCTTTCCTTAACGCAATAGGACAAGTAGTCCAATGATCTGACAGAGCCCGTCCCTGAGGGCTGGGCTTCTGCCTGGTGCCTTGACACTGCAAACAACGCATTCGTATAGTGCAAGCTCGCGTGTGTACAGCGAAATCGAAGCCGGCTTAGCTCAGTTGGTAGAGCGTCTGATTCGTAATTAGAAGGTCGCCGGTTCAACTCCGGCAGCCGGCTCCAGCAAACTTCCGCGGCGTGTTCAGCACGCCGCTTTTTTTTTCAAGCAATGCCCACGGCTTCGTCGGGTTTCTGCTCCAGAGCTACCTTAGCATAACTAAAAAGTCAGCCACTAAGCAGGTGAGCGTGAACTCTGGGATCAACTTTGACGTGTGTTAACCTCGCGCTTCATGAAGCTCACGCCAGCACAACTGCAACAGTATCGGCGCGATGGTTATCTCGTGCTGGAGGATTTTGTTTCCCACGCGGCGTGCGACTCGCTGAGACAACGGGCGGCGCAGTTGGTCCATGAGTTTGAACCCGGCGAAGTCGCTTCGATTTTCTCCACTCACGAACAAAGCCGCCTGGCCGACGATTACTTTCTCAACTCCGGCGATCAGATACGTTTCTTCTTTGAGGCGGACGCGTTTCGTGCTGACGGCACCCTGAAGCGCGACAAAGAGCGCTCGCTTAACAAAATTGGACATGCACTCCACGATCTGGATCCCACGTTTAGTTCGTTCTCACGAACTAAGGAGATCAAGCAACTCGTTGCCGACCTCGGCGTGGTCCAGCCGCTACTCCTGCAGGGCATGTATATTTTCAAGCAACCGGAAATCGGCGGAGAGGTTACTTGTCATCAGGACAGTACGTTTCTCTACACTGAGCCGGTTGAAATTGTTGGGCTATGGTTCGCGCTTGAAGACGCGACGGTAGAAAACGGCTGTCTCTGGGCCATCCCGGGCGGGCAGCAGTTGGGATTAAAGTCACGCTGGCTGCGCGGACCTGACGGCGCGATGAAGTTTGAAGTTTTTGACGCGGCGCCCTGGCCCGACGAGCAACTTATCCCGCTGGAGGTACAGCAGGGTTCGATGATCATTCTGCACGGCTTGCTGCCCCATCGAAGCTTGCCAAACCGCTCGGCGAAATCTCGCCAGGCGTACACGCTCCACGTAATTCCAGCGGCCTGCCGTTATCCCAAAACCAATTGGCTGCAACGTTCACCCAATCTGCCGTTGCGCGGTTTTGATTAGTAAGACGGAAGCGAACAGGATCACCACCGCTGACGCAGATTCTACGGATTACCGGATACGGAGTCCGCGGATGAACTACTTGCGGGCAGCAAAAATCGAGGGTTTAGGAGGTGGGACGAAGCAGTCCACGGAAGATACCTTGAATTCTGACGCTGCCCGCAGGCACGCGAATAGATTCAAGTTGGGAATTTGACGGGCGCAGTTCGACTTCGGCGCCGTGGCGATACAGGCGTTTGAGAGTCGCGTGCGTTTCATCGATCAGCGCGACTACGATCTCGCCGTCGCGAGCTTCGGGACGGTCCTCGATGAGGGCAATGTCGCCGTCGCAGATGTGCTCGTCGATCATCGAATCACCACGCACGCGCACGGCGTAGACTTTTTCCGGTCGC
Source organism: Pyrinomonadaceae bacterium (assembly GCA_030840675.1). Taxonomy (GTDB): domain Bacteria; phylum Acidobacteriota; class Blastocatellia; order Pyrinomonadales; family Pyrinomonadaceae; genus PSRF01. The sequence continues at coordinate 3,245 of JAVEEA010000041.1, forward strand.
ACGCGAGCCAGCATGAAGCGTGGCACCGGGATCGTCTCGCTGTCAGGCACCACCTCGATCGGCTGGCCCGCGGCGATCATGCCTACCAAAGGAATCTCACAAAGCATTTCCGACAGCGGCAACTCTTCCTGGTTGATGACCAGAGCAAATGAACCATCGCGTCCGTGGATGGTGATCAAGCCGAGACGCTCGAGGGCCTTGATGTGTTTGGCAACCGTCGCCCGCGACTTTACTCCGAGGTGTTTGGCAATCTGAGTGTAAGAAGGTATGTAACCACGCCGTTCGAGGAAACGTACGAGATAATCGAAAACTTCTTTTTGTCGTTGTGTGCGGGGAACCTTCATGCAATCAACCAGTCAAGCGATACGCAGTGATAAAAATCACGGTGAAGAAGTCCCGGGCATTCTAGGTCGCGCTTTCCGCAGCGTCAAGTCTCTTCTTGCGCGCCATAGACCAGGTGGCTCAACTTAGTGTAGCGAGTAACGGGCCAGGGTGCGCGGGAAGATGCGCACGCCCGAAGGCATTTGCGTTAACGTCATGGAGTCGTTCGTCAAAACCTCTTTCGCTTTCATGCGATACACCGCTTCGTTGAGATTGTTGTCCGGACTTATCACCGCACCCTTCAACGCTGCGCCGATGAAAGCACCCTTGCTGCGAGAGTATGAAAGAATCCCCGCATCCAATCTTAAATTTGTCGAAGCGGCCGCTTCCCTTCCTACAGGACCAGCAGCCACGCCTACTTCTCCGCCCAACTCAAACTTGTCTCCCAACAGACCGTTCAATCCCGCTTCGTTCATGATTAGCAAAACGTAGTCCGTCCTGGTGGCGCCAATCTGCGCGCCAAAGCTGCCGCCGCTCAAATTGAAGAACGCCGGCGCGGTCCAACCTTTCGGAGTTCGTTTGCTGATCACGCCCTGCCCGCCCTTGCCGCCAATAATGAACGCCGCCTTGACGACGTCGGGAAAGACGGCAATCGCTTCCGCTTTATCCAGCAGTTCCTTGGGAATCGCCTTTTCGCGCACGTTCATAATTTCCGTGAAGACTTCCGCTGCTTCCTGTGAATGGCGCGTCGCATCCGGCAGGCGGTTTTTTTTCTTTTGCGCGGTTACCAGGTTCACAGACAACGCGAAAACCAGGAATAGACCGGCAACGTTCCACATCGGGTGCTTGGCAAACTTCATTGTCTGACTCCTAACTAATTTCGGATTCGGCACTGAACTAATACGCGAAAACAACGCGCACGGCAATGCAGGCGGTAGGTTGTCCGCGCGCTAGCGCTGCTCACTTAATTACTCCTACGCGATAAGCTTGCGGTTGACTTTGCACCCGGTGTCGCCTTCCCTGGCGACTCCGCATTTCAGACGTACGCTTTGCCGAGTTTTGTAGCGCGTTTGCGAGAGCGTCGAGACTCTCGCCGCCCCTGCTACCGTCAACGCCTGCCTCAAGGGTCCCCGTTCTCGCGGCGGTCTCCGAAAGCGCAGGCGCTTCCGACCCTGATTGTCGTTGCCTGACCAACAAGGTTCCGCCCAGCGCTCCCATGGCCATGCCAGCGACCAACAATAACGCCATGGCCTTGTTCCGAATCTTAAGTGGTGCCAGAACTGAATGAGTGCGTGGAAACGAAACGCCGAATCCGCGCGCGGGCAGCGGCTTTACCGGCTGCGCTTTGGCGCTGGCGACTTCATCAAAGCGCGGCGGCGCCAACTCAAGCGCAGGACTAGTGGCGTCCGGATAATTATTCTTCTTCTCGTCGGACATTAAAATTCCCTCGGCTCGTATGGAATACTTTGAAACACAAAGACGTGCTGGCCAGACTGTTTGCAATTCTGCCTCCACAGTATTCGTCTCGCCGCTTAAGCAAGGAATTCGTCATAAACCGGCAACGAACGAATTTTAGCAAGGTTATGAAGTTCTCTTTCATAAAACGAAAGAGAGCGAGGCACCCCACATGCCCACGCTCTCTTCCTTTGCAGAAGGGAATCCAGCATCCCCTCAGCATCCCGGCAACCTCATCCGGTTACCACTGAAAACGATCGCGATATTCTCCGGCGACCAGGAAAGCCCTGACCATTTCCGCCCGGCGAAAGTCGCCGCCGCTGTCGTCGAGTTTCCGGAGCCAGAAGTTGAAACCGCTGAGGTCGTGATCCGGACCTTCATCGGGGTTGCGATGCAGGTAGCCAAAGTACTGCATCAAAACAAACGCCGGGTTCCTTTCGCGATTGCTGAAGTCGTCATTCTCAGAAACCTGACGCAATACGGAGCCGCGCGTTTCCAGCGCTGAGTCAAGCCGGCTAATCAAAGACTCGCGCAACTGGTCCGCCGAAGTGATCCCCGCATTCAAAAACAGCTCAGTCACAAACTGCCGGTTTGACTTGCCGTCGTAGCGGGCCCGGAAATCGGCGCGACTGGCCCAACGCTCCGCGGCCAGACGTTTGTTGTCTTCGAGCTTCTGTTGCCAACCCACCTGGCCCACCACGACGCCCTGCGCGATTGCCTGCATCTCAATGATGAAATCATTACGACGCGGCATCGTGCCAAAGGATACTTTGTTGAAGCGATAGAGCAGGTAACCGGTGTCCTGAAACTCGATCGACAGGAAGAACGCACCGGAGGTGTTAATGCGTGCGCGTTCACGGCAGCCGCTGTCGTCGCCGCAATTGCTGATCTGGTGTTCCCAAAAATCGAGACCGTTATCGTCAGCCTCGCGATCGAAGAAGTCGCGATAGTGTTGTTCGACGAAGTAGCGACTGTCGTCGATGTCGTTTCCCGAAATTGGCGCTACGGAGGTATTGAACACTCCGCTAAGAATTGTCTTTCCCTGGGCATCGGTGACTACCAGAGTGGCAGCCGGGGTAATGTTCGGCACACTGGCGCCATGTTCCGTCTCTAACTCCAGTTCGTTTTCGAGAGTTGAGCGCAGCGTGATTTGTCCGACGTTGACGCTGTCGACGAGCACGTTTAAAACGGTCCCGGCCGGCAGGTTAACTTTCTCGACTTCCACATTCAGGTTGCGCCGCCCGTCGGTGCGTGAACGAAATTTCGCTTCGCCCTTCGGCAGCAGGCCCCCGATCGCGGCGCCGGCGAGTCGCGCTTCGAAACGAATTTCACCGGCAGTCCCTGGATTCGGCGTCGGGCTGGGAGATGCACCCGGCGTTGGTGTCGGCGAAGGTGACGCGCCCGGCGGTGGAATGTTCGAGAAGGAGCCGGCGAGGATCGTGTTGCCCGCCTGATCGCTGACCACAATTCGCGTGCGGGAATTAATCGGCGGCACGGTCTGGCCTTTGATCGTTTCTACTTCAAACTCGCCCATCATACCGATGATGCGAAGCGTGCCGACCTGCAGGCCATCCACGGCCACTTTTAGAATCGTGTTGTCGGGCACGTTGACGCTAGTAACATCGACTTCAAACTTGCGGTTGCCGTCGACAAAAGTTTTCGTCTCCGCTTCGCCCCTCGGCACGAGACCGTTGATTGAAGCGCCTGCAAGATTTGCCTCAATCTTGCTGGTGACATCTGAATCGCCGCCGCTGGCACTGACCGCGACCAGCGCGACCGTGGCTACGCATAGCGCCAGGACCAGGCCACACGATAGCGTGCGCACTAACGAATAAGGCGAAAACGCCGTAACAAAGTTTCTCTGTTTCATTCTGGGACTCCTAAGAGGTAATAAACGTAGGCGAAACATTTACCTTCGCCGGCCCAACAGTGCTGCTTGTTCGCGGCAAAATACATTGATCGTGAAATCTTCGGCAGCGTCCCAGGTTAGTAACTGCGCGATTGACCACTAGACAAAGCTTCGCGCTCGCCCATATGCTCGATTTTCCGATTGCAATGGTCGCAACTGAACGAATGGAACCAACTGATAAGGAGTTGTTATTAGCCTGTCGCCGCGGGGAGGAACCGGCGTGGGAAGCATTGGTAAGTCGCTATCAGCGACTGATGTACGCAATTCCGCGGCGTGCGGGCCTTGATGAGGACGCAGCGGCGGAAGTCTTTCAGGAGGTTTTCACAACCCTCTTTCAAAAGCTGGCTGACATTGCCGAGCCTGATCGCTTACACGCCTGGTTGGTAACTACCGCCAAGCGCAAGACCTGGCGACTCATTTCAAGAGAGCGCTTGCATGCCCACAGCCCCCGCGCGAACTACGAAGAGGACGCGGATGAACTGGCCAGGATTCCCGATGACGCACTCTTGCCGGATGAAGCGCTGCTGCAGATGGAGGACCAGCACCGCGTGCGCGCTGCCCTGGGCCAACTGGACGAGCGCTGCGGTAAGCTGCTCTCATTGCTGTTTTTTCAGACTGCGCAACAGTCGCCCGGCTACGCGGAAGTAGCCGTTTCAATGGGCATGCCCGAGGGCAGCGTCGGGCCCACGCGGGCGCGCTGTCTGGAAAAAATGTTGCGTCTGCTTGATAAAGATTAAGCGAAATGTATTTTTGCGTTCGCCGGCGAGACTGTAGCGATGTTGGGAGGTGCAGCGCCGCGCAGCACACCCGTTATCTCGAGGCATCCCAGGCCCGATGGTGAAAACATGACTACTTCCGAACACATCCCATTCGCGCAACTGGCCGACCTGGCGGAAAGTCGTGGGCCGGCAAACGAACGCACCCGAGTCCTCGCTCACCTCGAGTCGTGTTCAAAGTGTACTCACGAACTCGAGCGGCTTGGGCGGGTACTCGAATTACTGCGCAGCGACGAAACAATAGACCCGCCGCGCGCTGTACTGGCGCAGGCACTCAGAATTTTTGACGCCCGCCAGCAATCTTCCGCGCCGTCGCTTTTGCAACGCGTCGTGGCCGCTTTGAGTTTTGATAGTAGTATGAACCTGGCGCCGGCATTCGGGGTGCGCTCCGGTCAAGTCGCGACGCGCCAGTTGATCTACTCCGCCGGCGAGAGTGATATCGATTTGCGCATTAGCGCGCAGGGCGACGAATGGGTCGTGGCGGGCCAGTTGTTGGGGCGCGAGTGTGACGGTGGGCGCGTCGAGATCGAAGGAACGAGTGGTCTCGCGGTCGCGGGCGTCAACGAGCTTTGTGAATTCACTCTGCCGCCGTTGCCGCCGGGCAGTTACACCTTGCGTTTGCTGTTTCGGGATGCCGAGGTTGAGATACCCAACTTAGAACTCAGTATTTAGAGCGCGGATCACCAGGATGCAGTTTGCCGAGTTTGCGGCGCGTTTCGTTGATGCCGGCAATGCGGAACGCGCCGCCTTGCTGCGGGACCACACTGCGCCCACGAGCGTCGCGCTGGCCCGCTCGCTCAAGGAGATCTGCCAAACAGATTGGCGCACGCGACCGACAAGATCCGTACGCGCAGCTGCCGCTCTTAGCTTCCTCGCTAACCATTCCCAGGGAAAAACTGGCGACGCGGAAATCGCGGGACTGGCAAAGTGGGCCAGCGGCATTGCCGCGCTCGTCGCAGGTCAAATGGAACAGGCGGTGATGCGACTTGAAGCCGCTGAGCAAATGCTACTCGCGCTGGGCGAAGTCCATTCAGCCGCCGGGACTCGACTCGCCCGCTCCGCCGCGTTGGCGATGCTGGGCCGTTATGATGAAGCGATCGAGTGTGGCTTGCACGCCCGCGAAGTTTTTCTTGCTCACGACGATTTGCTGGCGACCGCGCAGATCGAAAACAACCTTGGCAACTTGTATTTTCGCCGCGACGACTATCATCAGGCCGAGAAGTTTCAGAGCGACTCACGCGAGCGTTTTATAGTTCTCAACGACTTGAGAATGCTCGCCACGGTCAACAACTGCCTCGCGAACACTCACGCGCTGTTGCATAAGTTTAAGTCAGCCGAAGCACTCTACGAGCAGGCGGTAGCCCAGGCGGAGACTGCCAGCGTGCCCGTCACGCAGGCCGAGATCGAAGGCAACATCGGTACGTTTGCCCTGCTGCAAGGCCGTTACGATCGCGCGCTTGATTATCTCGAACGCGCCCGGCGCCGCTACGCCTCCCTGGGAATGCCGCATCAATCCGCGGCGGCGGAGCAGGAAATAGCCGACGCGTATCTGGAGTTGAATCTGCTGCCCGAAGCGATCGCGATTTACGAACGCGTAATTCCAGCTTTCGCGGAACTGGGAATGCGCGCGGAGCAGGCGCGGGCCTTGGCCCAGCACGGGCGCGCCGCGGTGCTGCTTGGCGAAACAAATGAAGCCGCAACCTTGCTAACCAGCGCGCGCCGGCTCTACGCAGCGGAGGGAAATGAAGTCGGCGAAGCGATGGTCGCGCTGACGCAGGCTCAACTCGAGTACCGACAAAAAGACTTTGCCGCAGCCGCGGTCACCGCCGCGGGGGCCGAACCCAGCCTCGAGCGTTCCGGCAGTTGGCACAAACTGCTGCTGACACGCTGGCTGCGAGGTGAATCCGAACGCGCGCAGAGTCATACCGCGGAGGCCCGTAAAATTCTCGAACAGACGCTGAGCGAGGCCAAACAAAACGAACAACCTCAGGTGGCCGAACGTTGCTACACCTCGCTCGGCTTACTCGCCAGCACTACTGGTGACGCGCTGGCAGCCGAAAGTTTTTTCCAACAAGCAATCGCCTTAACGGAAGAATTACGCGCGCCGCTTCCCGGCGAAGAATTCCGTAGCGCGTTCTTCGCCGACAAGTTGATTCCTTACCATGAACTCGTGCGCATTTGTCTCGCGGCCGGATCCGCGCGAGTGGGCGAAGCGTTCAGCTACGTGGAGCGTGCTCGTTCGCGAGCGCTGCTTGATGAACTAGGGGAACAGCCTCGCCCGTCGGCTGAACCACGCGATTCATTTGAGGCGGGCTTGATTGAGCAGCTAGCGGAACTGCGCCGCGAACTAAACTATCTGTACAACCAAATAAATAGTTTCGGGCGCCAGCCTCGCCCGCGCGAGTTGGAACTCGTGCATGCTCGGGAGGCGCTGCGGGATCGTGAACGCCAGACACTTGAGCTGATGCGGCAGTTGCAACACAGCAGCGGCCACGTTTTCGGCCAGGTTGAGTTGCCCGACGTCGCTCGCTTGCAGCAAGACCTCGGCGCGGAGACGGCGCTGGTGGAATACACTTCGCTTGACGATGAACTGCTGGCCTTCGTGGTTACTGAAAATGAGATTACGGTGGTGCGCAATCTCGGCAGCGAGGGGACAGTTGCCGCGGAGTTGGCCCAGTTGCGTTTTCAAATTGATACCCTACGCCATGGATCAGCTGTCGTGCGCCGCCACTTGCCCGATCTGACGCGACGCGCGCAGCGGCATCTGCAGGCGCTTTACGATCTGTTGCTGCGTCCCATCGAAACCAGCCTTGGCGATCGCCGGCTTGTGATCGTGCCACATCGCACTCTGCATTACCTGCCGTTTCAAGCGCTGCACGACGGCGCAAGTTTCCTCAGCGAACGCCGCGAAGTGTCCTATGCACCGAGCGCCCTCACGCTGCAGCAGTGTTTGCGTCGCGAGCAACGCTCACCGCACCAGGCCCTGCTGCTGGGCGTGGCCGACGAACAGATTCCCGGAGTGCACGAAGAGATCAAAGCGCTCACCCCGCTTTTTCCCGCAACGGTGGCGTTGCTGGATGGCGCGGCCACGATCGCGACACTGCGTGCGCAAGCTCCGTCAGCTGATGTGATTCACCTCGCCTGTCATGGACAGTTTCGTCCGGACAATCCCCTGTTCTCGTCTCTGCATCTGGGCGATGGTTACCTGACAGTGCGCGACTGCTACGATTTGAATCTGCACTGCAACCTGGTAACACTCAGCGCTTGTGAGACGGGAGTAAACGCCGTCGCGCCCGGCGAGGAACTGATTGGACTCGCACGTGGTTTTTTTGCCGCTGGCTCGCCTTCACTCCTGATCAGTCTGTGGACTGTGGACGACGACGCCACCGCGCAATTGATGATTGCCTTTTATCGCGCATTCCTTTCCGGCGAATCACCGGCCGCTGCCTTGCGCCGCGCTCAAATGGAAATGTTGGAAGCGCATCCGCACCCGTTTTTCTGGGCTCCATTCGTGTTGGTCGGGCGCTGGTAAGAACAGTCAGTCGCCGGGAGCGCGGCGATGTCCCGAATTCCCTTAACTGATCCAACTCCCATCCGGGTTCCCACATCAGAATTGGTTGGCCTTGTTATTGCAATCAAAACAGCAAACATTCGCGCGGAAGATTTCTCATGGATGCTGTATTTTGTCCTGGCGCTGGCGCACTGTAACTTAGGGGAACGTTCTTTTACTGAAATAGGAATCCGAGTGCTTCGCAAACTTACAATCTTAGCGTGTCTGCTCCTCGCTTTTGCCTCACTCCCGGGCGGTCAGGCGGGCGTCGCGGTTCGTGCCAGCGACGGCGAGGAAGAGTTTGTCGCCGCTGAAGTAGTCTTAAAGCTCGCCAACGCCGCTGACCTGCCGTCGATCGCGCAACAGTATTCTCTCAATCCGGTGCCGCTTAACCAGTTTGGCTCCCGGCCGATCTATCGTCTGCGAATTACAGACGGCGCCAGCGTAACCGCTCGAGTCGCCGCTCTTGCAGGCGATGCTCGCGTTGTTTTCGTGGAACCGAATTACGTGCAGCGACCACCCGAGGGTGGCGGCAATGGCTGGCACGTCGGTAACGGTTGGCACGTTGGCGATCCGGCCAGTTACACAACGCAGTGGGCGCCGCAAATGATTCACCTTGCGACCGCACACCAGGTCAACCGCGGTACCGGTCCAAACGGGCCGATCAGGATCGCGGTCCTTGATACTGGAATTGACGCCACTCATCCGGCACTCGCGGGCCACCTATTACCGGGTTACGACTTCGTCGATAACGACAACGATCCGAGCGAAGTCGGCGACTTGCAAACCGGACCTTTTGGACATGGCACTCACGTGGCAGGCTTGATCGCACTGGTTGCTCCCGAAGCGAAGATCATTCCCATTCGAGTTTTGGATCCCCAGGGCGTGGGAAATATTTGGGTGCTGGCTGAAGCACTCCGTTATGCCGTCGATCCTGACAACAATCCCAACACGAATGACGGCGCGGATGTGATAAATCTCAGCCTGGCGACATTGCGTCACACACATCTGATCAGCAGCGTGCTCGCGCGCGTCTGCGGTGACGTACCAGCTCCCGGCGACGATGATTTCCCGGCGCTCGCAAATCTCAAGCTGGTGGTTATCGCTGCAGGGGGAAATGGCGCGGACACAACGCAGCAATTTCCGGCGGCAGAAAATGTGAAGGGTTTGTTGGGCGTGGGCGCTTCAACGTCGCTTGACGCGCTGGCGAGTTTTTCTACGCGCGGCTCATGGCTGGGAGTTGCGGCGCCGGGACAGGAAATTCTCAGCACGGTACCCGGAGGACAATATGCAACCTGGAGCGGCACCTCGATGGCCGCGCCCATTGTTGCCGGCGAAGCGGCTTTGATTCGTGCCAACTTCCCGAATCTTACCGGTGAAAAAATTATCGATCACATCGAGCGACATACGGTCCGCATCGAGGGTCCCGCTCCGAACGAACGCATCGACGCGGGTGCGGCACTGACGCACGCACCCGAAGCCGAGTCAACCAGCAGTCTGCAAGTCAACGCGTCGAGTCTCAATATTACTGAAGGACCCACGAGCGTCCCGGTCACTATCACGCGCGTGGGTACCACTACCTCCGCGGCCGCCATCGACTACGCCACCAGCGACTTTGCCGGCGCCAATAACTGCGGCGTCGCCAGCGGCAGCGCCTCCGCGCGTTGCGATTACGTGGCCACGCTCGGGACGCTTCACTTTGCCGCCGGGGAAACCTCAAAAACGATTCTGATTCCCATCGTCGATGACGCTTATGCGGAAGGCAGCGAAAGCTTCACCCTCAAGTTGAGCAACGCGTCGGGTGCAAACCTCGGTACGCCGAGCACTGTCACCGTGCTCATCAATGACAATGAGACTACGACGGGAGTTAACCCCATCGATCAGGCGGGGCCGTTTGTGCGCCAACAGTACGTCGACTTCCTCAATCGCGAACCTGATCCGAGTGGCCTGGCATTTTGGACCAACGAGCTTACGTCGTGCGGCAACGACGCGTCCTGCGTCGAACGCAAACGAATTAATGTCTCAGCTGCCTTCTTTCTTTCGATCGAGTTTCAGGAGACCGGCTTCCTGGTCTATCGCATGTACCGTGCGAGCTACGGGAACCTTGCCGGCGCACCCGTGCCGCTAACGCTTAATGAGTTTTTACCGGACACGCAACAGATTGGGCAGGGTGTGGTGGTAGGCGTCGGTAACTGGCAGTCGCAGTTGGAGAGCAACAAGCAAACGTTTGCCGCGGCTTTCGTCGCGCGCGCGCGGTTTACCACCGCCTACCCGGCGTCGCTCGCGCCCGCGCAGTTTGTTGACGCACTTTTCCAGCGTGCCAGCGTCGCGCCGACAACCGCCGAACGCGACGCTGCAATCAATGAGTTTGGCGTCGCACCCACTACTGCCGATGTAGCGGCGCGGGCGCGAGCGTTGCGCCGCGTGGCGGAGAACGACGCTTTTGTGCGACAGGAAATTAACCGCGCCTTTGTCCTGATGCAGTACTTCGGCTACCTGCGCCGAAATCCCAACGACGCTCCCGAGGCAAGCTTAAACTTTGACGGTTACAATTTCTGGTTGGGCAAGCTGAACCAATTCAACGGCGACTTCGTGGCGGCGGAAATGGTCAAGGCGTTTCTCGTCGCTGGTGAGTACCGGCAAAAGTTCGCTCCGTAAACATTACACAACTCACAACGAAACAGAGTCGCGATCCGCCTCATCGCGGTGTTTGAACGCCCTTCCACGTTCGGCACAGCTTCCATAAATTGTTGTCTCCAGAGAAAGACTGCCGTTATAGTGGGCGGGTCTGGAAGGATGGCGACTCTAAGCTACCAACTCAAGTTCCACAGCTTCATGGGTGAGAATGATGTTGAATCCCACGACTGAGCAAACCGGCTGGCGTCAACATATCGTAAGCACACCCGATGTGATAAGCGGTAAACCCCGAATTGCCGGCACGCGTATCCCGGTTGCGCTAGTGCTCGGTTATCTGGCTGCCGGTAGCGCGCCCGCTCAGATCGTCGCAGAGTTTCCGGACCTTACCCAAGCAGACATCGCCGCCTGTCTGGACTATGCCCGCGACCTCGCCGACTATCAGGTTGTATGAGCGTCCGTTTCTTCATGGACCAATGTGTTCCCCACTCAGTCGCCAGGTCATTGTTGGAGGCCGGGCAGTCAGTCGACCTGCTCCGTGATCATCTACCCATCGGCGCGAAGGATCCTGAGGTGATTGTTTACGCGCAAGAACTCGAAGCTGTACTCATTACTCTCAAAGGGGGATTTCGCCGACATTATTAACTATCCACCAACACGGTTCGGGGGCGTCATTGCCCTGCAGATCAAGAACCACCCGGAATCGCTTCCCGGAATCATCATGCGGTTGCTTACCTATTTAGGTGAACATCCTGATCGACAACACTATGTTGGGAAGTTACTGTTGGTGGAAGCTCATCGCATTCGAATCAAGGAATGACCTGACAGTCCATAGCGAAGAACCGTGAGTTACTTATTGCTATTCGCGGCCAGTCAACAAAATAACGATTGCGCCAAACACGCGCGTCAATGGCTGTACGTATAAAATCTGCGGGCGCGCACCGCTACGTGGCTGCGGTTAACCTTCACGCGTATTGTTCGCACGCCGTTGCGTTCCGGTTCCTTCGGCTCATAGCCAAGTACATACTGACGCCGTAATTCTTCGGCAACTTCCACAAACGACTGTCGCAGGGCGTTCAGTTCGCCGCCTCGGAAATATCGCCCGCCCGTCTTGTCGGCGAGTTGTTGTAAATATTTCCGCGGCGGCGCATCGCCATACTGGAGTGTGTAGAAAACCACGTCAGACTCTTCCGCTTCACGCAACGTACCCTTCATCGTGGCTTTGCCCCAGGTGTTCTCACCATCAGTGATGAGTATCACGGCTTTGCGCGGCGGCGCCGGCTTGAGCGTGCCGAGCGCAAACGCGACGGCGTCGTACAAGCGCGTACCCAGGTTGATCGGTCCGGGTTCGATTTTGTCGATGGCCGCGCTGAACAGTTTTGGATCGCTAATTCCATTTTCAGTCAGGGGCTTGATCTCGCCGTGAAAATAGATCGGGCGAATAGTGTCAGCGGGACGGAGTTGTTCGACAAACGCCTTGGCGGCGGCTTTTATTTGCTCGATGAAAGGTGCGGTTGAACCACTGGTATCGATCAATAGGACCACGGAGAACGGTTGCGCTACGTTGCTGAAGTGAACAATGGTTTGCTCCGCGCCATCTTCGAAGACACGAAAGTCCTGCTGCCGCAGATCTACTACCGATTGCCCCCGCCGATTTATCACGCTGACCGGCACTGAAACAAGATTCGCAGAGATATGAATGACCTCGCCTTCACCCACCTCCTCGACATGCTGACGCCCTGACGTTTGCGTAGTTCCCGGTCCGGGCGAAGGCGAGGGCGACAACGACGGTGAAGGCACGGATTGCGCGTGAACACAGATCGTAAGGACCAGGGAGAAACACAATGTGCGCAGGAAATTCTTCATGATGCTAAATCCAAACTGAGAGCGATAGCGACTGGGTGCCAGATCCAGCATGAAAACTCGAGTGGCGTAACGAGTATGGCAACCCGGGACCCCACTCGAGTGTTTGACCAGTCGCTACTCGCTCCCGGTTCTATATTTATCGAGCCACCGAGAACGTTTCTATCTTATCAAGCAGGTTGTGACTTGCGCAGTCGCGGCGCATGCTCAAGCCAAAAGCCCGGGCTTCACTGCCTCGCGCGTGAATTGGTTTTTGAAAACCGGCAGGTCTTACGGTTGGCAGCCATTGCGGTTCCTAACGAGCTGAAGGTTGCGATTGCTCGCCGTGGTTGGCCCATTGATGCTGCTCGCCCGAATCCAGGCAGAAAACAAGGGCGCTGCCTTGCCGAAGCAGCGCCCCTTACATCTAAACTGAAAGCCGACGACTAGACAATGTCATACTTCTGCATCATCTCATTGTCTTCATGATCCAGTATGTGGCAATGCCACACGTAACCGCCGGTGTACGACTCTCCAAAGGGAACTCCGCTCGGTCCGACGCCTGGTATTTGCGCCCCGAATGGCACCAGTACCCGCGTGATCTCACCGGGGTTCGCCTGGACCGTGTCCTTCCAGCCCAGTTCATTCGCATCCGGCACCCTCAGGCTGCCCCGCGCAAACGCGTCCGCGGACGGTATGGGCCAGGGGCCGGTGCCCATAGTCATCGGATCCAGTGCCGGGTAAACAGCGGCCATGTAACCAGGTACGTCAAGAGTCTGACGACCGAGGACGCGAAACTGAATCAGATGGATGTGAATCGGGTGCATGTCTCCCGTGGTGTTGATGATATTCCACTGCTCCAGTGTGTTCACTCCCACCTGTTCGATTTGCCCGGTGTCCCACATCAGGTTATTGAGTAGACCCATGACCGGCTCGCCGCTAGCAGGATCAGCAATTTCAACTAGCGAGACGTTACGCACTCGGCTCGGAGTTGGTAGGGCCATGATCGGCGTGGCGCGCAGAGTCGCCGGAATCGCAGCAGTGAAGCCGGTGGTGCTGGTGACAGTAAACTGCATGATTTCGCGGAGGAAGATGCCGCCCTGTCTGGGACTGCGGGGGCCGTTCGGGAAGGGCGCGGGTGCGTTGTTCTTCAGTTGAATCGTGGTGCCGGCGGCAATATTCGTGAAGTCGAGTAGGAAATCTGCCCGTTCTCCCGGCGCGATAATGAGATGAGTCAAGGGCACGGGGGCGTTGAGCAAAGCGCCGTCGCTGCCAATCTGAAACATCACTTGTTTGTTGGAAAGATACAGACTGTAGACGCGCGCGTTGGAAGCGTTCACCAGGCGAAAACGATATACGCCGCGCTTAACATTCAGGTTGGGCCACACCTTGCCGTTGACCACCGACGTGTCGCCGAAAAACTCCGGCGACCAAATCTGGAGGGGGCCCGCAGGAAAAGCCATCGTGCCATCCGAGTTGAACAATTTGTCCTGGATAATGAGCGGAACTTCGGAGTCGCCCGATGGCAATCCGATCGGATTGTCGGCGAGTCCGGTATCGCGCGCGTCTCTCATCCAATACATTCCCGCTAATCCCGTAGGGACGTTCAGGCGTGTAATGCCAAGCGCGTGATCGTGATACCAAAGGGTCGTTGCTTCCTGATTATTTTGGAAGCGATAGTTGTAGGTCGCACCTGGAAGAAACGTAGCGTCGGGATGACCGTCGCTGCCAGGCTCCGTATTGCCGCCGTGCAGGTGAACGTTGGTGCGCGGAGAAACCTTGTCCGCCTCGACGGCGCCGTGCAGTGACGTATCGATAGCGAAGGCAAGTGGGTGCGGTCCGAGATTGTTGCTCACGATCACATTGATCGGCGCGCCCCGCTTCGCCTCAAACGTTGGCCCAAGGTAAGGCATCCCGCCGTAACCCCAGGTCGACGTCAGCGGCAGGGAGCTGTGGAAACGCTGAAGTCCCGGCGCCGCCACGAGCGAAAAAGTGCCGCCCGCTTTGGCATTGATCAGGTTGGGTGTGACCAGTTGTTCCGTAAACTTGGACAGTACCGGGCTGCCACCGGCCTGTGCCTGGGCCACGATTGTTCCGAGGGATGGGGAAAACCCGGCGCTTAGGATGGAAGCGCCCGCGATACCTGTACCGACGGTCTTAATAAAGCTTCTTCGTTGCATCGCTCGGGTTGTGTGTTTGGTTTTGAAGTTCATTTTTTCTCCCTGCCAGTTGGAGGACGCAGCCGGCAAGCATTGTCTGCCGCGGTCACAGGAACTGGCGTTTAAGGGTTCGCGCCGGAGTGCTCTTCTGCTGGAGACTGACGGCACGCGTAATTGTGGGTTAGCGGTATGAGCAGATGTGCCCAGGTGTGGTTCATGTTGTGACATGAGGGTTCCGCGAAGTCTCATTTCTTTTCACCCGGACCTACTGGGTCAGAGGGCTGGTGACGTACCGCGACAGGAGTGCGAAGCCAAAGCGCTTGCCTTGCTGCTGCTGGCTTATCATTCAAATGCCGAGGTTTCATGGAGCTATAACTCCCAGACAGAATCCGATTTGAATCCAGTGGCCTGCGAATAACAGTTGCCGAAGACTGATGAAATTGTGCAGGCGCCTGACTCGCATAGCGCAACCGATGTGCCTTCGCGACAACTAGCGGGTGTTCTGGTGAAGACGCCGAGGCAGCGCGCGCACTGTGATGTGCTTTTCGTTGACAGGTGTTAGGCCTTGTAGTATAGCTTGGCCGCGCTCGCGGTGAGTTTTGTCTGTCCCGATCACTGGCGAGCCGTTCACTACCTCCCGTAAGCAGTAACAACAAGGAATACCCCGGTGTCGCTGAGAGCAACCCGCCCAGGTGGTGCTGTCGTCGGTTGATCGGATAACCGATTCTCGCCCGCTCGTGCAGCAACAGGAAGACTTCTCAATCTACGACAGGTTTGTCTGTCAACCGCCCTAACAGCATCACCGCGCCCCACGCGGATGAAGAGGAGAACAATGGCTAATATCTCGAAACGCAATCGCAGACGTGAGAAAGAAATCCAGCAAGCGGCGAAGAACAGGCGCGAACTAATAGCTGCTCGGTTAAGTCGCCGCGATTTGATGAAGCTGGGACTGCTAACTAGCGCAGGCTACCTGATTCAGAAAAACGGCTTAAGCGCGCGCGCCCAATTTAGTGGCGGCGGTAGTTTTGGCAGCGGGTGTGATCGCCGCTGGTGGGACGGCTCCGGAGGAAATGGCACACCGACGAGTCCCCCGACCACTCCCTTTCTTGAGCCGATGCCCATTCCCCCCATCGCGCAGCCAGTCGCGACTTTGAGTCCGGCGCCGACGGTCAATCCGAATACCGCGGCCGGCGAGGCACGCACTCGTCCGCATCAGGCTTTACTGACAAAGCCGCCGCAGAAGTTTTATGAGGTCCACCAGAGAGAACAACTGCTCAGCATGCACCCGCAGTTGCCGTTGCAAAGACTCTGGACTTTTAACGGCACAGTGCCTGGACAAACTTATGTTTCCAACTACGGCGAGCCAATTCTCGTCAGAAACTTCAACGACCTCCCGGCCGCCAATGGCGGTTTCGGCATTCAATCTGTTTCCACTCATATGCACAACGGCCATACACCGTCTGAGAGCGACGGCTTCCCCACCGACTTTTTTGGCGTGGGAAAATGGTACGACCAACATTACCCCAACGTGCTGGCGGGCTTCGCATCAAGTCATGCACCCAACGGCGACATCAACGAGTCGATGAGCACGCTCTGGTATCACGATCACCGCGTCGACTTTACGGCACAGAACGTCTACAAAGGCTTGGCCGGGTTCTACCTGCTCTTCAATCAGTTTGACACCGGCAACGAGACCACCGGCTTTCGCCTTCCCAGCTTCCCCGCCTTCGACATTCCCATGATGTTCAACGACAAGAACTTCGACCCCGCTGACGGCACGCTCGCTTTCGATCTGGCCAACCGCGACGGGATCCTGGGCGACAAGTTTCTCGTAAACGGAAAGATTCAGCCGTTCTTCGAAGTCAAACGCCGGCGCTATCGCTTGCGCTGGCTCAACGGCGGGCCGTCACGCTTCTACCGTTTTTACCTGACCAAGTCTGATCTGACGAATCATCCCTTCTACATAATCTCCAACGACGGAAACCTGTTGCCCAACCCGGTGCAGACCACGACCGGTCTGTTCATGGGCGTCGCTGAGCGCATGGACATAATCGTTGACTTCTCGTCGTTCGCGCCGGGGAGCGTCATTCACATCGAGAACCGACTCGAGCAATGCGACGGCGCCGGGCCAGGAAACACTATTCTGCCGGCCGGTCAGGGAAACAAAGTGTTGGAGTTTCGCGTCACCTCAGATGCGGTGAACGATCAAAGCGTGAATCCGGCGACCAATCCCGCTTTCTACGCCGTGCCAACCAGGGTGGCCGAGCGCATCCAGCGCTGCTTCAAGTTTGATCGTAGTAATGGTCAATGGGTTATCAATGACCAACTCTTTGACGGCAACAATGTGCGCTTCCGCGTGAAACGCAACACCGCGGAGATTTGGAACCTCGAAGGCGGTTTCAATTGGTCGCACCCAATTCATATCCACTTCGAAGAACACCAGGTGCTCAAACGAAACGGACAGACACCGACGCTGATTGAGCGAGCTCGCAAAGACGTCATCAGGCTCGGCGAGAACGACGATGCCCAAATCTATTTCCGCTTCCGTGACTTCGTCGGGCGTTACCCGATGCACTGTCACAACACGATTCACGAGGACCACGCCATGATGTTGCGCTTCGACATCGACGACGTGGGCAACGACAACGAAAACGGCTGTGGCCGCCGCTGACGCCTGACGGTTGCGCAATCCGCCAGGAAGTTAATTAACCGTGAAAAACTCTAGAAAGGAGTTGCAAGCACTATGTCAAACGTAAGTAGACGAAAAATGTTAGCGGCGCTCGCGGTCACGCCCATAGCTGCCGGCGTCGTCGCTCGGACGGCGGGGACGGAAGCTGCGGTAATTAATTCGTGGGTTGCTCCCGAGGATAAGTCGCGGGAAAAAACTCGAGAACACTATTTCCCGAACTTCGAACTCACCACCCACGAAGGCCGAAAGGTGAAGTTTTACGACGACTTGATCAAGGACAAGATAGTCGTTATCAACTTCATGTACGCAAACTGTGAGGGCATCTGTCCCGCCATCACGATGAACCTGAAACAGGTGCAGAAGTTGCTCGGGCCGCGGGTCGGCCGCGACATCTTCATGTACTCGATCACCCTTAAACCCGACGAGGACACGCCGAGCAAACTGCGGCATTACGTCCAGATGCACCATCTGAAACCCGGCTGGACGTTTCTGACTGGCAAGCCGGAGGAGATTGGAATCCTGCGGCGGAAGCTTGGTTTCTATACCTCCAACACCGAGCAGGACCTGAACGTCACCAATCACATCGGGATGGTTCGCTACGGCAACGAGGCGCGCCAGTGGTGGGCCATGTGTCCGGGAAAGGCCAACCCGCCCTGGATTGTCGAATCAATTCTGTGGATGGATGACGGCACGGAAAAACCAGCCCCGGCGCTTGGGCGGGCAGCTAAGAGCTCGCACAAGCTGGGCTAACTACAACTGCAATGAAGGGGAGACAAAGATGAACGGTAAACTTCAGCTACGAAATGTGTGGTTACTGACATTTCTGTCTCCCCTCTTTGCACTGTCTCCCGCTGCGCAAACGTCGCCGGTCAGCAAGCCGCCGCAGCCCGCGATCATTAAGTTAGACTTCGCGGTCGGCAGAAGTCCCAACGCCGTGCTCTTCGACGGCAACAGCATTTGGGTGGCCAATCAGATGGCCGACAACGTGATGAAACTAAGTGTAGACGGCACGAACCTGGGGACGTTTCCCACCGGCGCGCGGCCCACCGCACTCGCCTACGACGGTGAAAATATTTGGGTCGCGAATAAGTTCAGCAACAACGTGATGAAGCTGCGTGCGAGCGACGGCGCGTTGCTCGAAACGGTTAAGGTCGGACGTCGTCCGGAAGCATTGTTGTTTGACGGCAACGGCATCTGGGTGGCAAATGGGGACGACAACACTGTCACCAAGTTGCGTGAAAGCGATGGCGCGAGTTGCACCTTTGTAGTCGGCAACCGGCCTGTGGCGCTGGCCTTCGATGGGCAAAATCTTTGGGTAGTAAATAACAATGGCAACAGCGTGACGAAACTACGCGGCGATGATGGCGTTAGTCTCGGAACGTTTGAGGTCGGACGCGAGCCGATGGGCATCGCTTTTGACGGCGCCGATATCTGGGTCACGAATTTCTTCAGCAGCAATGTTACGCGCCTAAACAGTGATGGCACTCTGCGGGATAGGATCGCCGTGGCCGATGGCCCGGCGGCAATCGCGTTCGCGGGCGGTCACATGCTGGTAGCAAACTATGGTGGGAGTTCGGTCACGCAAATCGAATTAGATACCGGCAAAGTGATCCGGACTATTCCGGTTGGTCGCGGTCCCATAAGCCTCACCTACGATGGCGCTAATGTCTGGGTGGCGAACAGCGGCGGCAACTCGGTGTCGAAGGTGAAAGTGGCTGCAAATAATCCTTCCTGAAGCGGTCTACCCAATCGCGAATTACTAATCAGTCCATTGCTTGACGCTCGTTGTTTGAGTGTCAGTGACCATTGCTTGAGGTGTCGGGTCTGCCGCATGAAACGACTTTGCGCTGCGGGATGTCTCGTGCAACTGCAACGGGACGAAGTTCTCGGAGATCTTCACGGAGAAAACTGAATCAAGAAGCTACCTGGTGGGCGGACTCATTTCCTGCAAATGATGTGTATGCTAGGCTGTGCTAACAGAATTATTCTTAACGCGAGGGGTTTAGGGAGAGCAACATGGATTTTGATAAAGATAAGATGGTGAGCCAGGAGGAGACCGGCGAAAAGGCCCCGATGGATCAGGTGGAAGAACGTGTCGAAGCGGAGATGGAAAAGCTAAAGGGCGAAGCGAAGAAGCGGGTAGGCGAAGGTTTGCAGGACGAAGGGATCGTGCGGGACGGCGAACGGTTGATGGAAGAAGCGCAGCGTAAGTTAGATCGCAAAGTCGACTAAGGCGTTGCGACAGTCTTTAGTCGGCCGCGTCTTTGTCGCCGAGGGCTTCCTGAATTGCGGCCCTGATCTGCGGTGGAGTTGCCACGGGGTTGAACCCGACAAAGCGCTTGACGATCTTGCCGGTACGTGAAACCACAAAACTCTGTGGGATGGCATCGCGGCCCTGCATTAGAGCGATGGCTACGTCCGGACTGGCCCAGCCAACGCGATAGTCGACGTTATAGTTGTGCACAAACTCGCGTACTGCCTCGGCCGAGGCTTCCGGGTTTTCCGTTGAGAGGCCGATTACCTCGAGACCCTGCGAACGAAACTCTTTGTAAAGTTTGACCAGCTCGGGCGTTTCCTGCCGGCACGGCCCACACCAGGTAGCCCACAAATTCACCAGGTAAACTTTTCCCGCGTAGCCTGAAAGCTTGATGGGCGCGCCGGTAACGGCCTTGAGTTCCGCGTCGGTAATGCTCGCGGGCAACTCCGTGATCGGCGCCGGGCCCGTACGCACCGTAGGGGCGCTCGGGTTGGGATTAATTTTTGCTACGGGATTGGTGCGGCGTTCGTCACCGGAGTTGCAACTGGAAATCCCAAATGCAGCGAACAGCGACAGTACGAGAATTGTGAACGCGAGACGGCCGGGCGTCCACAACGATTTTCCGGTGTTGGTAATTTTCTTCTTCGCTGGCATTTTCGTGCTTACAATCGGTTAAGACTTAACGGACAGCATACCATTCGCAATCAATTTGCCGTAACGCGGCTCCGCTTAATCCGACTTGCCGAAGCGGAACGAATCGAGTATCAACGGCAGCTCGCCTTTCACACCCAGGTCTTCCACTCCTGACAATTCGGGCGCGCGGGAAGTTGCAAGCATCACGAGGGTAGCGCCGTTTGCGCCGGCGGTTCCGGACGGCAGAAATATCACGCGACCCCAAAGTTGCAGATCGCCGTTCTCGCTATCCGCCGAACTGCTGACAAAACGAAACTCGTAACCGTCGAGCGAATTTACTCTTGTCGGACCCTCGGAAACTTTGCGATAGCCGGGAAAACTCTTAGCCAGCGTAGCGCCGAGCTGTTCGACCAGTTGCGGAAACGTCGCTTCATCGGCAGCGAAACTTCCCTTGCTGGAATACCAGCCCACCGCGAAGCTCTCCTGCATGATGTCCGGAAGCTTTCGTTCGACTTTCGCGAAGTTGTTCGCTCCCGCCACCCCCGCCTTGGGATCGGGAATCCAGTTGTTGGGATAATAAAACGAGAAGTCGAGATAATGCTCCGCCAGCTTACCGTCGAGCGTCGCATTCGAGTTTACAAATTTGGTTGTGTTCGGCGGCGCTACAAAAGCCGGCGTGGTTTTCTCGGGTTCAGCTTTCGGCGGCTCGGGGTTCGTGTTCGCGTTGCTGTTCTCGCTTTCCTTCTTTGTGACAACGACGGCCGGCTCAGTACGTGCTGCTTCGCGGCGCGGTTTGATGACAAAGAAGTAAACGCCGGCCGCCAGTGCGGTAACGCCGATTACCAAGAACAACGCGAGTACGCCGAGAATCAGCGGCAACTTCGACTTCTTTTTTTTCGGCACAGCCGCGGCGGTCGGTAGCGTGGGTGACACTCGCGTTTGTGGCGCCGCCTGAACTTGCGGTAGCGGCACGCTCGGCGCATTCGCGGCCGGGGCGTTTTGCGTTTTGGGTGTGGGCGGCGGCGGCGCGGCCTGCGGCGATTGGCGCAGGTTGGTAACAGTGGGCGAGCCGGTTGGACCAGTTTGCCGCGGCAACACAGCGGTGGGCGCGTCGGGACTCTGGCTCAGCGCAATGGTTTCGTTCCAATCGTGTTGGGGAGCAGCAGCAGCTTTGTTTGCGGAGTCAGACGCCGACGGCTGTGCGGGACTGTGGATCGTGGCGTTGGGATCGAAAGGCTGATCGGCAATAACCAACAAGCCGCCATCGATCGTGCAAAACTTCTGATTGTCGTCAGGAAAACTACGATTACACTTCGGACAACGCTTCATTGGAGAGATTACTCCTTCGGAAATCGAACTTGAAACAGCGGCTCCCTACGAGCCGGGCTCAACTCACCTTCGCGAGTTTCTGTTCCAGTTCCTTGTTGGCAGGATCGAGTTCGAGAGCCCGCTTGTAGGCCCGGGCGGCGCTCGGCTTCTTCTTCAACTTTAAATAACCATCACCCACGCCCGCGAACCCGTAGCTGCCGGCCAATTGTTTGCGATCGCCGGCTGATGCCAGTCCTGCCGCGCGCTCGTAAGTCTCCTCCGCCTCCTCGAAACGGTCCAGCGCCAGGTAAGTGCGGCCCAGCAGATTGAACGGTTGAAACGCACGCGGACTAACTTCGGTTGCGAGTTTCAGATAAGGCTCGGATTCCTGGAAGCGTTTGAATACGACCAGCATGCGACCCATCAGGTAAAGGGCATTGGCATTGCGCGGGTCGAGCTCCAGCGTTCGTTTCAAAACCGGTTCCGAGTTTTGCCATTGCTGTTCCGCCTGCAGCGACTCGGCGATCAAGTTCAACGTTGCCGGATCTTTCGCGAGTTGCGTAGCTTGATCGTACAAGGGTTGCGCCTCGGTGCGTCGTCCCAGGTGATTGAGCACGTAGCCGAGATGCGCATAGGCTACGGCAAACTGCGGATCGAGTTCCACGGCGCGGCGATAGGAACTTTCGGTTTCATTGTTGTAGAGACCGCGCGACTGTAGCGCGACCCCCAGGCGATCCCAGGCCACGGCGTTTTTCGGTTCCAGCAAGACGGCCCGTCGCGCAAAAGCTTCCGAGTCAGCCAGGCGCCGCGCATTGTCTCCGCCGGTGCGCGGTTGCACCAGCACGACGCTCAAGGCGATCAGCGCATCAACATTCGAGGGACTCCAGAGCACCGCCTTGCGATACGAACCTTCGGCCTCTTCCCAGCGTTGCTGGTCGGAATAAATGTTACCCAGCCCGTAAGCCGCGCGCCCATCGTTGGCTTTGAGTTTCAGCACACTCTGGTAAGCAGTCTCAGCTTCCGCGAAGCGGCGCGCGTCACGAAACTCGTTGCCGTTATTCAGCAAGTCCTCGATGCGATCTTCGAGTCCGGCGCTGGGCGGCGTGGTGGCGCGCGGGCCGGACCCGCGCCGGACCACCGGGGTTGTACGATTGGCACGCCTCTTCGCTTCGGGATTCTTGGGACGAAAGATGCCGGCGGCGCCGCCGACATCGACGCCGATATCCTGGCCTCTGACACCGATGGTAAAAGAAGCGCAGACGAAAAGTGCGCTAATGATCAGTGCTGCACGAAAAATCGAGAGGGGTTGCATCGATTCTCTCCTGGGAAACGAGACTGCAAACAAACATGACTAAAACGACCGGGGCGGATTGTAGCGCAGCTTGCGGAAGATGAACTAGTTGGCAAAGGGGTTGGGTGCGAGTAAGCCGGCGAAGTTGTGGTCTCCTGCTTACCTTTTGCTAAGAAGCCCGATTTAATAGTGTGGCCACTCGGCCTTGTTTTACAGCAGCGAGCGGGCCAGCCGAAAACCGAAGGTCGGATGCTTCAGCGTTGGGTTGAACCAATCTCGGTAGGTTGCCGAGATCGGTATTTGGCTATCATTGGGATCGCTCGCATACGAACCGCCGCGAATGACGAGCCAGTCCCGGTTGGCTGCCGGAATCTCCTTGCCACTGTACACAGACGCTTTGGAGGCGGTCCACTCAGAAATATTGCCGATCAAATCCAAAACTCCCCAACGATTCTTGCCTTCCGGGTAGGAACCGACCGGCCGCGGCGACGCTCCCTTGACCACCGCGCGCCGATCCTCCCAGGTGTCTCCCCAGGGAAACGATTTGTATTGACCCCCATCGCGTGCGGCAAACTCCCATTCGTCTTCAGTCGGTAGTCGATAGGTGACGTTGTCACGCTGGGATCGCCAGGCCGCAAACGCTTCCGCATCTTTTGCGGAGACGTTGCCGACGGGCCAGCGCTCCTGGCCCGCAAGTGGTTTCCCATTGACCCAATCGCCAGGCGCTTCATAGTGCGTGGCGTTAATAAAGTCGGCGTACTCGGCGTTCGTCACCTCGGTGCGGTCCAGCATAAACTTCGGAACCGTTACCGCATGCTCCGGTCGCTCCTGCGGTGGTCCATCGTTACGGCCCATCTGAAAAGTGCCGCCGGGAATCTCAACCATGTCGA
This sequence comes from Pyrinomonadaceae bacterium, assembly GCA_030840675.1. Lineage (GTDB taxonomy): Bacteria > Acidobacteriota > Blastocatellia > Pyrinomonadales > Pyrinomonadaceae > PSRF01. The sequence continues at coordinate 26,959 of JAVEEA010000041.1, forward strand.
CCTTGCCGGGACCTTCCGGCGCTACGGTTGCCGACGGTAACGGCGTGGGGTTGTTGCCCTTGACGATGAGTCCGGTAGATTTTGATCGCATCATCAAAAATGCCGCGGTGCCACCGCCGATCAGCAAAACAACCAGCACGGCGGCGCCGATCAAGTACATGGAATTCCCCTTCGGCTGTGGTGGAACTGGAACCACCAATGCCTTGGGTGGGAGGCTGGCTACAACCGGTGCGGCGGCACCAGGAAAACTATTGTTCGTGACGGCATTCGGCTTCGCGCCCTGATGAACCTGCGTGGCTTCGGGATCAACTACCGCTGTTTGCGGCACTGGCGGCATGCTGGTCGCGAGGCGAGCGAGGCGCTCTTCGAGTTCCCTTGCCTGCCGCTCGACTCTTTCCATCTGTTCGTGTTGCCGGCGATCACGTTCTTCGCGATCCTGCTGCTCCTTGAGAACCTTCGCTTCCTGTTCCTTGCGTCGTAGCTCTTTCGCTTCCGTTGCCTTGCGCTGTTCCTCAGCTTCGCGTGCCAACTCTTCGCGTGCTACCCGCTCTTTTTGCTTTTGCTCACGATCGTAGTCCGCGCGCGAAGCCGCCAGCTTTGCCTGCTCTTCGGCGCCCAGAGCAGCCGAACTGATCGTGCCGTCCATCAAATCAAACGCCGAGTTAGCATTTGTTTGTGACTGTGAACCACCCGTACTCGCAACCGGGGAATAAAGAGTGGCGTCGGCAACGAAACCAGTCGTGCGAACTGTTTGAGTGAAAGCGCCGCCCGCGGCTACCGCCTCGCGCAACTCCTGAATAAAAACTTCGACGGTCGGGGTGCGCGCGGAAATCTCCTTCTCCAGCGCGTGACGGACCACCTCTTCAACACGCGCGGGAACGTCGACCCCCACGGACTTGAAGCTGGGAGGCGGCAGCGTCAGATGCTTCTTCATGATCGCCGGAATCGATGAACCCTTGAACGGCACATCGCCGCCGAGCATCTGGTAAAGAATTATTCCCAGACTATAAATATCGGCGCGCGCGTCGGGTTCGTCGTCAGACCACTGCTCCGGCGCCATGTAGAAAGGTGAACCCATCATGCCGCTGGTCTTCGCCTGTACAAATGAGCCGAGCAACTCGCCTGACTTAATCTTCGCCAGGCCGAAGTCAAGAATCTTTAAGCCTTCTGAAACCGGCTGACCTGTTTGGGTCATGATGTTCAGAGGCTTTAGATCGCGATGCACAATGTTCTGTTTATGTGCGGCGCCCACACCCGCCCCAATCGCGGACGCAAACTCAAACGCTCGCTGCGGCGACATTACTTTCTCTTCGGCCAGGATGTCCTGCAGCGACTGGCCGCTAACAAACTCCATCACCAGGAAAGGCATCGTGCCGCGCACTACGCCAAAATCAGTAACCGCAATAATGTTTTGATGACGGATGGCCGCGGCCGCGAGTGCCTCCTGGCGAAAGCGTGTGACCAGCATCGGGTCGTTGCCGACGAGATCAGGCAGGATCACTTTAATAGCGTGGGACGTTTTGAGAAAGATGTGCCGGGCCTGGAATACGACGCCCATCCCGCCCTGGCCCAGGCGACGCTCGAGTTGATAACGGGCGTCGAGAATAGGCTCGCCGATCAGCGACGGCGTGGTGGCGTCGCCGTCCTGCGGACAGTGATTGACTTCGTCGGGGAAACAGCGCCTACAGGCTGGACATTCTTTCATTTATTGGCTCG